>JADMJS010000232.1 GCA_018780435.1 Myxococcales bacterium
CCGTCGTGACGCCGGCAAGCCACGCCACGGACGGCCCGAGCACGAGCCCGCCGGCTGTCCCACGACAATGGGGGTGAGAATGGCGGGACTGGGCGGGAACGCGCGGGACGCGGCGGGATGATTGAAGAATCGCGCGAGATCCGGACATGAGAATGTGGCGCGGAGATCCGGACTGAAAGGGGGTTTTCGGCCGGATTCTCATGATCGGATCTCGTTCGGGCGCTCGCTCGCTCGAGGGGGTTCGTGCGGACGTTTGTTCGGGCGGGTTTGTTCGGGTTTGTGGGCGAGGGCAAGCTCAGGTCCGCGACGCACGACGTGCAGCAACCCTTGCCTTACGCTCGCGGTCGGCGGCCTCAAATTCGCGGAGGGAAGCTTCCAAGAAGTGCCGGTGCTGGGCGTCGTGACTGACGGCGAACGAACGAAGCCAAGCGGCGAGCTCGGGCAGTCGCTCGCGCTTCGCCGCAAGTGCGTACTTCTCATAAGCGGACGAGAGGCAGGCATGGCGATCCGACTGGGAGAAGGCATAGCTCTGGCTGGTGTCGATGGAGCCAAAGCGGTGACCGGTCACGTAGGTGAGTTCCGCAATGATCGCCTTGAACTCACGCTCGGACTCAGTCCAGCGACCCGCCGATTGAAGAAAGAGGGGTAGGCGGAGGTGTTCTTTGAAGGGGGCGTAGCGCTCAAGGCCGTGTGCGCGTGCAAGCGCTCGGGCCGCAAGGAGTGATTCAATCGCGGCGTCCCAGCTCGACTGCTTGAGCCTAGTCGCCTCGGCATGCAGGCGAGCGATTTCCTTCTCCAGTGGGCTTGGTTCGCTAGTCACTATTCCGTATGGTGGCAAGGTAGACCTCATTTGGTTTTGCGGGTCACTTCGGGACGCTGTCCGGAGAAGCGTGCTGAGCCCTCGAGTCGGTTGTGATTCGAGGGCTCAGCACGGCGCTCCGTGGGTGGTCGCCGTGCAGTCAGAGATGGGGACCCGTTGTCCTCGTGGTGCTACCGGTCTGCCTTCCTCCCGGCACGACTTCCCAGCCGAGGCGCATCATGAGCCCCTGGTAGTCCGGCCTTTTTTTCTCCTGGGTCGATGGCAGCTAGGAAGCCGAGCACTTTGCCCTTCACCTTCGGATCCACTTCGGTGCTCAGGTGGATCCGCATCACCGCCCGGATGTTGTCCCCGAGCTCGGAGTCCTCGAGCTCACCCGCGACCCGGTAGATGCCCGGCACGTCGGGGTTGAATTCGACAACTTTCACCAACTTTGGACCGGCCGTTTCCCCCGCATCGGGATTGCCGCGACCGAGAACTAGCCAGTCGAGCGATATCCCCAATTGAGTAGCGATCGCCTGTAGTGCTTCGAAGCCCGGAGTTGATCGGCCGTTCATCCAGTTGTGTACCGTACTGAGCGGATACTGGATGCGGGACGCTAGCTCCGTCTGTGACGCAACCCCTCGGAGTTGCATCAGTTCTCGAAGTCGGTCGGCGAAACTCCCCAAAAGAGCATTCTCATCCTTGACTATCCTCAATTGAGGATAGATTCTCCCGTTGCTTGCCCCCGCAAGCGACGGAGTTCAACAAGTGGCACCCAACGAAATCAGAGCCCTCCTCGTCCTTCGCGGCGTCCGCATCACGGACATCGCGCAACAGTGCAACGCATCGCGCCAGCACGTCGGTCAGGTGGTCTCAGGGATGCGGGCAACACCTCGCATTCGCGAGGCCATTGCCTTCGCCCTTGGCACCACCGTTGACGCCCTCTTCACGACCGTCCGGCAGCCACTCTCGAAGCTCGAGAAGTTGGTTGCTTGCGGACGATAGCAAGCGGGCGGCTCGAGTAGCAATGGCCAAAGGCACGTCACGTCCAGCCACAGCGCCGCAAGGGCTCCCGCCCCTGCTGGCGCTGATAGAACGCGCAAAGGAAGCCCCTCCGGTGGTGCTGCCTACCGCGTCGCTCGATCTGGACGCGTCGCTCCGGAAGGCCGTTGCCACGGCTATCGCAGGATGTCCGCACTCCCGCCAGACGATTGCCGACGAGCTGACGCGACTCGTTGGACGAGAGGTCACCGAGACCACGCTCAACGCATGGACAGCGCCAACGAAGGAGACGCACCGGTTTCCGGCGGCCTACCTCCCGGCGCTGGTGCGCGTGACCGGCTCGTTGGCCCCTCTGATGGTGCTCGCTGAGGCGGCCGGCGCTCACGTGGTCGACAGCCAGACCATGCTCCTGGCTGAGCGGACGAAGCTGGAACGCAGCATCAAGGCGGCTCGAAAGGGTCTTGTAGCGATCGACGCCGCGCTCCCGGAGGTCGAGCTTTGAGCTCGCCGATGCGCTGGCTTTCGGCCGTGGAGATTGCCGCGGTGGCGGGCGTTCACGAGCGTATCGTTCGGCTCCGTGCGGCACGCGACGGGTGGCGCTGTCAGCTCGAACCCGTAACGACTGGTCCAGCACGGAAGGTCTACGCAGCCGCCGACGTACCGCAGGCCTGGCTGCCCGCCGCTCCCGAGGCGACCGTCGATCTCTCGGCCGAGCGGGTCGCCGCCGTCAGCGCCTGGAAGCGATGGCTAGAGGGAAGCCCCGAGCCTGCCGTCGATGCGACCGCGACCTTTATCGCGCTTTGGAACGCTGAGCCCGGCCAGCTTCACATCTCGGCCGCCTCCCTCTACCGCTGGCGAAAGGCCATCGACGAAGCCGACCGCGACACGCTCACGGCGCCGCTCCCCGGCACACCAACCGAGTGGCCCGCCGGCCTCTGGGACGAGTTCCGGAAAGAGTGGCTCCGCCCGCAAAAGCCGGCCATCGCCCAGTCCCGCCGCAACGCCATCCGCGCCCTGAAGCTCGACGAGTCCAAGTGCCCGTCACTACGCACCTTCCAGCGCCGCGTGGACGAAGAGATCCAGACCGCCGAGCGCGTGTTCCTGCGCGAGGGCCGCAAGGCCTTCGTCGACACGGTAGCGCCCTACGTGGTGCGCGACTGGGGGATGGTCGGCGCCAACGGCGTCTGGTTCGGCGACCATCACCAGTTCGATTTCGTCGTCGCCCACCCTGAAGACGGGCGACCGATGCGCCCCTGGCTCACGGCATGGATGGACGGCCGCTCGCGCAAGCTCGTGGGCTGGGTCCTCACCGCGCAGCCCAACAGCACCACGGTCCTCGCGGCGTTCATCCGCGGCGTCCGCCTCCACGGTTGCCCGGCCGAGACCTACATCGACAACGGCAAGGACTACCGGAACCGCCAGCTCTTCGGCGGCCGCCCGAAGAAGGGCGAGCTGACCACCTTCAAGGCCGGACTCGACGAGACCGTCGCCAAGTCCATGGCCGAACTCCTCGAAATCACGGTGCACTTCGCGCTCCCATATAACGCGAAGGCCAAGCCCATCGAACGCTTCTTCGGGACGTTGGCCGGGGACTTCTCCAAGGACTTCCCCACCTATTGCGGTCGCAACCCGGTCGAGCGCCCTGAGCTCCAACCCGCCACGGTCCGAAAGCTCCACGCGGCCGGGAAGCTGCCGACCTTCGCCGACGTCGAAGAGGCCCTCACCGACTACCTCGAAAACGACTACCACGTGCGCCCGCACGCTGGTGAGAGCGGCATGGACGGACGCTCGCCTGCGGCCGTGTTCGCCGCCGAGCTCGTCGAGAAGCGCACGGTGCCTGAGCACCTCCTCGCCGTGGTGGCCATGCCCGCCGGGCGCCCGGTCCGCGTGACGCGCGGCGGGCTCGTGCGCATGGACAACGTGCAGTACTTCGCGAACGAACTGTTCGCCGGCCACGTCGGGCGTGACGTCACGCTCCGCCGCGACCTCGCCGACACGAACGCGGTCCACGTGTACGAGGGCCAGCGCTACCTCTGCACTGCGCGAGCGTTGGCGAAGGTCTCACCACTGGCGGCCAAGCCGGCCGAGATTGAGGCAGTACTCCGCAGTCAGCGCCGGGCGCCGGTCGAGACGCCCGCGGCGCCGTCGTCGCGCGTGGATCGCTCGCGCTCGCGACGTGCGGCGGGACAGGCCGTGCAGCCGAGCGAGGCCCCCGCGGCCGCCGTCACGCGGCTCGTGCAACCCAACATCGAATCTCCGGACGAGGTCCGGAGTGAGCGGGCGGCGAACGCCGAGCTCGGGCGTGTGCTCGAGATGCGGCGTCCCTCGACCGCACCACCGGAGGTGCCCGATCCGCGGGCCCTCTTGCTGGCGGAATACCAGCGAATCAAGGCCAGAAAGGAGCAAACCCGATGACGACGACTCACACGACGGAGACGCCGACGCCCAGCCGCGTCGACCGCGCTCGCCACGCACTCGGCAACCACCTTGCCCGCACGAAGACCAGCCAGAACGACGCGGCCAAACAGCTCGGCTACTCAGCGTCGGCGCTGTCCAGCTTCCTCCGCGGCCACTACGCGGGCGACGCGGACGAAATCGCCATGCGCGTCGAGGAGATGATCAACCGCGCCGAGAAGCGCGAGGAGCTGCCGCAGGTGGATAGCGGCGCGTGGCGCGAGACCACGATCGCGAAGCTGGTCTACACGGGCCTCTCGCGCTGTCACGACCGCCGTCGACTGGGGCTCATCACGGGCGATGCCGGCCTCGGCAAGACCAGCACCATCGACCACTACCTCGGGGAGCACCGGAGCGCCGTCATGGTGCGGGTCAACTCGACCTGCTCGCGGCCGCACTACCTCCTAAAGGCCATCGGCGCCGCGCTCGGCGTGCGGGTCCCGGCCAGTCTTTACGAGGCCGCCACCGTGGTGAGCGACGCCCTGCGCGGGAGCGACCGGCTGCTCATCCTCGACGAGGCTCAGCGGCTCACAGCGCCAGCCCTGGAGGTCGTTCGCGACCTCTACGACTCCGCCAAAATCGGCATCGTCCTCGTGGGTAACCAGGCCGTTCAGGCTCAGGTGTACGGCGCCGGGCAGGCTGCGTTCGCGCAGCACTTCAGCCGCCTCGCGATCCACGTCTCCGTCACCAACGAGATGATCACGCTCGCCGACCTAGAGCTGTTCGTCGGTGGACACATCCCGTCCAGTGATCTCGCGTCGCGCAAGTACCTCCTGGAGCTGACGCGCCGCGGAGGCTTCCGGACCGCGCTCTTCACGCTCGAGCTCGCGCTCGAATGGCGGGATGAGGCGACGTCCTTCGTGCAGACGCTGAAGGCGGCGCATGCGCAGCGCGGGTTCGTCCAATGAAGGCGGCCCCGGTCCCCTCGCCCGGGCAGGGCGGGCGCTACTACGAAGTCGGCGTCACCGTGATCCTGAACATCCACGCCACGTCGGAGAACGACGCCCAGAGCCACGCGGCCGACCTCCTGTGTCGGCCGTCCACCACCGGGCGCGTGCTCGGTGCACCCCATCTCGAATTCGAATGGTGCGAGGAGCTGTCCGACGACGAGCTCGAAGAGGCCGCCCTCGCGCTGCACCTAGTCACCGAGGGCATGGTCGCCCTCCAGGAGGAGTCCGCATCATGAGTCGTCTTCACAGTCCCGACGGAATCAACACGCTCGAAGAGGCGGAGGCCACGCTGGCCCAGCTCGCGCTGGCAGCGGACCGAATCGCCAAGACCGAGAGCGTCGCCCAGAAGCGCATCGACACCATCAAGGCCGAGCTTCAGGCCGCGACCGCAGCGGACGAGGCCATCGTCGAGCTGCACACGCGCCGGCTTGAGGAGTGGGCCGAGAAGGCCCGCGCCGAGCTGTGGGCCGGCAAGAAGAGCAAGAAGTTCCGGGGCGGGTCGATGGGCTGGCGCCTATCGTCGGCCCTCGAGCTGCGCGCGAAGCCGGACGACGTGCTCCAAGCGCTCGTGGATCGGAAGCTCTTCGAGGCCATCAAGGTCACGGAGTCGCTCAAGAAAGCGGTCATCAAAGACTACCCCCCGTCGCTCCAAGTCGAGCTCGGGGTGGAGTTCGTGACGCGGGACAAGTTCTTCGTCGAGCCCGACAAAGACACGAATCGCGAGGCGAGCCCGCGCATCAAGGCGCCGCCGAAGGGTGGGCCGGGGGGTGAGGCGTGAAGTACTTCACCGTCACGTTCAAGAAGGAGATCACCTTCTCGGTCCTGGTGCGAGCTGAGGACAGGGAAGACGCTGTCGACCTCGCCAGCTCGCTCGATGCTGATTCGTTGGAGTTTACGGACGGCATCAAGACCGATGAGTCTGACTTCTCCGTCGATGTCGTGGAGGAAGCGTCGTCGTGCCGACTCAGGGATTCGGACGTCGTGGTTCATGACGCGATCGACGAGGAAGACGACTACTACGTCACGACGCTGGGCGAGCTGCGCGCAGCCGAAGCCAAGAGGGAGGTGTAGTCATGGCCCGACTTCGTCTTCCGTTCTGGCCCGGCTACGCGCTAACCCTGACGCTACGTCGCCAGCATCACGCCGTCGAGTTCTGGTGCTGGCTCGACACGCCGCAGACCCGAGTACTCCACCCGTGGCGCCAGGCGCGACTCGGGGCGGGCTCGCGCCCGGGCCCGGACCGTCGGCCGCTCCCTGCGCCCGGGCTCTTCATGGATCCGGTTGACCGGGACATCGAAGAGCGACGCTCGGGCGTGTGCCTCCCGGAGGTGCAGTGATGCAGCGCAACAACGCAGCCTCCGCACAGCTTGAGCTCTTCCGGCTCCCACCCCCGCGCCCGCGGGACGCCAACCCGACCCAGCGGCCGACGCGCCGCGGGGTGGGGTGCGTGCTTCGTCACTGCGGGAAGGACGTTTCGACGCTCGACTGTGCGTGCATCAAGGCTCTCCCCGAAGACCTTCAAGGCGCGTTCAAGGCGGCTTTCGACGACCGTGAACAGGGACCGGAAGAGCGACGCCAACAGGCCGAGGACTACTGGTGGGACGTCGTGGTGGCGTGCCGCCAGATGCTCCGCGAGCTGCTCGGGCCCGAGCGACGCCGATAGCGGGCGCGGCCGCGAGCCTTCGGGTTCGCGGCCCCGTCCTGACCCAGCGACTGCGGTCGTTGGGTCAGGCGGTTGCCCAAGAGGAGCAGGACGATGAACGAACAAGAACCCAAGAACCGGTTGCGCATCTGTCCGCGCTGCGGCGGCAACGGCTACGTCCACATTCACCAGCACTGGCGGCATGGCCGATTCGGCCGCCCTCGCCGCATCGAGTGCTCGGTCTGTAGTGGGGTCGGTGCGTGGGTCGAGACGGGCTCGACTGGCGAGGTGCGTCATGGCTGAGCGCAAGACGCCGCTGCGCTTCCGAGTCGAGGTAATCGTGGACGGCCGAAAGCTCACCGAGCGCGAACAGAAAGCTCTCCACAAGTGGGCGTCCAGTCTCTTCTCGGGCGTGCCAGAGGTGAGCGTCGACCAGTTCGTAGTGTTCGACAGCAACCAACGATTCGAGTTCAGAGCCCCGAACTTCTGGGAGCGCAAGCGCACGAAGCACGCGGTGAGTCTTGAGCTGAGCGGAGAGAAGTCATGAGCGGCCGCACCCGCCCCGGCCGACCGCTCACGCCGCGCATCACAACCAAACAGATCGCCGTCCTCCACGTCGCGCGAAAGCAGCTCGGCTGGGATGAGGCGACCTATCGCGACGTCCTGCGCGGCATTGCTGGCGTCGAGTCGTCGAAGGACCTGACGCACGCGATGTTCGAGGCGGTCCTGGAGCACGCGAAGCACTGCGGGTTCCACCTCACGGCGCCGCTCTTTCAGCGTGTCGCGCCGTCGGCAGCGCGTCCGGCGCCGACGCCCGCCCAGCTCCATCTCCTGCGCGAGCTCTTCGAGCAGCTCGGCTGGGATGCAGCTCGTCAGCGCGGCTTCTGCATGCGGATGACGAAGCGGCCGTGGCCGCAGACGAACGCCGACGCCATCAAGGTGACGGAGGCCCTGAAGGCCATGATTGCGCGGGGCTACGGCGACCGAAAGGCGAAGGGCGCCGAGCCGCCTCCGGAGGCAGCATGAGCCACACCGCCCTTGAGCTTGTGGAGGCCCTTCGGTGGGTGGGCCTGGGCTTGGTTATCGCGGTCCCCCTCGCGATGGCGTGGCTCGGTCGCCGCCGCCCGAAGGGACATGGCGTCGCGGAGTACTCCGTCGAGGCCGACGTCGGCGACGAGCTGCGCTTCGTGGCGGCTGACGAGCGAATCGCCTGCGATGAGCCGGCGCGCGAGGTGGCGTGATGGGCAACGAATCCGTGCTCCTGACGCGACTTGCACTCTGGCGTCTTTGCCACGCGCTCGCCGCGGCGGCGTGGGGTAGGCGATGAGCTTCACCGCGCCCCACTCCTGGGCCGCGCTGTCAGAAAGTGACACGTGGTGGCGACTCCAGTGGGTACAGTCGCGCTCCACCGTCGAGCTCGCCGCCCGCCTTGAGCTGCCGCTCGAAGACGTCCACGCGCGACTGCACCGCGCCGGCATCGACCAGCTCCGCGGCCGCCCGCCCGAGGGACAGCGGCTGCTCATCGAGCTGCCGACGCGGCGCGAGTCGCGTTGGGTGGTGCGCGTGACACCGGCGTCCGAGCTGGAGAACCCCGTCAACATCGAGCTGGTCGCGTACACGCGGCGCGAGGCGTGCCACGCGGCGCGTCTGTACGCGCTGCGCGAGCAGCTCCTTACCACCGTCGCTGGGTCGACGGTCGTCATTAGGGAGCCACTACGTGGAGAGCACGCCGCAACCGCATCCGGACCCGGTCCGAGTCCCGATCCTGACCCTCAACGAACGCGTGCGGGTCGAGCTCACTCCGTTCGGCCGGCGCGCCTTTGACGCCTACATGCGCGCCGCGCGCGTCGACCCGCGGACCGAGCTGCGCGCGTGCGGCGGGGACGCCGACAAGTCCGTCTGGGTCGGCCACCTCTGGCGCCTCGCGCACATCTGGGGTTCATCGCTCGGTCACCACGGCCCGTCGCTCCTCTTTGAGTGTGTCGAGATCATGAGCCCGCGCCCGTGATGAAGCGCCCCCGCTACCTGTCCGTGCATGTCGTCGCGCAACGATTGGGCATCTCCACCCGGAGCGTGCTACGTCTAATCGACTCGGGCGAGCTGCCCGCGTGGCGGCCCGGACAGCGAGCATGGCAGGTCAGTGAGCTGGACCTCGCCAATTACATCGCCCGGCGCGGCGGGAATATAGAGGCTAGGCAAGCCGGTAATTCCCCGCGACGTGCACGGGTTGAATCCGCTTAGCGGCCATAGCAGACACCAGGGATTCCAGTGAGTTACGTGAGCCTGTAGGTTCCGACTCATGGACATCACGACCAAGACCCCGCTCGCCAGCCGGACGATCCTGACCTGCCTCCTCGCGGTAGTGACCGCGTTCGTGGGCTACCTCACCGATGGTCTCACGCCGACCGCTGCGCTCGTGGCGGCGGGCTTCGCCGCCCTCGCCGGATATTTCCGCCTGGGCGCGCGCGGCCCGGTGACACTCGGCGTGACCACGGCCTGGGACTTGGCGCCGGTGGTGGTGCTCGCCGAGCTTGAGCGCGTGGGTTCCGCCACGGTGGCTGAGCTCACGGCCTCGACTGGCCTCGACCCGTCACGCGTCCCCCACCTCGTCATGCTTCTGGAATCCGAGCTGCTCGCCGCTCGGCAGTCCGAAGCTCGGTTCGTCATCACGCCGGCCGGTGCCGACATCCTCCAGCTCCTGCGTCCCGCAGGCTTCCGCACCCCGACACGGAGCCCGACGTGAGCCGGCCAATCTCGCTCCTGGCTACGGCGGCTCTCGTGTCGGGGTGTGCTTCCACGGCGCCCGTATCGCGCTCCATTCCGTGCGTGCTCCTGGCGGTCGCAGAGCCTGCCCTGGACCGGATCGAATCCCCCATACCGGTGTCGCCCATGGTCGCGTGGCTACGCCGAATCCTCTGCCCCACTCCCGCTCCGCGAGGTGATCAGTGACGAAACTCCTCCTCATCTTCGGGCTGATTGCCCTCGCGACTTCAGCGGCCGCGGTGGGTTGTTCGCCAGCGTCGGCCGAGTCGGCGCCCGTGACCCAAGCGGCGCCGGCCAGTAATCCCGTGAGTGAGCGGCTGCTCGTCATCGAGACGCGGCTAGAGACCATCGACAGCATTGGCCGCTACGCCGTGGTGCCCCTCATCATCGCGATGGTGGCGCTCTTTCTGTGGACGCTGCGAGGCGCCGAGTCGCGTATCACGTCGGAGATCCGGCAGGTCGCAGGCACGGTGAAGGAGACGCGCGACGAGCTCCACAAGGTGGAGGTCAACTACGTCCCGAGACTCAACCTCGAGCAGGAGCTCGGTGCGATTCATCGTCGCATGGACGGCATCGCCGGTCAGGTGCACGGATGAGCGGCAGCTTCACGCCACTCGACCGCGACGCGGCGCGCCTGACCCGCGGTCGCATCATCGCGACACTCTACGTGGGGCTGCATCAGGACTGGCTTTCCCAGGACCTCCTCCACACGCGTGTCTGCGGCGGCCCCCGCGACCCGGACTACCGGCGCCCGCTGGAGTTCGCGAGGTTTCTGACCTACCTCGAAGAGGCTGGGTACGTGAACAAGCGCGAGGAGAACGATCCCCTAGTCGACCAGCCGCGCACGTTCTACCGCCTCTCGAAGGTGGGCGTGGATCTCTATGAGGGCGTCCGCGCCGCCGATCCGGGCGTGGAGATCCGCCGGTGAGAGCGCCCTCCCGCGTGACACGCGAGCTCACGCCCGAGCATCGCGCCGAGCTGGACGCGCTGATCGTGGACCGTCGCATGACGCTCGACGAGCTGATCGGCTGGCTCTCGGAGCGGGAGTACTCCATCTCGCGGTCCTCGCTGCATCGTTACGCCAGCAACTTCGAGGAGCGACTGGTCCAGCTCAGCGAGGCGAAGGAGCGCGCGTCGGCCATCCTCGATCGCTTCTCAGGCAAGCCGGCCACGGCCCTCGCCGAAGGCGCGTCCATGCTGATGCAGGACCTGATCATGAAGAAGCTCTTGGAGACCGAGAGCCTCGACGCGGACACCGACATCGTCGAGCTGGCCCACGCCCTCGCCAAATTGGAGACCAGCGGCGTCGGCCGAGAGCGCCTCAAAGTCCAATGGGACAAGGGCATTACCGCCGGCTCCATGGCGGTGAAGGCCAACCTCCGGCGCGAGCTGGAGAAAGAGCCTGACCTCATGCGGCGGATGCTCGATCTGGTCGAGCGTGCCGAGGCGGAGGCGCGGGCCGTATGAGTGGCGTTCTCTCCGAGCTCACGAAGGGCGCCGCGGTCGCCGCGAAGGCGCGTGAGGGGTCCTTCACGTCCTTCCTTTGTGCCGAGGTGCAGACGGACAAGGGCACCTTCAGCTTCCGCAAGCACGCGGTTTTCCAGCCGATCGCTGACTTGCTGGGTCGCATCATCCAGCGGCGCGAGCATGGCTGGGTCGTGAGCGCCAACAAGGCCGCGCAGATCGGGTTCTCCACCCTGACCGCCGCGCTCTGCGGCTGGGCGTGTGCCTGCCAGAACGTCAATGTCGGGTACTTCCTGCCCGACGATCGCTTCGCGGCCGAGTTCGACAGCACGCGCGTGAAGCCCATCGAAGATCGCTCGCCGCTGCTCTCGTCGCTCCGCGACCGCAGCACCGTGGGCGTGGCCCGGTTCGGGAGCAACCTCCGCTACACGCGTGGCCTCTTCACGGCCAAGGGCGCCATCTCCATCCCGCTCGACGTCCTCGCCTGCGACGAAATCGACTTCATCAACAAGAGCAACCTCGAGACTGTGGTCGAGCGCCTCAACGCTTCGGACCTCGCGCTCCAGCTCTACTTCTGTCGCGGCGAGCTCCCCGGCGCCGGCATTGACCTCCGGTTCCGGGAGGGGTCGCAAGCCCGCTGGCAGGTGACCTGCCGCCACTGCGGGAAGTCGGGTCAGATGCTGGAGTTTCTGTTCCCCGGTTGCGTCGCCCAGAACGCCGAGACGGGGGAGTGGGAGCGGGTCTGCATCGACTGCCGGAAGCCATACGACGTGCAGGCCGACGGCGAGTGGGTGCATGCGGCCCCGGAGATGCTGGCCAAGAAGCGGGCCTCGTTCTCCATCCCCGGCCTCGTGGTGCCCCAGCTGCCGCTCGCGTTCGTGATGCAGCGGTGGCAGGACGCGCAGGGCAAGCCCTCGAAGATGGTCAAGTTCAAGTCGTCGGTGCTCGCCATCGTCGAGGCCGGCGACCGGCAGCCACTGTCGGAGACGACGCTCGGGATCTGTGCTGAGGACTACAAGCCTGCACTGAACCGGGGGGACGGCCGCCCGCGCTGGATGGGCGTCGACATGGGCGACGAGTGTTGGGCGTGGGCCGAGGAAGAGACCGACGAGGGACGGCCGCGACTCGTCTGGGCAGAGCGCATCGACTCGGACAACTTCCTAGCTCGCATCGTGGAACTCACGTCCACGCTCGGCGTCGTCGCTGGGATCATCGACTCGAAGCCCCTGCGCGATGCAGCGCGCTCGGTCTGCTACGCACTACCGACGATCTTCGCCGTTCAGGACTTCGCGGGAACGGAGAGCGAGCCCGAGGTTCACGACGAGGAACACTGGGGCAAGCGCTACAAGCGCGTCACCGTTGGGCGCGATGCGTCACTCGAGGAGTTCGTCGACCAGTTCGCCTTTGCGGCCCCGAATCGCTACATCGTGCCGCCCCTGGCCGGCGCGCCTGGCGGCCTGGGCTACGCTTACATTCACCTCCGCAACCTGACTCGTGAGCAGGTCGAGGGCGCGGACGGAAAGACCCGCTACGCCTTCGCAAAGCAGGTTGAGAATCACCTCGCCCTGGCCGGAAACTCAGCCCGGCTCGCCCGGCTTCTGCACCGTCACAAGCGGTTCGGCGGCTCGGGTGACATGAAGATGGCGAGCGCCCCGCGCCCGTCGTCGTTCCGTGAGCAGCTCGACGGCTTCACTGCGCGCGGGCGCAACTTCCTCCGGGGGTGGGGCTAATGCCGCCGCGTCGCGAGCTCGCCGCGCTGGCCCTCGAGCTGGTCAGTCGCACGTCCGATCCGCACTGGATCCACAACCTCATGGGCGTGCTCCCCGCAGCCGACGCCGTGCTGCGCCAAGCGGGCATCCACGACCCGGCGCCCATCTACGAGCGGATGCTCGGGGACGCTCACCTCGCCAGCCAGCTCGACGTACGCGCGGCGCCGGTCCTCTCTCAGGAGTGGCGGCTGGAAGCGAGCGACGCCTCTCGGCGGGAGGACGTCCGCGCGGCCGAGCTCTGCGAGGCGGTGCTCAAGGCGCTCGACGTCCGCCAGCTCGTCGAGGACATTCACACGGCGGTGCCATACGGCTACTCGGCGGTCGAGCTCATGTGGGCCGTGGTCGATGGGGCCTGGATCCCGACCCAAGCGCTCCGTCGTCCTAACCGCCGGATCGCCTGGTCGGCCGAGAGCTACGAGCCGCGCCTCCTCACGCGCGAGAAGCCCTTCGACGGCGAGGCGCTGCCCGAGCGGAAGCTCCTCATCACCGCGCACAAGCCCACGGCCGAGCGGCCGCAGGGCGTGGCGCTCATGAATCGGTGCTTCTGGCCGTGGTCGTTCAAGGTCGCTGGCTGGAAATTCTGGATGACGTTCGCCGAGCGCTTCGGGTTGCCGTGGATCCACGACGACATGCCCAACGGAACGCCGGAGGAGAAGATCGAGGCACGATCGCGCGAGTTGGCGCAGGCCATTCTCGACAGCGTCCTCGTCACGGCCGGCGGCGACAAGCTCACCTTCCACCAGGCGCAAGCGGCGGGTGCGTCGGACCTCTTCTCGCACATCATCGCGAGTGCGGACGCCGACATCAGCAAGGCGTTGGTCGGCCAGACGCTCACCTCCAGCTCGGGCGATGGCGCAGGCAGTTACGCGCTCGGCAAGGTTCACGACCAGGTGCGAAACGACCTGGTGGACGCGGACCGAGCGCTCGTGGCGTCCAGCATTTCCCGGATGCTCGGGTGGGTGACAGAGCTAAACGTCGCGGGCGCCCGCCCTCCTGTCTTCCGATGGGTCGATGAGGATGTGCCCCGCCAGGACTGGGCAGTATTCATAAAGGCCGCGAAGGACGCGGGCGTAACCGTGCCGACGCGCTGGGCACACCAGAAGCTGAACGTCCCCCAGCCGGAGAAGGCCGAGCCCACCATCCCGGTTGTCGACTTCGCGGTGTCCGCTCCGCTCTCTCAGTCCGACGTCGATGCCGCGATCGCCTACACCGATTCGGCCGTTCGTGCCGGCGTTCCGTCGGTTCAGTCGGCGCTGACGGCGCTGCATCATCGCGGTCTGTCCATGATCGCGGACGGTGCCAACGTGGCGGAGCTGCCCGAGCTGCTCAGTCAGGCGAACGGCGGCGCGTCCGCTGTGGAGACGGCCCTCTTCAAGGTCATGCTCTCGGCCTGGATCCAAGGCGAGGTGCACGAGACCGAGGTGCGCGACTTCGCCCTGGGCGGGCCGATCCGGTGGGAAGATGCTGAGCGTGCCTTCGCGGGTCGCGTGCCGATGACGCGAGAGGAGTTCGATCAACTCACCGAAACCGTCCGTGCAAAGGCGTTCACGGTGTCTGGTGTGGCGGAAGCCACGGTGATCGCATCCATTCAGGACCGTATCGAACGCGGCCTGGCGGCGGGTGAGGCGGCCACGAAGATCGCGGCATCACTGCCACTGAACGCCGGGCACGCCGAGACCGTCACCCTCAATGCCGTACACAGCGCCTTCTCGGCGGGTCGTTTCAAGGCGGTTCAGCGTGTGAGTCGGCTGCGCCCGTATGTACGCTATTCCAGCGCCGAGGACGAACGCGTGCGTCCCGCGCACCGCGCGCTCAACGGCCGCGTGTTCCGAGTGGATGACCCGGACATCGGTGCCGTCTGGCCGCCTAACGGACACCGCTGCCGGTGCACTGTCGAGACCCTGTCTGAGCGCCAAGTCAAGGCGCTCGGCGTCGAGGTGGAGTCGGCCTCTCGTTTGCCCGTCGATGAGCGGGCCGAGTCGGGCTTCGGTACGCACCCGCTCTCGGTGTGGCAGCCAATGTTGTCGGCGATGTCGGCCGGACTCCAGGCCGCGCTATTGGGCCGGGCACAGTCGCGGTGGGCGTCGGAGGGATCCCGCGGAGCCTTCGACGAGTTCCTCGCGGCTCTGGGGCTCAGCGGGCTAAGTGGAGGCCAGTCGTGATTAGGCAGACGCAATGGGACCGCTGGTTCGACGTGTTCGCGACGGGTCAGCACAAGCCCAACGGCAGGACGTTCACGGCGGCCGACCTCGACCAGCTCGCCCAGAACTTCAACCCGGCCCGCTTGGCCGTGCCGCTCGTCCTCGGTCACACCGACCCGAGCATTCCACCCTTCACCGCGCCCGCCTTCGGCTGGGTGGGGGCCGTCCGTCGTGTCGGCAACAAGCTTCAAGTCTTCGTGAAGGAGGCTGAAAGCACCTTCACCGAGGTGGTGAAGGCGGGCCTGTGGCCGCGCCGCTCCATCCGTATCGCCAATCGCCCGGGTGGCGGCGGCCTCGAGCTGCACCACGTCGGTTTCCTGGGCGCTACGGCGCCTGCCGTCCCGGGCCTCGCGCCCATCGACTTCGCCACTGACCCTGGCGAGACCTTTGAATTCCACCAGGAGGACCACCCCGTGAAGACGATCGAACAGCTTGAGGCCGACCTCGCCGCCACACAGGCGCAGCTCGCGGCCGAGAAGAAGAGGACTCAGGACTTCGCCGCAGCCGCCGCGCAGTCCCAGATCGCGACCGCCAAGGCCGAAGCCAAGGCGGCCGTGGACAAGCTGGTCGCGGACAAGAAGCTCCCGCCCGCCCTCGCCGAGGGCATGCCGGACTTCCTGTTCTCGCTGTCCGGCGAGACCCAAGACTTCGCCGCGAGCGACGGCACGGTCCTCAAGGCGAGCCCGCGCGAGTTCATGGACAAGTTCCTGGGCGGTCTCGGCGACGGGTTCAAGGGCCTGTTCGGCACGGCCGTCGACTCGAAGAACGCGCCCGGCGCTGCGTCCGACTTCGCCCTCCCGGGCGACTTCAAGGGCGCGCTCGCCGGCGGCGACCTCCACGCCCAAGCCACGGCCTACGCGGCCCAGCACAAGGTCTCCTACGAGCGTGCGCTAGAGACCGTGATGCGAGGTGCGAAGTGAAGACACACCTCGCAGCTCAGCTGATCTCTCTCGTCGCGACCGGCGTCATCCGGAAGTGGCGGGGTGTCACCTTCGCCGGCGCCGAAATCACGGTGCCCGGCACCTTCGCCCGCGGCATCGCCATGGACGCGGCCGCCGCGTCCGGAGATCAGATCGCCGTCGCCACCCTCGGCGAAGTCCCGGTCGAATCGGGCGGCAGCTTCGACGCGGGCGCCATCGTGGCGTTCGACGACGAAGGTCGCGTCGTCGAGAGCAACGGCGGCGGGCCCTGCGGCCTGGCTGTCGAGGCCTCGACGGGCGCGGGTCAGTTCCCCCTGATCCGCCTCAGTCTCGTCCCGAGCGTCAATCAGATCATCGAGACGGCCACTGCCGCCGCGGACATCGACGCCGGCCAGGCGGTCGGCTTCGACAACGGCCCGGCCAACGTCGCTGGCGAGGCCGTCAAAGGCATCGCTCTGAACGCCGCGCTCACCGGCGAGGTCGTCTTCCTGTGTCGGGGAGGCTCCTGCCCCGCGACCAGCGGGGCGGCCTACGCCATCGGCGCCCAGCTTGAGACGGACAACCAAGGCCGGCTCATCACCCTCGATACCGGACGGCTCGCCGCCGTCGCCAACGAGGCCGCGACCGCGGCCGACCAGACGAAGTCCGTCTTCGTGAAGTGAGGCTGAAGACACTATGAAGACTCAGATTCGACAGGACCTCTCCACCGTCGCGCGCGCCTACAAGAACGGCGGGCTCATCGGTGGATTGGTCTGCCCCATCGTTCCCGTCAACAAGCGGGAGTTCATCTACACCGTCTTCGGTAAGGAGAACCTCCTCGGCGTCGACACCAAGAAGAGCCCCAAGGGCCAGACCCCGCGGCTCGGTCTCGAGTTCGGCAGCGCGGAGGGCGTGTGCGAGGACCACGCCTTCGCCGTCGAGCTCGACAAGCGGCAGCGCGAGGACGACGAGGTGGGCGCCACCATCCGCGCGCCGCGCGTGGCGATGGACGTGATCATGCTTCGGCACGAGGTCCTCGTGAAGGACCTCATCTTCGGCGCCGCGAACTACGCGGTGGGCCTCAAGTCCACCCTGGCTGGCGCCAGCCAGTGGACCCACGCCGACTCCGATCCCGTCGCGGCCGTGAACACGGCGAAGGCCGCGGTGCGCAACAAGGTCGGGCTCGAGCCCAACACGCTGGTCATCGGCGGGGCGGTCCTCGACGCGCTGCGGGTTCACGCGAAGATCCGCAGCTACCTTCCCGACAATCAGCTCGGCGTGGTCGACGAGACGATCCTCGCGCGCATCTTCGGCGTCGAGCGCGTGCTCGTCGGCAAGGCCATCGTGTCGGACAGCGAGGGCACCGTCAGCACCGTGTGGGGCGACTTCGCGGCCGTCATCCACGTCAAGGCCACGGCCGAGGGCACGGCCGACATGCAGGATCCGTGCTTCGCGAAGACCTTCGCCAAGCGCGGCTACCCCATGACCGACGGCTGGTACGTGGATGACACCGACGTCCAGTACTACCGCACGGCCCACTGCTACAAGGTCGCCCAGACCCACCAGGAAGCGGGCTACCTGTTCTCGGACGTGTGCGCGTGATGCGGATCCTCCTCACTGGCACTGAGGTCTGGGACGGCGTCCGGCGCCACGGCCCGGGCGACGTGGTCGAGCTCCCGGACAAGTCGGCCCTGGCCATCATCGCCTGCGGGGACGGTCGCGTCTCTCTGGAGCGGCCCCTGCGGGCACCGGCGGCAGCGCCCGCCGTCCCCGCGGAGGCGCCTCCCGAGGCGCCCAAACAGCCTCCTCCGGAGGCCGAAAAGGCACCCGCGCAGGAAACCCCCAAGAAGCCACGCAGGAGCGCGAAGGAGAAGTAAGGGCGGCGCCCCTATCACCGAGGGGTCTCCGCGAGTTTTTGAATGGGGTTTGAAGCGTTTTGAACGGGGTCCCGCTGGCCGGGGTCCGAGGGGATCATGAGCTACTGCACTCGGGCACACATCGAGGCGCGTCTGCCGTCGCGGACACTCCTCCACTTCACCGACCTGGATCAGGACGGCGTGGAGGATGTCGGCGTGGTGGACTCGGCGATCGACGAGGCGTCAGCCGAGGTCGAGAGCTACCTCGCCGTGCGCTACCCGGTGCCAGTCTCGCCGGTCCCCCGGGTCCTGGCCGGGGCCGCGACCTCCGTCGCGATCTGGAACCTCGCTCGCGGCCGTGGCTATGACGCCGAGTCCGCAGACAAGGCGATCCGCATGGCCTACGACGACGCGATGAAGTGGCTCAAGGCGCTGGGCGGTGGCACGGCCCAGCTCCCGTCCGCCAATGTCGGCGGGACGACGGCGGCGACGGCGCCGACGCCCGGCTTCAAGCTGGTCACGCGGCCGCCCACCCTCATCGGGAAGCTCGACCGCTATGGCTAGCCTGAGCACCCGACTGACCGGCGATGTGGGGCTCATTCGTCGCCGACTCGAAGCCTTGGCCAGCGGTGACCTGTACCAGGAGCTGGGCGAGGCGATCGGCGACGTCATCGTGAGCGCGTCCAAGAAGCGCTTCAATCGCCAAACCGGGCCGGACGGACGCCGCTGGAAGGCGCTGGCCCAGCCGCGCGCGCGAGGCGGGAGTAAGGTCCTCGTGGACGCGGGCGCGCTCAGAAAGTCCCTCGCATCCAGTGTGAGCGGCGACGAGCTGACCGTTGGGAGTCCGCTCGAATACGCCGCCACCCACCAGTACGGCGACAGCGGCACGGACAAGCTCGGCCGAAAGCGCAACATCCCCGCACGCCCCTTCATCGGAATCGACGAGGACGACGAGCGGGAGATCGCGGGCACAGTCCAGGACGCGCTGGGGCAGCTCCTATGATCGGCGACTGCTCAGCAAAGCTCGTGGAGCTGCTCACGGATGCGCAGATCGGGGCTCTTCCTGGCGCGGCGGTGTTCACCGACGCTGCCAAGTGGAAGGGACACCGGCCGGTGCCGGCAGCGGCAGTGCTGGTCGGCCCGCACAAACTCACTCCGGACGGGTCTGTGGTCCGCGCCGGGCCGAACGTCGGCAACACGGCCTATGTCGTCCGCCGCCGCACCCACCACGAAGCGCTACAGATGGTGGTGGTGGTGGTGGCTCACAGCAACGCCGAGGCCGAACAGATTGTGAGTCGGGTCACTCTGGCGCTCGTGCCCTGGAAGACGGCCGACGGTGACCCGATCCGAACGGGCCGGGTACTGCCGGGCTGGCTGGATTCCTCCGAGTTCAGCCGCCAGCCCGGCGCGTTCCGTGCGTCGCTCCTCGGCGGGTCGACTGGCGTGGTCGTGGGCTTCGAGTTCCACGGCGGCCTCTATTGCAACGACTCGCGCCCCATCGCAACGGACATTCGTCCAGAGGTTAGTGCATGAGAAAACGAAAGAATGAGCCCAGCCCGGGCGGCACCGTGGAGCGAGAGTCGTTGGCTTCTCTGTTCGCGGGCATCGATGACTGGAAGGCCAGCGTCTACCAGTCCTACTGGGGTCACGCGCAGAACCACGAGCTCACCCGCGAGGCCTTCGCCGCGGAGATGGTCCAAGCGCTCAATGCGCCCGCAGACCAGGTCACGCCCGGCGAGCTTCGGCGCAAAGAGATCCGGAAACAGAAGGTCGCGGCCGAGGCCACGAAGGCTGACCGCATGGCGAAGCGCGCTGCGCGAGGGGGTACTCAGTGACATCGATCCTTCCCAATGTCGATGGTCGAATCCTGACCGGACAGTTGAACCTGGGCGAGCCCGGACAGGTGGAGCAAATCGGCATCGTCGGTGTGAGCACCGCCGGTTCGAGCGCGGCGGTGTCCATCATCGACCGCGGCAAGCTCGACCAGCTCGGCACGCTCTACGGCAACGGCCCGCTGGTCCGCGCCATTCGAGACGCGTTCCAGGCGGGCGCAGTGCTGGCCAAGGTGCTGCGCATCGAGACTGCCCAGAACGGCACGGCTGGCACGGCCGACACCTCGAGCCATACTGGTGAAGGCACGGTCGGCTTCACGGGAAATCCGAACGACGATTACGACATCGTGCTTGAGTTCGTGCTCGGTGGCGAGGTCGGCGTCGCCACCTTCCGCTGGTCACTCGACAGTGGCAATACGTGGAGCGACGAGCTCGCCACCGCCGCGTCGGTCACGCTCACTGGCACCAACCTCGCCGCCACCTTCGTAGACGGGGTTCCGGCCGAGGACTCCTTCGTCGCGGGCGACGAAGTCCGGCTCTATCCCAAGGGTCCGGCCGCCACATCGACGGAGTTCAACACGGCGATCGACAAGTTCCGCGACCAGGCGTGGAACCTCGACGGCCAAGGTCCACACCTCATCCTCGTGGCGGGGACGACGGGCGACACGGTGTGGCAGGCGTGCGGCACGAAGGCGACGGCGTTCCATGCGGCCCATCGCTACGTGGCGTTCATCTGCACTGCACGTGGGCCGACCAGCGCCGAGACCACGAGCGAATGGGTCGAGGCGTTGCTCGCTGCCAAGACGGCCTCGAGCGACTACGTCGGTATCGTTGCGGGTCGCATCGAGCTGGCCGACTTCATCGGCTACCGTCGCGAGTGCAACGCCGCCGGCAACTACATGGGCCGCCTGGTTCAGATCCCGGCCTCGGAATCGCCGGCTCGCACCAAGGCTGACCGCGCCTTCGTCGGGCCCATCGCTGGTGCGACGGCGCTGCGGCCGGCGCTGGCGGGCGTGGGCGCCAGCCCGATCCCGAACATCTCGGACGCCGAGATCAAGGCGCTCTCGGATGCGGGCTACCTCACGACCCGGACCTTCTTCGGACTCCGCGGCGTGTACTACACCGACGGCCGGATGAGCAGCTCCCCGAGCTCGGACCTCGCGGAGATCGACCGTGTGCGGCCGGCGCTCGAGGCGCTCCACGCGGCGCGCGTCGCGACCATTCAGGAGCTCAACGGCGACGCGTCGCCGGCGGGACTCCGACAGATCGAGGCGACCGCACAAGGCGCGCTCAACCGCCTGGTTGCGCGCGGCCGTGTGGCGGGCGCACAAGTCACCGTCGACATCGCTCAGAACGTAGTGGACCAGGGGTTTGTCGGTGTCGACATCGCGCTCCAGTTCACGCCGAAGGCCAAGTGGATCCAGCTCACCGCACGGTGGGCGCGAGTGCTGCCGGTGGCGGCGTAAGGAGCAGTCATGTTCACTGTGAATGGTCATACCTACGACTGGGGCAGCGTGGACTTCAAGATCCCGGGCGGGACCCAGACGGCCGCCGGCGTCCAGTCGATCAGCTACGAGGACGAGTATCCCGCGGAGCCCGTCTACGGCCGGGGCAATACGCCCATCGGCTACGGCCGAGGCAAGTACAAGTCCACGGGTCAGCTCACGATTCTGCGCCAGTACTCCTCGGCGTTCGAGGCCGCGTTGGCGGCCCGCAGCGGCGGGACTGGCGTCCTCAACCATGAGCCGATCGAGGTCACGGTCAACTACGCCAACCGAGACCAGCCGATGCAGACGGACGTGCTTCGCAGCGTGCTGGTCACCAAGCGTGCGTACTCCGGCAAGTCCGGCGACCAGGAGCTGATGGTCAACTACGACCTCGCGATCATCGGGGGCATCAAGGTCAACGGCGTCGAGCCGGCCTGATCGTCAGCTGCCCCACCACTCTCGTTTCCACCCACCCAGGCCAGGAGGCCACCATGAACCGCGCAGAACAGACCGACGACAGCACCCGCCTCGATCAGCTCGAGGCGCAGTTCCCCGGAGCGACCGTCTTCGAAGAGGAGGACACGGGCGACGCCTACGCGTTCAAGAAGCCGGACCGTCGGGTCATCGACCGCTACATGGACGGGCTCTTCGACACGCGCCAGTCGAAGGTGCAGGTCAACACCCAGCTCCTCCTCGACACCATCCTCCACCCGGATCCGGCGGAGCTCCGCACGCGACTGGGTTCGCGCCCCATGTTGGCCCTGCGCCTGAGCGAGGAGGTGCTGAAGCCGGCGGGGGGCTCGGCGCGTTTTTCCACGAAGCTGCGCTAGCAGCCAAGGCCGCGACCGAGCGGCGGTGGATGTGGAGTGCGGAAGCGCTCATCGCCAAGCACCTCCACATCGACCCGCTGAGGCAGCGCGAGCTCGACGACACCACCTGGTGTGAGCTCGCAGGCCAGGCTCTCTGGCTAGCGGACCGAGAGTTCGACGTCATCAAGAACGCAGTCGCGAAGGGCATGGGGAGGGCACGGTAGGAATGGACACGATCATGAAGCTGGCGGTGCTCTTCAACCTGCGGGACGGATTCTCCGGCCCAGCGCAGGGGATCATGCGCCGGTTTCAGGCGGTCCGAGAGGAGGCCGAGCGCCAGGGGCCGATGCTCCAATTCGGCACCAACATGACGATGGCCGGTCAGCGCATGACGGAGATGGGCGCGGCCGGTCTCGGCGCCGCTCAGTCCATGGTCCAGCCCTTCATCGAGCTCGAGGACGCGGCGGCCATGCTGTCGACGGTGTGGGCGACGCTCCCCGACGTCGACGCGGTGGTGGACAACGCCGTCCAGCGAGCGCGAGATTGGTCGAAGATCCACGGCCAGAGCGCCAAGGAGTTCCTCGACACGACGTACATGCTGGCCGGCGCCGGCTTGAACCAGGAGCAGGCTATCGAGGGCGCTGGTATCGCGCTCAAGGTGGCGGCGGCAACCATGGGCACGGGCGGCGACGCCGCCAACCTGCTCGGTGTTCTGCTCAATAACATGGGCGACAAGGCGGCCGACGCCAACACCGAGATGAAGCGACTCGGTGACATGGTCACCGCCACCCAGAATACGTTCTCAATCGCGAACCTGAAGCAGCTTCAAGACGGCCTGGCCAACGCGACGCCGGCAGCGCTCGCGGCCGGGCTCAGTCTCGAGCAGCTCCTCGGCGTGGTAGGCCAGTTGAACAACGCTGGCGTCCAAGGCGCAAACGCCGGTACGGCCTTTGCGGCCATGCTGTCGCAGATGGAGAGCGCGAGTAAGAAGCTCGGCTTCGGTATCGAGCGCAACGCGCAAGGTGGCATCGACGCACTCCGCACGCTCATCCGCATGAAGGGGTTCGCGGACAAGAACGGCAAGCTCTCGGCCGACGACACAGAGCGCTTCAAGAGCGCGTTCGGCGACGAGGGGTTGCGTGCGATCCAGCTCTTGCTCCCGAAGCTCTCCGAGCTGTCGGTCGGCGTCGCCAACGTCGGGCAGGCGGCGGCCGGCTCGACGGACAGGGCCGTCGCTCGCATCGAAAAAACTCTCGGCCATCGGCTCAAGGTTGCCGCCAACAACGCAAAGGACGCAGCCATCAGTCTTGCCGAGTCGATGGTGCCCGCCCTGGAGAAGGTGTCCGACAGCTTTTCCAAGATGGTGGAATGGCTGTCGAAGTTCGTCGCGGAGCATCCCAAGCTGGCGGCGATGGCGGGGACCGTCTTCGTCTTGGGCTCCGCCTTCCTCATCGTGGCCGGCCCGCTCATCAGCCTCATTGGTGGCGTCATCACCCTGATCGCAGTCCTCAAGGTGGCGCGAGTGGCGATGCTGGCGCAGGCCGGGGCCGCTGCGGGCAGCACGGCTGTGAGTTCAGGGATCTTCTCGCGCTTCTGGGGCTTCCTGAAGATGGGCTTTGCGGGCGCGGGCCGCGCCATTGGCATGGCCGGCACGGCGATCGGCGCCCTCGGCGCGCGCCTCGGCGCCCTGGTCGGCTGGCTCGCCACGAATCCGGTGGGGCTCACCTTGCTGCTCATCGCGGGTGCGGTCGGTCTCATCATCACGCACTGGGACGCCATCCAGGACGCCTGCGTGGAGGCCATCGACGTCATCAGCTCGGAGATGCGTCGCCTCGGCCGCTTCATGAAGCGGATCTGGAACGAGTCACTCGACGCCATCAGCAACTTCTTCACCAAGATGGGCGAGCTCCCCGGTCGCGGCACCGCGCTCCTCTGGCGCGGCCTCAATGAGTGGACCGACTGGGTCGACGAGGCCGGCGCGTCGCTCAAGTCGGCGTCCGTGCGGTTCTGGAACAACTTCACCGACGCCGCGCATGAGGCCTGGGTGAAGGTCAAGGGCATGGTTCGCGACGGCATGAACTGGATGGTCGAGCAGCTCGACCTCTTCGGCATCCTCTCGCAAGAAAACGACCCGGTCGCGGCCGAGATGCGTCGCCAGCAAGTGCAGTTCGGCGCGGACGTGGGTGCGGCGATGGGCGCCACGACGCTCGAGGATCTGAAAGGTGGCGACGCCCCGGTCCTGAAGCTCGAGGCGCCGTGGGATCGCGAGAAGACCGAGTCGACGTCCGGCGCGGCTGACGGGAGTGCACTCCCGGGGCAATACCGTGCCATCGATTCGAAGGAGAAGAAGGGCGACACGATCCACATCGGCAGCGTGAACCTGAACGGCGTCGCCGATCCCGACCAGTTCCTCCGCGTGCTCAAGCAACGCACCGCCGAAGCGAGCGCCGTATGATCGTGGCGATCGATGTCCAGCTCGGCCGAGTACTTCTCGGCACCACGGAGCTCCCCGGCCTCTTCCGCGGACTCACGGTGTCCCACGAGGCCGTGATGGACGAGAAGAAGCGGGCCAATCGGTCGGGCGTGTCCAAGCGGAGCAAGGGCTTCAACGACGTTGAAGTTCGTCTTCAACTGGGGTTCTACGACGGACCCACGAGCTCGGCCCACGAGAAGATCGCGGCCACGCGCGCCCGCTTCTACACGCTCGACGCGAAGGGGCAGCCCATCGCCGTGCACCTGGTGCACCCCACCGTCCAAGCCCACGGCCTTGACCTCGTGGTGGCGACCCGCTTTTCGACCGGTGAGCGCAACGACTCGGACGAGATTACGGCGGCCATCGAGTTCACCCAGTGGCGCCCCCTGCCGGCCGTCGTGAAGCGGGAGGGTAAGCCGTTCGAGAAGTTGCTACTCCGCGGCGCCATCGAGCTCGACTACTACGCCCGCAACCTCGCAGACGCGAAGGCACGAATCCTGGGTGCGCCCGAGACGCAGCGCCTGGCCGGAACCCTCAGCGCCGCCGGCGATGACATCGGTCAGTACATCGATCGCTCGACCGGGTATGCCGACACAGCGCCGCCCCCGGCCGAGTCCGACAGCATGTGGCGCCGCATCAACAGCGGGAAGTACACGACGCCGGCTGAGCCGATGCCGTGGCAGGACGGAGGTCCACAGTGATCCCGTCTGCCGCCTACGAGATCCAAATCGGGTCGCTCGACGTGCGCCACGCCCTGCGTATCGAGACCCACAGCGGTCTCTTCATCCCGGTGGACTCCGCGGTCATCGAGCTCGACAACGCGACCGGCCACACCGAGGACGTCGTGCATGGCGCGCCAGTCACCATCGTGATGGGCTACCAAGGCGGCGCCGGGGTCAGCGTGTTCGTGGGCAGCGTTGCCCGCGTTGCCCGCGGCCGCGCGATCCGGATCCGCTGCGAGGACCCAGCAGCCCGCCTCCAGTCCACGGTCACGCGCACGTGGCGAAACTGCACTCCTCACGACATCGGCTCGGACGTCGCAGCAACGGCCGGGCTCTTGGTGGACTTGCCGACCGTGGAGCCGGACCGGCGCTCCCACTGGGTCGCGAGCGGCCAGAGTGGCCTATCGCTCCTGCGTTCAGTGGCTCGTGCCTGGTCTCTCGACTGGGTCCTCTTCCATGATGCCGGCCCGAATCGGCTTTGGTGGGGGCCGTGGAATGCCTCGCCGCGCTTCCGGGATGTCGCGTCCGAGGTGCTGAGCGCACCGGATGACTTCGTGACGTGGTCGCCGGGCGTTGAGGCCGCGAGCGGCAGCTTCGTGAGCTGGGCACGGCCAACCCTCCAACACTCGACACTTCTTCTCGTGAAGGATGCGGCATTCGGTTCGGCGCCCCTGCTCATCCGCTGTGACCGCGTGCAGCACACACTCGACGCGGGCGGCAACGGCCAGCCTGGTTATCGCACGGAGGTCGAATGGACTCGCCTGGCGTAACCGGCGCCGACCTCTCGGCCTTCATTGCGGCATCGGTGCGCGAGCAGTTCCCGGACCTCGCCAGCGCACGCTACCAAGTCACGCGGCTGGCCCGTGTCGTGGCGCGCACCGCGCAGGCCGGCACCGCCACCCACCTGGATGCTCGTCACACGGTGGACGTCCAGCCGTTACTCGCCTCTCGCCAGGATGACGTCACGTGGCCGGTCATCACCGGGGTTCCCGTGCCAGTCCTGTGGGCCGGGCCGGCGCGCGGCATTCATTGCCTGCCCGCCGTCGGTGCGATCGTGCGGCTCTCCTTCCTCTACGGGCAGCCAGACGCTCCCGTCATTGATGCCTACTCGGCCGAGGGCTTCGCGGCGCCAGGTGGTGTGACGGCGCTCCGTATCCAGGTGGGGGCGGCCGGTCTTCTCATCGGAGAGGACGGCACGATCGAACTCTACGGGGCAGCGGTGAAGCTGGGCGGTGCAGCCGCGCGTTCCCTGCTTACGGATCTCTTCCTCCAGCACACGCACCCGATCTTGGATGGGGTCACCGGCACCGCCGTGGCCCCGCCCGGCTCGACGACGCTCATCGTGAGCGGCCAATGAGCACGCCCCTCGCCGCCCTCACTCCGCGAGCCGCGTGGTCCGAGCTTGCGCTGGGTGTTGACATGGCCTTCGGTCACGATCTGGTCATCGGCGAAGGAGGCGACGCCGAGCTCGTCGGCGGCGGGGACTGCCTGGCGCAGGACCTGGTTCACCGACTCGAGACGCCAAAGGGCTCCTACCTCATCGATCCGGAGTTCGGCTCAAAGCTCCACGACTTTCTCCATGGGCCCATGGACGCCATGCACTTGGCGGCCGTGGCGCTCGAGGTCCGCTCGACGTGCGAGACCGATCCTCGCGTTGCCGCCGCCCACTGCCAGGCGCGATTGACCTCGGACAGCTACGTCGAACTCGCGGTCTCCGTGGAGGTGTTTGACGAGCGTAACCCCTTGAATCTGGTCATCGGCTGGGACCTCTCCAGCCTGACCTTGGAGGTGATCCGTGGCCGAGCCTAACTGGCGCGAGCTCGTCGGCTACAAGTCGTTCGAGCAGCTCCTCTCCGGGTTCCAGTCCGCGCTCACGGACGCCGGCGTCCCGGTCACGAACTGGAACCGGGGCGGCGTCACCCGCACCGTGTTCGAGCTTGTGTCCGCAGGCATCGAACGCGTCTACGCGCTCGCGGCCGACCTTGCACAACAGGGCTTCGTGACCTACGCGCGTCGCGAATGGGTCGCAGAGCACCTGAAGAACATCGGCTCCGACTTCGCGCCAGCTCGGCGGGCCCAAGGAACGTTCACCGTCTCGTGTACTGGCGCTCTCACCCTGCGGCCGGGCCACACCTTCGCGACGCCGCCCAGCGCGTCCGGCAAGGTCTATCGGTTCAACGTACGCACCGAGACAACCTGCATCACTGGCGCCAATGCGGTCCCGGTCGAAGCCCTGGGCGACGGCACCGCGTGGAACGTGGCGCCGGGGACCGTGACGATCGCCGAGAACGTCCCGCCGGGGGTTAGCAGCGTGACGAACGGCAGCGAGTGGCTCACTCGCGAGGGCACCGACGAAGAGTCCGTGGAGCGCGGGCGAGAGCGCTACTACGGCGAGTTCGCCGACGCCGCGGGCGAGACCGCCGAGCAGTTCGAACAGTGGGCACTCGAGGCCGACTCGGGCGTGGTCCTCGCTCGCGCGATCCAAGTCAGAGGACCGGGCACCGTGGACCTCGTGATCGTGGGCCCGGAAGGCGTCCCGAGCTCCGGACTCATCGAGACCGTGGATGCGTACGTGCAGAGCAAGCGCCTCCTCTGCCGTGACGTGCTCGTCCGTGGACCTACCGAGGTCCCGACCTCCGTGGAAGCGACGATCTGGCTGAGTCCGGACACGTCAGACGCGCTCGACGACGCCGAGACCCTCGCCGTGGCGCGCGTCGCCGCACTCTTCACCCCCGACCCCGATATCACGGACGTGCGAGCGCTCGGTGTCGGCCGGTCTGTCTACCTGACCGGCGCGCTGATGGACGCACTCAAGGGCGCGTCTGTCGATACGGCCTACGTCCAGATCGCGCTGCCGGCGAGCAATGTCACGGTGGGCTCGGATGGCATCGCAGTGCTGTCGGCACCAGCAACTATCACGGTGGCTCGCCTGGTCTTGAACGATGACGGCACCTGGAGCGAGCCATGACGTTCGACGAGTGGCTTCAGCGCACCGCGCCGGCCTGGCTTGTTCGTCGCGCGACGACGGGCAGGGCCTGGGTGAAGGTCATCGGCGCCGAGCTCGACGCGGCGCGAGCTGCTCTCGTCGCCGCGCGCCGGGCGTGGTTCGTGACGCTGGCGCCCGACGCGGTCGTACCTGTTCACGGCCGAATTCGACGCCTGGTTCGCTACCCCGGTGAGTCCGTGTCGCAATACCGAGAGCGCGTGCGTCGCGCGCTGCCGCTCTACCGACAAGCCGGCAAGCGAGCAGCTCAGATCACGCTCCTCGAGGCGCTCGGGTTCACAGGCGCAGAGCCCGTCGAACTCTACCGGCTCGGCGCCATTCGCTGCGATGGGACCTACGCCAGCAACGGTGAGCTGAAGGCCGCGGGTGCAGCTCGTCGCTTCGAGTACACGCTCAACATCCCCGCGACGCTCCTCCAGGGCGTTACGTCCGCGACCTTGGCGCTCTTGCGTGCCGAGTCGATTCGCTGGGCGCCGCGCTGGGCAGCGCTCGCTGGCATCGTCCTCACGCTCGACGGCCTGAGCGACGAGGCGCCCGTGTTCGAGGACACGGCCATGGAGATCACGACTCGCCGGTATCACCTCTGCGACGGATCTGTGACGGCCGACGGGAGTGTGGACGCCGATGCCTTCGACTCGACTACCGAGGAGCTCCCATGATCGTGCGACGTCCCACCGGCCTCGTGTACTGGCGCGCCTATCGCGCCGGCCAGCTCCTCTGGTCGGAGCGCGGCTCCAACCTCGTGGTGGATGCGGCGGCGGGCTCGCTTGCCCGCATTGCGGCCGGCGTCGGCTCCGTCACATCGATCGCCATCGGCACGAATGGGACGGCGCCCGCTGGCGGTGACACCGCACTCACGGCGTCCTTCGTGCGGCCGATCCTCAGCGCCCAGTCCCCGTCCACGGGCGTTGCCCGCTTCAACTGGCGGATCTTCGCCGCCGAAATGCCAACGATGACTGCCCGAGAGATCGGTCTCCTGGATGACCAGGGGACGCTCATCGCTCGGAAGGTCTGGTCCACCCCACAGTCGCTAGAGCTCGGCATCGAGCTTGACGGCGACTGGTCGCTGACCTTCTGAGGTTCATATGGGTAATTTCGTCAATCCCGAGACCCCGACCTGGGTCGTCAATGTTCCCAAGATCGAGACGACTGACCTCGTCCTCGGCGGCCTTGAGACGGCACCGCTAAACGCGTCCTGTAAGGCACTCGTTGAGCGCTCAGCCTACCTAAAAACCGCTGTCGAGGCAATTCAACAGTCAGTCATCGGCGGCACCGCCGCCTTCGGTTCGTCCCTCAATGCCGACCTCAGTCGCTCCATGAGCATCACTCACAACCTCGGCACCACCGGCTACGGCGTCGAGCTCGCGCCCACGACGAACCCCAGCGGGACCTGGGGCGAGTGGTGGATCCACACGCGCGGCGCGAACACCGTCGAGCTGCGTACCAGCGGCAGCTACGCCGGCAACGTCCGCTGGACCATTCGCCGCACGACCACGGAGGTCTGACCATGCCCACCTTTCCCTTCGAGTCCGCCCTGTCGACGGACCTCGAATCCATCCGCCGCCAGCTCCGCGCCGAGCTGCGCACGGTCACCAAGACGGACGACGACGGCATCGCTCACGAGATGGTGTGGATCCCGCGCTTCACAGTCCCGGCCGGCATCATCGCCTCCGAGGGCGATCCGTGGCCGAGCGGCGACAGCATCGTGACGATGGGCGGCTTCTTCATTGACCGCTACCAGTGTCACGACCCGTCCACCCTCATCGCGACGAGCCCCAAGGCGGTGTCGCAGCCAGGGTATGCGCCCGCGAGCAGCCTCAGCCAGGCCGCGGCCGCCATCCTCGCCAACGCGCGCACCTTCTACGGTGTCGAGTGCCGACTGCCCCGTCTCGCCGAGTGGGCTGCTGTGACGCTGGCGGCTTGGCTCCTCGAGCCCGGCGCACTGCGCGGCAACACGGCGGGCGCTGGGCGTGACCACCGCGACACCGACACGGCCAGCCGAAAAGGATTGGCGTCCGGCACCTTCCACCTCACCGGCACCGGACCGAACGCGTTCGGCATTGCTGGTGGCCCACACGACATCCTCGGCAACGTCGCGGAATGGCTCGACGACTCGGCCCCATGCGGCCGCCTGACGATCCGGAAGACGGCGGCCATTGCCGACGCGGGCGGCATCTCGGCCGCCGACCCGTCTGTGACCCTCGACGGCATTCAGGACCTGGATCGGTGGCCGGCCACGGACGGCGTCATCCTCATTGAGGACGAATACATCCGCTACGCGACGTTCACCGACAACCTCGACGGCACCGCGGTCCTCGGAGGCCTCACGCGCGGGCACATGGGCAGCACTGCGGCCATCCACGCCGACAACGCGGCAGTGGCACTGCTCAAGGACTTCTGCATCGTGCCCGGGGCCATGTCGATGTTCGTGACCGGCCTCGACAACGTCACCGACCCCGTCACGTTCACGGTCCACGACCTCAAGGGCACACCCACCAAGTCTGCAATCCAGGCCGGCGACACCATCTGTGTCCACACCGAACGCCTGACGGTGACCGCCGTCGCCGGCGACGCCGTGACGGCGACGCGTGGCAGCGAGAGCACCACCCCCGCCTCTCACCTCGACTGGTCCGTGGCCCTGGTCCGGCCGTCCGCAGGCGCGAACATCGCCAGCACCGGCCTCTACGGCTTCATTCGCACCTTTCGTACCGACGATCCCGACCTCGAAGCGCTGATGGTGCCGGCCCTGATGCAGACCACCGTCATCGACGACGGCACCGACGAGCCCGGCGACCGTCTCGACATGGTCGGCTTGGGCGGACAGACCCATGCCATCCTTCGTGGCGGCTGTCCCGGCGGAGAGGTCTCGCCCTTGCCGAACATTGGCCACCACCGCCACGGCATGTCTTTCGTCCTCACCGCAGACACCGCAGCGATCCTCCTCTATGGGTTCCGCTGCGTCTGGAGCCCCGTATGAACGTCGGCACCTGGGTAACGTCCAGCCACTGGCGCCAGGACCCGCGCCGTCACGCCCTCGCGCTCCGCAAGGCCTGCCCGCAAATCAGCGAGGTCTGCCTCACCATCAACGACAACGCCCACGCGCGCCGCGCCCCGGCGTGGCACATCATCGGCGACGGGGCGGCCGAGTCGCGCCGCAACGTCAAGACGGGCCTGGCTGAGCGCTGGGTTACCCGACGCGCCACCGATGCCGGCCGCCAGAAGGCCCGTGACACCCTGGTCAGGGCAGTCGAAGCATACCAGGATGCCGGCTTCCAGACGGTCGACCTCATGAGCTGGCTCCGCCCCGAGCGCACGTTCGTCCATCATGCCGCCGAGGACCTCCACGCGATCTTCGATCGGGCGCTGGTCAACCGACTGCACTGGGACTGCGAGGAAGCCTACGCACACGTCCAGGGAGACGGTCACGCGGCGACGGCGGTCGAGCTCGTGGCCGCGTTCCCTGACGTCATCCAGGCCGTAACGACGTATGCCGGCTTGCTACAGCATCCATCCATGAGCGCACTCGCCGGCATCGAAAAGCTCAAGTCGTGGATAGTCCAAGCCTACGCCACCACGTCGAGCGAGGCGCGACCCGGTGTGGTGCAGGACTACGCGGTGCGTGAGTGGCGCAAGAGCGCCGCTGCCCGCGCCGGCCGCTTCATGGAGTTCGGGCTGCCGGCGTACAACCAGACCGTCTCGATCGCCCGCGTGCAGTCGGAGGCCGTCACGCGCCACCAGGCCGCCGAGGACCTCAAGATCCGACGCCTGTGCTGGTACTGGGCATCCAGCAGCCTGAAGCCCGGCGCTCCGGTGCCGCGCGTGCTCGCCAGCGGCGGGTTCCGGGACCTGATCGCCGCGTGAGCGAAACCCAGGGCCGACCCCGGGTTGAAAACTGAAGAGACGCCGTCCGGAATAACAAACCTACGGCAGCCCCATAATACCTCGCGCCGGCTCGCGCTCGCAAGAAACCCAGCTTTGAACAGCATTGAACGGCATACGACGGCGAGAAAACCCGACAGTCGATCTATACACGGCCCAGGCAAGTTCGAAATACTCAGTAGTCCCGACCGTTTGAACGATTTTGAACGCTCCTTGAAGACGCCTTCAAAGCTGCTTCAGCCCCGGCGCCCAGATAGCCTCGACAGTCCGGATCCGACCTCGCGCAAGGCCGGATCGCAACAAGCGTTCAGTGGGGGTTTCTACAATGCCGATGACTACGCGGCGAGACGTCGATCGAGGCAGTTTCGGACGATCTAGCGTAAGGCGAACAACACCACGATATCAAAACAGAATCTGGATTCTCACGGGTGGCGCGAGTTTTGCGGCCCGTGTCGCGCAACATCGACGTGGATGGCGTTCGCCGCCGCGTCGTAGGCCCAGCCGGACTCACACGGGGCGCCGTCCACCGTCACCGTGATCGACGCAGGGAGAGGCGGACGGGTCAGCGCGATGGTGGTGATGAGCCCGAAAGTGTCGCCCGGCTCATCCTTGAGGACCGAGGCCCAGCTCGGCTCACAGATCGAGTGGCGCTTGCCGCCGAGCGCGCTCGCGACTTCGCCATAGCGGTCACCGGCGAAGGCGAGGCCAGTAGGGCCTTTGCATCCCCCGCCGGAGTCGCCCACCACAGCGTGCGCGCGCACGAGCCCGGAGTTACTTAGCACCTTGAGCGACTTGAAGAAGTCGACGTAGTCGGACACGTCCTCGGGGCTGCCGTCTTCGCTGATGCTGAAGAACACGAGCTCTAACGCGGCGTTCGGTCGGAAGAACTCCCAGTTCGGACCGGCGCAGCGGAAGGCCCCGGGGTCGAGCACACTCGGCACGCAGGCGTAGGGCGGAGCGCATTGAAGGTCACTCGTGCACGAGTACATCGGCTGGAGAGGCGCGTCCGTGAGCGGCGCCCTGAGCGCCAAGCGAGCCGCTTCGAGCCCGCCGTCCGGAGGGCCGCCCTGGTGGGTGATCGCGCCAAGCACGTCCGCGAGCCCCATCGCCGCCGCGCCTCCGCTGAAGAAACGCGGCGAGGTGCCCGCCGCGCTCTGAAGATGGCCGGGGTCGCCGTAGTTGGGGTGGATGAGGGTGGTCACGACACCAATGTGCACACTGCTCGCCCACCCGCTGGCGACGGCCGCGAGCGCGTCGATTTCGGCGGCGACGTGCTCGGGCTCCAGGGTGAGCGAGACGCTGTCGTCGAATACCCAGAGGACGTCCCTGTCCTGCCCCGAGAGCTGAAGGTAGGTGTCTGTCTGCGTGGGATCGCTCATTCCATCGCCCTGGACCTGAACGGCGAGCTTCGGCGAGATGGGCTCCCCGGAGATGAACGCGATCTCGCACGACGTGGCGGTCGGAGTCGTCGGCGTGAAGGTGACCCCCAATGTAATGGACGAACCCGCTGGGAGTTCGAGCCCTCCCGTATCCCCGCTGCAGGGCGGGAAGGAGGGGATCCCTGAGAGCGCGACGCTCCCGTTACAGCTGCCCTGGGCGACTTCGCAGATCCGAACGGGGGTGTCGCCGGGATTCTCGAGAACGAGCTCCTGGACTTTCGCCTGGCAGCCGACCGTCGTCTCACCGAAGAGCAGCGTCGTCGGGGCGATGCTCAACTGAGTCTTCGCACCTTTCCCGCCGAGGTTGCAGTCGACGACATCCCCCGGCTCCCCATGGGGGACCGTAACGATGGTGAACGGCGTGCCTTCGAGCGGGTCGGGACGGGCGAAGTCGAGCATCGTGACGTGAAGGAGCCCCCGATAGTCGACAGCCTCGTCCGCCGACGCCGCGGCCCAGATGGACTCCTCCGGCATGAAGTCCACCTCGATGGCGGCGCTCTCCCCCGGCTCGAGGATGCTCTGGATGGCCCACGGCTCTTTCAGCACGGCGAATACGGAGGATTTCTCGAGGTACGGGACCTGACACTGGTCGCTCTGGAAGCCGGGAAAGAGGGAGCCCTTCTCATCCATGACGCTGACTGAAAAAGGTGAACACGGAGCGTTGCCGATGTTCATCACATCGAAGGTCATTGATGAGGCAAAACCAAACGCGACGACGCCAAAGTCGACTTGCCCCTGAACGAGGACGAGCTCGCAGCGCGGCGGCGGCTTCTGAGTCGCCGTGAGGTCGAGGCCCGTGAGGTAGTCCGAGTCGGCCGCGTCGACGACGAACTCGAGCCGCGCCTTCGCGATTCGTTCGTATGAGGAGCCCGGGTTCTCGTAGCGCAGGTCCACGGTCCGTTCCGCGTCGGGATCGATGACGAGGTCCGTGGGAAACTCACCGTCGAACGAGAACGAGTACCAATCGGGGCCTGAGAGGTGCAGCTCCGAGATCGTGAGGGTGTTCGCTCCGCGGTTTCGAAACGTCACGCTACGGAGCGATCCCTCTGTGTCCGCGTACACCTCACCGAAGTCGACCACGGGGTACGGCGTCACGAGGAGGCTCGGAGGACTCACGGTGACCAAGAGCTTCACGTAGGCGATAGGCTCATCGCGATCGTTCGAGTGGATCTCGATGAAGAAGGCGCCGCCTATCGGCTCTGGGACGCGATGCACCGGGCTCAAGCGTAGCGTCACCGTGAGCCCGCCCTCGACCGACGGCGCCACGACCGTCCCGGCGGCGATGTCCGTCAGAATCGCGAGGTCGAGCGCGATGGACGGGGCGCTCTCACTCACCATCACGCTCTCGATGGCCAAGTCGCTATTGCCCGCATTGCCGATGGTGAACGAGAGTGTCTTGCTCTCCCCGAAGGCCATGGTGCCGAAGTCGACTACGGCGGTGTCGAGCGTGATCTCCGGGTCGAGCCCAAGCCCGGCGAGCGGTACTGCGAAGAGCAGCTCACCGCCCGAGGCGCCGGGGCGCGAGGGCCCTGCGACGCTCAGGATGCCAGTATCGCTCCCGGCGTCGCCGGGCTCATAGACCACGGATACACACACGGCCGCGCCCACGCCAACCCGAAAGGGCGGGATCAGCGGGATCGGAACGACGTCGGGGCTGCACGCGCCATCTTGGGCCAGCGCGATGGCGTCGATGGCAAAGTCGCTCGAACCCGAGAGGACGATCTCGGCCACGTCCACCGCGGCGTCGCCGGTGTTCAGGGCGAGGACCGTCGCTACCTCGAGCTTGCCGACGGCAACGTCATCGAAGTCGAAGGCGGAGGGCGTCAGGGAGAGCACGCCTTCGCCCGGAGCCGCAACGTCGACATCACCCGGCGAGACGGGCGCGTCCGACGGGCTGCAGCCGAACGCCACCAGGGCGAGCCCGAGCCGAATGGTCACATCGCGCATGAAGCCCCTCCTAACGCGGCGTCTTTCGCCCGCACGTGGACGCTACTCCGAATAGCAGAGCGCGTTGTAGGTGATCTCGATCGTCTCGTTCTCCTGCGGCATGCAGGGGCCGTTCGCGTCGAAGAGGATGGCACTCGTGTCCTCTTGGTACTCCCAGCCCGTGGTGCAGGTGTCGCCGGCGACCACGACGTCGATGGTCTCCGGTAGCGGGGCGCGCGTAAGCGGGAAGTGGGTGTCGAGCCCGAAGGGGCTGCCCGGGGTCTTGGACAGCACGCTGGCCCAGGTCGACGCGCAGATCGACCCAACCTTCCCACCGAGCTGAGTGGCCACCTCGATGTAGCGATCCCCGGGGAAGGCCTTGCCGGCCGTACTCTCACACCCCGTCCCGCTGTCGCCGACGACGGCGTGGGCGCGCACCAGGTCCGACTCCCCGGGGCCCTTCACATTCTTCAAGACGTCGATGTAGAAGCTGAGGTTACCAAGGCTCGAATCCTCCACGTCGCTGATGAACACGAGCTCGAGCGCTGCGTCCTCCCGGAAAAACTCCCAGTTCCAACCCGCGCAGACCGTCGTGCCGGCGTTCAGCACACTCTGCACGCAGACCTGCGGCTTGGTGCAGTCGGAGTCCACGTTGCAGCTCTTGGGCGGGTCCGCCGGCGGCGCCGTGTTGGGGAAACTCAGCGCCCTCCATGCCGCATCGAGACCGCCGCCCAGCACCCCGCCGGGCGCGCCGAGCGCCTCCAGCGTCGCGACCAAGGCGGCGCCCCCGCTGGCGCCACCCGTCAGGAAACGTGGCTGGCCGGCGCCTGCGGTCCTAAGCCGCCCGACCTCGGGCCCTTGACTGGCGATGTTGTTGCTGATGACGCCGACATGGACACTCGCCGGCCACGAGGCGACCTCGCTGGCGAGCCCGTTGAACTCGGCTTCGAGGTGGGCGGGCGACTGCGTCAGTGGCAAGTTCTCGTCCACGACGAACAAGACGTCCACGACTTGACCCGACAATTGGGTGAAAGAGTCCGTTTGGGCCCATGAGGAGGCCCCTTCACCCGAGAGCGGAATCGTCAGGCTCGTCGTCTCGGCGTCGCCCGACGTGACCACGATGGCGCAGCCATCCTTCGAGGTGTCCTGAGGCACGTAGACCACGCCGAAGAGGATGGGTGCCGCCTCCGCCAGCTTGATGCCGCCGGCGCCGTCCACGCAGGGCGGAATGGCCGGGATGTTCTTGAGCTTGAACTCGGGGCCACAACTGTTGAGCGTGATCCCGCACACATCGAGCGGCGCCGCACCGGTGTTGTGCAGCGTGATGTCCGTCATCTTCGAAGCGCAGCCGACCGTTGTTTTCTCGAAGGCGACCTCAGTCGGGATGGCCGCCATGTTGGCGACGCCGGACTTTGCTTCGAGATTGCAGATGACCTCGTCGCCGATCTTGCCCGGCGGCGCAGAGACCACCGTGTAATCCGTGCCATTCACCACGTCGGGATTGGCATAGTCGAGCATCGTGACGTGGACGATGCCCGGGAGCGTGGTGAGGCCGTCGAGCGAGATCGAGGACCAGATGCTGGCCGTCGGCGCGAACTTGACCTGCAGCGGCAGGCTCTGGCCCGGCTGGAGGAGGTCTTTGATGGCCGGCGGCTCGTTCGTCACGATGAAGGTGCCCGACTTGTCGCCGTTCGGGATCTCGCAGTTGCCCGGTGGGGAGCCGGGTTGGGAAGGGTCGGGGCCGTCGCCCACGCTCACGCTGAAGGGCGAACACGGCGCCGAGCCGACGTTTCGGATGTTCAGCGTCATCGTCTTCTCGAAGCCATAGCCGATGGTCCCGAAGTCGACCTTCACCGGGTCGAGCTCAATGACGCAGAAGGCCTCCTTGACGCGGCTGGCGCGCAGGTCGACGCTCGTCGGGGCCGCCGGATCGAGGTCGCTGCTGGCAAACACGAGCTTGGCCGTCTCGACCTCACCTTCGGCGCCCCCGGTGTTCTTGTAGCGCAGGTTCACGATGCGGTAATTGTTCGGCTCAATGACCAGGGGATCTTCGACGACGTCGTCGATCGAAAACTCGTTCTCGGCGTTGTTCTCGATGGCAAGCCCGGTCACTTCGAGGTCGGCGGTGCCGACGTTGGTGAAGGTGACCGTCCGGGTCGAGCCCGGGGTCGTCTCGGCGACGATGCCGAAGTCGATGAGCGGGGTCGGGGTGACTTGGAGCTTGGCCGACTTCGTCTGGGCGGTCACCTTCACGTAGGCGATCGGCTCGTCGGCGTCGTTCGAGAGCACCTCGATGAAGCCGATGGTGCTGTAGGTCACCGGGTAGTTCTGGGTCGGGTTGAAGCGCACGGTAACCTTGAAGCCCGTCGTCGAGCTAGGGGCGACGACCGAGTCGGCGGGCACCTCGGGCACGACCGAGATAGCGTCGAAGATCTCGAAGTCGGTCTCGCCCTTCCGGACGGCCTCGATCACGAGCTCGGCGTCGCCCTGGTTCTCGATGGTGAAGGTGAGCTCCTTCTGATCACCCACGTCGAGCGGCCCAAAGTCGAGCGCGACCGGTTTCAGCCAGATCTCCGGGCCGATCTCGTAACCCTGAAGCGCCGCCGACGCGATGGGCTCCTGAAGCGCGAGAGTGGGCTCTAAAGGCGGGTTCACCTGAAGTAGGCCGACGTCGTCGCCGCCGCCGAAAGGCCGGTACTCCACGTCGATGCAGAAGGTGTCCCCAGGCGGGCCGGTGAAGGGCAAGGGGCGGAGCCGCTCTTCAGACAGCCCGGCACACGCCTCGGCCGTGGTGTCGTAGACGCCGAGGACGTGAAAGTCGGGCGATCCGACGACGGTCAAGGCCCCTACCCAGGCGGGGACCGTCCCGACGTTGACGGCGAGCACCGAGAGCACCTTCGCGGTCCCGCCCACCACCGCACCGAAGGAGACCGTCGACGGCGTCAACGACAAAACGGCCGCGGGCGCCGAGGCGTCGACCGCAGTGGCGGTGTCGTCCCCCGCAGCGTCCGTCCCGGGCGTGGCGTCGCCTGTCGCCGAACAACCCGAGAGCAACAGGGGGATAGCCCAACGAGTTAAGGCGCGCGACATGACACCTCCAAGATGACCACGGCTCCCGAAGGCGAGAGTGGTCATGTTCACGGATCGGGAACAGCCGAACCGGCACCGCGACGCCGGCATCACTCAGAGTAGCAGAGCACATCATACCTGATCAGGACCGTCTCTTTCTCCTGCGATGGGCATGCGCTTTCCGGCTGGCAGACAATGGCGTTCGTCTCCTCGTTGGATTCCCAGCCCGTGACGCAGGCGCTGCCCGCCACCTCGACCTCGACCTCGGGAGAGGGCACCACCGTCCCGTGACACCACAAGCGGCGTACGGACGGCGTCGACGGAGAGTGGGCCCACTTCAGTGAGCTCGTTCCCAAAGTCACCGTTCAGGAGAAGCAGGGAGCCAACCCAGAAGAACGCGCCGCGCGACATGACACCTCCCAGGGGACTGACGCGCCCAAAGGCGACGGCGGTCTCTTGGATTAGGACCTGCCGAACAGCCGCCGCGGCGCTGGGATCACTCGGAGTAGCAGAGCACGTCGTAGCTGATCTCGATCGTCTCGTTCTGCTGGGCCATGCAGGGGCCGCTCGCGTCGAAGAGGATTGCGTAAGTGTCCTCTTGGTACTCCCAGCCCGCGGTGCAGGTGTTGCCGGCGACCTTCACGACGATGGTCTCGGGGCTCGGCGGGCGGCTCAGGAAGAACTGCACCTTGAGGCCGAAGGCGATGTTGCCAATGTCCTTCAGGATGTCGGCCCAGTTCGAGTCGCAGATGGACCTGATCTTCCCGCCCGTCGACGTCGACACATAGCGATATCGTTCGCCATCCGACGCGTCACCGGAGCCACTCGAACAGCCGCCCGCAGGGCCGACGATCGAATGCGCGTGGACGAGGCCGGTATTGGCGAAGCCTTTGATGGAGTTGAAGAAGTCGACGTAGAACGAGAGGTTACCCAAGCTGCCGTCCTCTTCGTCGCTGACGAAGACGAGCTCGAGGACCGCGTCGGATCGCAGGAACTCCCAGTTCCAGCCCGCGCAGACCTTTACGCCGGCGTTCAGCACGCTCGGCACGCAGACCCGCGGCTTGATGCAGTCGGCGTCCGTGTTGCAGGACTTGGGCGGGTCCGACGGCTGCGCCGTGTTCGGGAAGCTCAGCGCCATCCGGGCCGCCTCGAGGCCCTGCTCCGTACCGCTGCCGCTCATCCCAAGCGCTTTCACGGTGCTTGCGAAACCCGACGTTCCCGTCGTACTCGTGAAGAACCGGCTCTGATTGCCGCCGTCGTGCTGCAGCCAGCCGGCTTCCGTGTTCGTCTCGTCCACGTCGGTGCTCACGACGCCGATGTGGTAGTCGGTCTGCCACTGGGCGGCTTGCCCCACAAAGGAGCTGATGTTGCTGCCGAGGCTCGCCTGCTCCTCGCTCATGGAGCCGGAGTTGTCGACGATGAAGAGCACGTCGACCTGTTGCCCTGAGAGCTGCGTGTACTCGTCCGTCTGGGTCGTGTCGTAAGTACCCTCGCCGTCGAGCGGGATGGTCAGGCTCGTCGTCCCGGAGTCACCCGACTTGATGATGATCGCGCAGCCGTCCTTCGAGGTGTCCTGCGGCACGTAGACCACGCCAAACGTGATCGGGGTCGCCTCGGTCAGCTTGATGCCGCCGGCGCCGTTCAGACAGGGCGGGATAGGCGGCACGTTCTTGAGCTTGAACTCGGGGCCGCAGCCGTCGAACTCGATCCCACACAGGTCGAGCGGCGCCGCACCGGAGTTGTAGACCGTGATCTCCGTCGTCTTCGAGAAGCAGCCGATCGTCGTCTTCGCGAACTCCACTTCGCCCGGGATGGCCGCCATGTTGGCGACGCCAGACGTCGCTTCGAGATTACAACTGACCTCCTCGCCGACCTTACCCGGCGGCTCGGAGACCAGCGTGAAATCCGTGCCGTTCACCACGTCGGGATTGGCGTAGTCGAGCATGGTGACATGGACGATGCCCTTGAACTCGGTGAGGCCATCGAGTGAGACCGACGACCAAAGGTTGCTCGTCGGCGCGAACTTGACCTTCAATGGCAGCGTCTGACCCGGTTGCATAGAGTCCTTGATCTGCGGTGGCTCGTCGGTGACGACGAAGATCGTCGACTCGTCGTTCGGCGGGATGACACAGTGGCCCGGCGACGTACCAGGTTCGTTCGTGTCCGGGCGGTCGCCGACGCTCACGCTGAAGGGCGAACAGGGCGCCGAGCCGATGTTGGTGACGTTGAGCGTCATCGTCTTCTCGAGGCCATACCCAATGGTCCCGAAATTGACCTTCACCGGCTCGAGCTTGATCGCGCAGAGCGCCGTCTTGGTGCGAGTCGCGCGCAGGTCGACGCTCGTCAGGGCTGCCGAATCGATGTCGGTGCTGGCGAACACGAGCTTGGCCGTCTCGACCTCACCTTCGGCGCCCCCGGTGTTCTTGTAGCGCAGGTTCACGAGGCGGTAGGTGTTCGGCTGAAGGACCATCGGATCTTCGACGACCTCGTCGATGGTGAACTCGTTCTCTTCGTTGTTCTCGATGGCAAGCCCGGTCACTTCGAGGGCGCCGGAACCGACATTTGCGAACGTCACCGTTCGCGTGGAGCCGGTGGTGGCCTCGGCGACGATGCCGAAGTCGATGAGCGCCGTTGAGCTGTCCTGGCCCATCGGAGTGACCTGCAGCTTGGCCGACTGGGTCTGGGCGGAAACCTTCACGTAGGCGATCGGCTCGTCGGCGTCGTTCGAGAGCACCTCGAGGAAGCCGATGGTGCCGTAGGTCACGGGGTAGTTCTTGGTTGGGTTGAAACGGACGGTGACCGTGAGGCCCGTCGCCGAGCTAGGGGCGACGACTGAGTCGGCGGGCACCTCGGGTACGATCGAGATGGCGTCGAAGATCTCGAAGATGCTCTCACCCTTCTGGACCGCCGCGATGACGAGCTCGGCGTCGCCATGACTTTCGATGGTGAAGGTGAGCTCCTGCTGATCACCGACGTCGAGCGGCCCAAATCTGAGCTCGACCGGATTCAGCTCGATCTCCGGGCCGATCTCGTAACCCTGCAGCGCCACCGTGGCGATGGGCTCAGAAAGCGGTTGCGTGGCCTCGAGAGGTGGGTTCACCTGAAGCAGGCCGACGTCGTCGTTGCCCCCGAACGGCCGGTACTCCACGTCGATGCAGAAGGTGTCCCCCGGCGTGGCCGTGAAGGGCAAGGGGCGGACCTGCTCCTCCGAGAGCCCGGCACACGCCTCGGCGGTGGTGTCGTAGACGCCGAGGACGTGAAAGTCGGGCGAGCCGACGACGGTCAAGGCCCCTACCTCGGCGGAGACCGTGCCGACGTTCACGGCGAGCACGGAGAGCACCTTCGGGGTCCCGCCCACCGTCGCACCGAAGTAGACCGGTGACGGCGTCAGCGACAGCGTCGCCGGGGGCGCCGAGGTGTCGTCCGCGGCGACGGTGTCATCCCGCGCAGGGTCCGTCCCGGACGTGGCGTCATCCGACGCCGAACAGCTGAGGATCAACAGGGAGCTGAGGAGCGGGAACGCGGCGCGCGACATGACACCTCCCGGAGGACCACCGCGCCCGGCGGCGACGGCGGTCTTGTGGATCAGGACCTGCCGGAGAGGCGCCGCGGCGCCGGGATCACTCGGAGTAGCAGAGCACGTCGTAGGTGATCTGAATCGTCTCGTTCTCCTGCGGCATACACGGGTGGTTCTGGTCGAAGAGGATGGAGTTGGTGTCCTCTTGGTACTCCCAGCCGGTGGTGCAGGCGCTGCCCGCGACCTTGACCACGATGGTCTCGGGGATGGGCGGGCGGCTCAGGAAGAACTGCACCTTGAGACCGAAGGCGATGGTGCCAATGTCTTTCAAGATGTCGGCCCAGTTGGACTCGCAGATGGACTTGATCTTCCCGCCCGTCGACGTCGACACATAGCGGTACCGTTCGCCATCCGACGCGTCACCAGAGCCACTTGAACAGCCACCCGCGGGGCCGACGATCGAATGGGCGTGGAAGAGGCCGGTATTGGCGAAGCCTTTGATGGACTTGAAAAAGTCAACGTAGAATGGTGCGTTTGCCGAGCTGCCGTCCTCCTCGTCGCTGACAAAGACCAGTTCCAGCACGGCGTCCGGCCGCAGGAACTCCCAGTTCCAGCCCGCGCAGACCTTCGAGCCGGCGTTCAGCACGCTCGGAACGCACGCTTGCGGCTTCACGCAGTCGGAGTTGGCGTTGCAGGTCTTCGGCGGATCATCGGGCTTGCCCGTCAAGGGGAAGGTGAGCGCGATCCGAGCGGCCTCAAGACCTTGCTCCGTGCCACTCCCATTGGTCCCGAGTGACTTCACCGTCTGAGCGAAGCCCGAGGTCCCGGTCGTGCTCGTGAAGAACCGGCTCTGATTACCGCCGTCGTGCTGCAGCCAGCCGGCTTCCGTGTTCGTGTCATCCACGTCAGTGCTCACGACTCCGATGTGGTAATCGGTCTGCCACTGGGCGGCCTGCCCCACAAAGGAGCTGATGTTGCTGCCGAGGCTCGACTGCTCCTCACTCATCGACCCCGAATTGTCCACGATGAAGAGCACGTCGACCTCCTGCCCGGAGAGCTGCGTGTACTCGTCCGTCTGCGTCGTATCGTAAGTACCCTCGCCGTCGAGCGGGATGGTCAGGCTCGTCGTCTCGGCGTCACCCGACTTGATGATGATCGCGCAGCCGTCCTTCGAGGTGTCCTGCGGCACGTAGACGACGCCGAAGGTAATCGGGGAGGCGTTGGTCAGCTTGATGCCCCCGGCCCCATTCGCGCAGGGCGGGATAGGCGGCACGTTCTTGAGCTTGAACTCGGGACCGCAGCCGTCGAACTCGATCCCACACAGGTCGAGCGGCGCCGCACCGGTGTTGTAGACCTTGATCTCCGTCGTCTTCGAGAAGCAGCCAACTGTCGTCTTTGCGAACTCCACTTCGCCCGGGATGGCCGCAATGTTGGCGACACCCGACTTCGCTTCGAGGTTGCAGTCGACCTGCGTACCAATCTTTCCAGGGGGTTCCGCGAGGACGGTGTACTCAGTGCCGTTCGTGGTGTCGGGGTTGGCGTAGTCGAGCATGGTGACCTGAACGATGCCTCGGAACTCCGTCAACCCCTCGATCGGAATGGACCAGATGCTCGCGGTCGGGGCGAACTTGACCTGAAGCGGCAAACTCTGCCCGGGCTGGAGCAAGTCCTTGATGGCAGGCGGCTCGTTGACGACGAAGAAGTTCTCGGACTTGTCGCCCGGTGGGATCTTGCACTTGCCGGCGGGGAGGCCCGGTATCGGAAGGAGCGTGCCCGGACCGTCGTCGACGCTCACGCTGAAGGGCGAACATGGCGCCGAGCCGATGTTCGTGACGTTGAGGGTGGTCGTCTTCTCAAGGCCGTATCCGATGGTCCCGAAGTTGACCTTCACCGGTTCGAGCTTGATGGCGCAGAAGGCCTTCTTGGCCCGAGTGGCGCGCAGATTGACGCTGGTCGGCGCCGCCGGATCTTGATCGGTGCTGGCGAAGACGAGCTTGCCGTTCTCGATGTCGCCTTCGGCGCCGCCCGTGTTCTTGTAGCGCAAGTTCACGATACGATAGCTGTTGGGCTGAATGACCATCGGGTCCTCGACGGCCTCGTCGAGGGTGAACTCATTTTCGGCGTTGTTCTCGATGACGAGCCCGGTCACTTCGAGGTCGGCGGTGCCCACGTTGGAGAAGGTGACGGTCCGGGTCGAGCCCGGGGTCGCCTCCGCGACGATGCCGAAGTCAATGAGTGGGGTCGGGGTCACTTGGAGCTTGGCCGACTTGGTCTGCGCAGTCACCTTCACGTAGGCGATGGGCTCGTCAGCGTCGTTCGAGAGCACCTCAAGGAAGCCGATTGTGCTGTAGGTCACCGGGTAGTTCTTGGTCGGGTTGAAGCGCACCGTCACCGTCATGCCCGTCGTCGAGCTGGGAGCGACGACCGAGTCAGCGGGCACCTCGGGCACGATCGAGATGTCGTCGAAGATCTCGAAGTTACTCTCGCCCTTCTGGACAGCCGCGATCACGAGGTTGGCGTTGCCCTTGTTCTCGATGTTGAAGGTGAGCTCCTTGGTCGCGCCCACGTCGAGGGGGCCAAAGTTGAGGTCGACCGGGTTCAGCTCGATCTCGGGCCCGATCTCCGAGCCCTGGAGCGCCGCCGTCGCGATGGGATCTTGAGCCGGGAGGGCCGGGTCGAAGGGCGGGTTGACCGAGAGGAGGCCGACGTCGTCGCCATTGCCGAAGGGCTTGTACTCGACGTCGATGCAGAAGCCGCCGTTCGGCTCCACCTTGAAGGGCGTCGTGAGCGCGCCTTCAGTGGTGAGCCCCGCGCACTCGCTACCCTCGAGGGAGTACACGCCGATGACCCGGAAGTCCGGCGAGCCCGTGACGGTGAGCGGCCCGATGTCGATGGGGCTCGAACCGGCGTTGACCGCACGGACGCCGATGACCTTCGGAGTGCCACCGGGGACCTCACCGAACTTGACCGGCGACGGCGAGAGGGTGAGCACGCCGGCCTGCGCCGACGTGACGATGGGCACCTGATACTGCTCGACGCTGCCGCGCCATTTGAAGACGAGGTAGCCGCTGTCCGGCTCTTCGTCCGACGGGGTGTAGGTTAGCTTGAGGGTGGTCGAGTCGCCCTGGACGAGCGAGAACTTGAGCGGCTGCTCAAGGACCAGGTCGGCCGACGCGAGGAGCTGCACCGGCTCGAGGTCGAGCACTCCCGACGCGTCCGCCGCGTTCTCGACAGTGACCTCGATCGTCCGGCTCTCGCCGATGGAGAGCGCCTGAAACGCGATTGGGTTCGGCGTGACAATGATGTTCGGTGCGCCGGTGAGCGAGAAGCCGGAGTCAGAGGACCCATCACCACAGCCCGCGAAAGGCAGAAGGGCGAGCAGAGAGAGGGCAAGGGCGCTGCGCAACATCAGGGGAGCCTCCGACGATGGGGAGCCGAACGAAGCGGGCGGGCCCGCCCCCGAGGGGCTGGACGACCGACGCGGCTCGCGGCGCGACGATATTGGCACATCGGGCGCGCTTCCATCACCCGAAGAGTACTTTTTAGCAGAGTAAATTAATTAGTTATGCCGCGTCTCGACTGGCGATCACAGCCATTGACCGGTAGCGGGATCAAAGCGTTTCCAAACTCCGCCTTCGTGCTCCATCGAGAGCGCGCGACTGCCGGCGTCGGTCTTGAAGCGCTGCGTCTTGAACGCATCCGCGACCTCGGCGTCCGAGAGGTTCTTCTTGTTCAGCGCCTCGTCCATCAGGTGGTAGGTCACGACCAGCACGCCCGCGTCCACGTCGGCGACCGAGAACCCGTGCAAGTTCGCGCGGATGTAGCCCACCCCGGGGTTCGGCCTCGTGTCCTTGTCCACCACCAGCGAGTCGACGGCGAAGGCTAGCGCCGCGGCACCGGCTGCCTTGAGCGCCGGATCGCTGTTCGCGTACGTGATGAGGATGTTCTGGAGCGTCGACGAGGTGATGGCGCCGCCCGCGAACTCGACCAGTCGCGGCGCCGCCTCAGAGATGGCCGTCTCGTCGGCGAAGATGAGGCTGGCCCAGAAGGAGTGGAGGTCGCCGGCGATAGCGACGACGTTGTCGGTCTCGGCGAAAGCCTCGACGAGGGCCTTGCGGTCGTTCGGCGCCCCGTTCCAGTCCTCGGCGATGAAGGCCCAGCGCTGCCGGAAGGCCTCGGGCAAGGAGGCGAAGCTGCGGAGGTCGACCATGTGGGTCGTGAGGCAGAAGGGCGTGCCCCAGATCTTCCAGGTGCGATCGGAGCTCGTGATCCCGAGCTTCAGCCAGTCGCGTTGGGCCGTCCCGAGGAGGTTCTCGGTGGCGCCGTCGCTGATCCGGTGCCGGGCACGTGCCACGGCGAGGAAGCGGTCCCAGATGACGAAATAACGGGTCCCGAGCGCGCCCGACTCGCCGCGTTTGCCGAGGTTACTCCAGGTGTAACCCTGCGGTTCATTGACGGTGGCCAGCTCCTCGATAGGCAACGGATCGGCGTCGCTGTCGATGGTCGCGTCCGCCTTCCGCGCTTCGAGGACGCTGTTCACCCAGCTCACCCCGATGCGCCCCGTGACCTTGTCGGGGGTGACGGCCATCGCCACGAGCGGCGCCTTGTAGGCGCCACCGGCGAAGGTGTCGATGTCGATGAGCGGCGTCAGATCGGTCGGCGCGTCGCCGAGCGCGGCGGCGAGCGCGTCCTGGTCGGCGGCGACCGCTCCGGGGTAGGCGTCCTCGGGGATCAGGTGGTCGGTGCGGTAGCTGCGGAGGTCGGTCAGAAAGAGGGAGACGTGTTTGCCGAACGCGAAGTCGCGATAGAGACGGATGTCCTGTCCGAGCGGCGCGCTGGGATCGTAGACGAAGTTCGGGGCGTCCGGGAAGTCGACGGGCATGTACTCGGACCACGCCTGACTCGCGACGCGACGGCGGGCCTCGTCGGTCTCGTCCTTCTCGCCGTCGGTGTACGTGGCGTGCGCCTGCCAGGCGTCGTCGCTGAACTCGTGATCGTCCCACGTCACGATGAAGGGGAAGCGCTCGTGCACGGCTTGCAGGACCGGATCGGCCCGTACTTGCTGATAGATTTCGCGGTAGTTCGAGAGCGACCGGGCGGCGTAGTACTGCGATTCGGTGCCCTCGTTGAAGACGATGGCGCCCGCCGTGTCCGTGAACGTGACGGCGCGTGGCGTGCCGGCGTCCTGAAAGGAGGGATCGCCCGTGGTTTCGTAGATGTAGTCGCCGAGGTGGACGATGAAGTCGGGCTCCGGATCGAGGGTGAGCAGGCGCTTATAGGCGTTGTAGAAGCGGCCGTTCATGTCCTGGCACGAGACCCAGGCGAAGCGGACCGGGATGTCCGTCTCGAGCGCCGGCGCGGTGCGGGTGCGGCCGACGCGCGAGCTGTAGCGGGCGCCCTCCTGCTCGATCACGAAGCGGTAGTAGTAGCGGGTACCGGGCTCGAGCCCTTCGACCCGCACCTTGACGCAGTGGTCTTGGGCCGGGACCGCGGCGAGCGCTACGGGGGCGGCGTCACCCGCGCGCAACGGGATGAGGGCGGCGAAGTCCTCGGATTTGCTGACTTCGAGGACGACCGGCACGCTGCGGGCGCCGTCTTTCGGGTCCTTGACGCGCGCCCAGAGGACCACGGACGCGGGACGCGGGTCGCCGGACGCGACCGACTGCGGGAACCACGCGCTGCCGTCTTTGGGACCGGGGTCACTGACGTCGGGCTGCGGCGTGTCTCCTGACTCGGTGGTCTCGCTATCCGTGGTGTCGCCATCCGTGCTGTCGGGCTGGCCCGTGGGGCTGGTCTCGTCGTCCGAGCAACCGAGGGTGGCGGCGCCCGCGAAGAGGACGGTGCCGGTGAGAAAACGTCGTCGGTTCAGCATGGCGGCTCCCGTGCGCGGGCACGTCGTGCGGGTCTCGAAAGTGGGGCGAGTCTAGCCGGAGATCACGCCTGCCTGCGTAGAAATGTCGGCGAGAAAGATTGCCCAAAGGACAAGAAGGACGCGCAATGCCACCGCTCGGAAGAGCGATACCGGCACCGCTCGAGAGAACGAGCCAATCGCGGAGGGCGACCTTGACCCGAGATCACAGCTCGCGAGGCCCGGCCGTGGGCCCGCAGGCCCCACCGGACCGGCGCACGTCGTTTCTCGTCGTGAGCGTCGCCTACGCGGTCGCGTGGATGGCGGCGTGGTCAACGGCGCGGGTCTTCGGCGAGAGCGGCCCCTGGATGGCGATCGCGATGGCCGATCTCGTCGCCACCGGCGTCATCTTCGCGTTCTCGGTCGGGACCAACAACTCGTCGCTCTACGACGCCTACTGGTCGGTCGCGCCGGTTGCTATCGTCCTGCACGTGGTTGGGCACAGCGATGGGCCGTGGGTGAGAGACGTGGTCTGGGTGCTGCTCACCTCAGCATACGGCGCCCGGCTCACGTGGAACTGGGCGCGCGGCTGGCCCGGCCTTCACCACGAGGACTGGCGTTACGTCGACCTTCGGCGGAAGACCGGGCGCCTCTATTGGGTGGTCAGCGGCCTCGGGCTCCATCTCTTCCCGACGGTCATGGTCTTCCTCGCGTGCGTGCCGCTCTTCCCCGTCAGAGACCCTGGCGCTGGAAGCGTGCTCCTCGAAGTCCTCGGCGCGTTCGTGCTCGCAGCGGCGATCGCCATCGAGGGCCTCGCCGACGAACAGCTACGCGCGTTTCGGCGCATGGCCCAACCTGGCGAGATCTGCGACGTGGGTCTCTGGGCGTGGTCGCGTCACCCGAACTACTTCGGGGAGATCGGGGTCTGGGTCGGCGTGTTCCTGCTCGGCGTCGGTGCCGGGGCGCCGTGGTCAGCTGGGCTCGGCGCGCTGCTCATGATCCTGATGTTCGTCTTCGTGTCGCTCCCGCTCGCCGAGCGACGTGCGGAGACGAAGCCGGCCTGGGCCGCCTACCGCGCCGCGGTGCCGAGCGTGCTCGTGCCGATGCCGCCGCGTGTCCCCGCTCGAATCGAGCGCGTGGAGCTTCGAGACGACGAGTGACGCCGTGCTGGTTCGGGCTCATCCACCGGTCGCCCGGACCACCTCGGAGATCGGCAGCCGCCGCCCATCACCACCATAGAGCCGATTGACGAGCGCGAGCTGCGCGTTCAGGACCTCGAGGTTGAGGACGGCCGCGGTCGGCGCCGTCCACGGGTCGATCCCGACGTCTTCATTGAGCGGGCAGATATCGCGGGACTCCGAGAGGGTATTCTCCTGACGGAATTTGACCGGGAGACCATGGCTACGACAGATGAGTGGGCGTTCAGCGTAGATGCGGCAGCCGCCAGCGGCGTCGAGCATGGGACAACCCGTCGTGCCCGCGCTCGTTTCAGGCGGGCCGACGTCGCGAAGCGCCGCCCGTATCGCCGCGGCTTCGACGTCGAAGACGTGGATCTCGCGGCTGCAACACGCCGAACAGCCGCGGCGGCAGGCAAGCGCGACCGGGAGGGCGGCTTCGGCCTTCACGTGGAAGGCGTCGAGCGCGTCGCGGATCGCGCGATAGCGCGATAGCGCTTCTGCGACCCTCTCGGTCAATTCAGGACGCGAAGGCGGAGGTGGCGTTCGAGGGTGACGAGGTCGAGCTCGTAGAGCCCATCGATGATCGCGGTTCGGAGGGAGCCGGGCCCATCGGCGGTCTCTGCGGCGAGCTCGCCGACGACCCCGAGGACGCCGATGGCGTGAGCCGTCGCGAGGAGGGGATCGTCACTGACCGCCACAAAGGCCGCGATGAGAGCCGAGAGCGAGCAACCGAGCGCCGTGACGCGCGTCATGAGGAGGTCGCCGTTGTCGACCTCGATGAACTGTTCGCCGTCGGTGATGCGGTCGGTCACGCCCGTCACCGCGACAACGCAGCCGAACTCGCGGGCGAGGGTGCACGCGGCGTCGATAGCGACGGCGGAGTCGTCCGAGGTCTCCACGCCACGCGTCGGCGTGCTGCTGAGGCCGGCGATGGCGAGGATCTCGCTGGCGTTTCCACGCAGGACTGCCGGGCGCAGGGCCAGGAGCTCCCGCGCGACGGCCGTCCGGTACGGCGTGGCCCCCGCCCCAACGGGATCGAGCACCGCGGGGATTCCACGCGCCTTGGCCCGAATGAGCGACGCTCTCATCGCGTCTACGGTCCCGGGAGCCGGGGTTCCGATGTTCAGGACCACGGCGCTCGCGAGATCGACCACGTCTTCTACTTCTTCGATGGCGTGCGCCATCATCGGGGAGGCCCCGACCGCCAGGAGCAAGTTGGCGGAGAGATCCATCGCGACGTAGTTCGTGATGTTGTGAACGAGGGGAGCGCGGGTTCGAACCGCTTCCAAAGTCTCGTACGCGAGTCGGGCCTGTTGCATGCGGGCCTCTTACCGCAGTGGCACCACAGGAGCAATCAGACGCCGCTGCGTTTGACTGGTTTCAGAACCCGGCAGAGCGCGTCACCGAGCAGTGCTGGGTCGACGCCTCGGACGCCAAAGACGTGGTCCCACGTGCGTTCGAAACAATGCGCCGCATCGGGGACGTCACGCGCGATCCCCAAGGCGCGCTCCCAGAAGGCCCGTCCTCGCTGCAGGATGAGGTCGCGACGAACGATGAACTGCCCGCCGCCGTAGAAGCGAAACCACGCGGGGAGGTCGGTCCCGAAGAGGAGGGCCCAGAACTCGTCCACGGCGAGCTCCTTGCGTTCCGGGTTCTTCGACCAAGGCACGTAGAGGCGCCGGCCGCGTGGGTCGTCGGTGTCGATGAGGAAGCCGAGCCACCGGAAGCCCGACTCCGGGACGACGTCCGCGGGAGCCGACACCAGTGCGCGCAAGGTCGGATGGAGGTCGCTGCAGTGGTCGAAGGGCCGCCCCTGGACGAAGACGGTGTGCTCGTCGAGGTCGTCCCAGCGGGTGAGGATGTGGTGCAGGTAGGTGTGCGCCTCGCGGCCGACGTTCTCGAGGCGCTCGTGCCGCGCCGGTCCGACGGTGCCCGGAGTGACGGGCTCCTCGCCTTTGTCGTAGAGCGCGAGCCGGAGCGACGTCGGGACGTTACGAAGCCAGCCCACGTCTTCCCGGTAGCGCGCGACCACGAGGCCGACCGTCACGAGCGCTCGTCCCCTCTGCGGTGCGAGGATGGCGCCCCGCTCGCAGACGTAGCCTGCAACGTCAGGCCGAGCTCATCGGAGAGCGAGAGCGCCTGCGCTGTGACCTGGTCCATGTTGTAGTTCACGTAGCTGCCGATGCGACCGAGCACCGTGAGGGTGGGCTCGGCGTCGGCGAGCGCCCGATAACGGGCGTACGCGGCGCGCGCGTCGGGCGTCGGCATCGCGTAGTAGGGCACTTTGCCTGGGCACCAATCTTCCGGGAACTCCGTGACGACGGTCGTCCCGGACGTGCGCCGGTGCGGGAGCGCGTGCTTGAACTCGAGGCGGCGGGTGTAGTCGCCGTCGTTCGGGTAGTTCACCTGCATCTCGGGTAGCAGGAACTCGACCGGCGCCGTGGTGGTCTCCCAGCGCACGCTCCGATACTCGAGCGGCCCGAGGGCGTAGCCGTAGAGCTCGTCGAGGGCGCCGGTGTAGACGACGTGGCGGAAGGGGACGGGCGCCCTCTCGAGCGCGTCCGTGAGGTCAGTCTCGAGCCGCACGTCGATGAGCGGGTGGGCCAGGAGCCGCTCGAAGAGGGCCGTGTAGCCGTCCGAAGGCACGGCCTGAAAACGCTCGACGAGGTAGCGGCGATCCCGAGTCGTGCGCACGGGGATACGCCCGCAGACCGACACATGGAGCTCGGATGCGGGCTTTCCCCAGTGTTTGCGAGTATATCCGGCATAGAAGAGGTCATAGAGGCGGCGGCCGACCTGGCTCAAGACCAGCTCTTCGGAGTTCTGGGGGTCGGGAAAGTCCTCCCGCCACGCCGCCAGCGTTTCCGCCATCGACTCGGGCGTCGCCGGCTCGCCGGTCAGCGCCTCGAAGGTGTCGAGGTTCACGGGGAAAGGCAGGACGCGGCCCTCCACCATGGCGGCAGCGCGGTACTCACATGGCGTCCACTCGGTGAACTGCGAGAGGTAGTCCTTCACCCGGTCTGAGTTGGTCCGGAAGTAGTGGGGGCCGTAGCTGTGGACGAAGTTACCCCACTCGTCTTGGCGGTCGTGGGCCATGCCGCCGAGGTGGGGGCGCCGGTCGATGACGAGCGACGGGACGCCATACGCCGTCGCCAGGCGCTCGGCCATGACGGCGCCGCCGAAGCCAGCGCCGACCACGAGGACCGGGCCGCTGCTGGCGGGGTCGACCTGGGCTCTTCGCCACGGGCGCATCACTTCTGGGGGGCGGCGATCGTCTTGTAAGCCGGTAGGTAGTAGTCGCGGGTGTAGTCGCCGATCATACGCTCGGCGCTGAAGGCCAGCGTGACGGTCTCCATCGAGCGGCGCACGCGGGAGAGCCAGCCATCGCCGCGGCCGGGCTGTTCGCCACCGTAGAAGGTCGGGATCACCTCCTTCTCAAGGACGTCGAGCATCGAGTGGAGGTCTTTGGCGTCCTGGGTGGCCGCGTCGACCTCACCGACATCGGCGCCGATGACCCAGCCGTTGTGACCGTCGTAGGACTCGGGCCACCAGCCGTCGGGGACCGAGACGTTCAGGCAGCCGTTCATGCCGGCCTTCTGGCCCGAGGTGCCGCTCGCTTCGAGGGGGCGACGCGGCGTGTTGAGCCAGATGTCGCAGCCTTGGACGAGCAGGCGGCCCATCTCCATGTCGTAGTCGGGCACGAAGTGGACGCGGCCGCCGAAGCGAGGGTCGCGGACGGCTTCGATGACGAGCCGGATGAGCTCCTGGCCGTTCTTGTCTGCGGGGTGCGCTTTGCCGGCGTAGAGGATCTGCATGGGGCGCGCGGAGTCGGTGAGGAGCTTCGCGAGACGCTCGACCGCGCCGAGGAGCAGCGTGGCGCGTTTGTAGGGCGCAAAGCGGCGGGCGAAGCCGATCGTGAGGCACTCGTCGCCGAGGAGATCGGGGTTGCCGGTGCGGTTCTGGGCCGGCATCGCGAGCAGGCGCTCGCGGACGTGGCGGACGAGGCGACGACGGAGCTGGAGTCGGACGGCGCCGACCTCAGCCAGGCTGGAGTTGCTCGTGAGCGCGACGACTTGCGGCGCGACCCAAGTCGGCACGTGGACACCGTTCGTGACGTGGCCGATGGGGCGGTGCCACATCTCGCGCGAGACGCGGCCGTGGATGGCGCTGACGCCGTTGCAGCGGCCGGTGAGTTCGAGGGCGAGCACAGTCATGCACACCGATCCCGGGCTCGTGCCCGACTCGAAACCGTGGCGCTGGACGAAGTCCACGAACTCGGATTCGCCTCCGAAGGCCGCGGTGAGGTGCTCGGACGCCAGCACGGCGTCGAAGCGGTCGTGGCCGGCCGGGACCGGGGTGTGGGTCGTGAAGACCGACCGAGCGCGGACGCTCGCGACCGCCGCGGCGCGATCTTTGCTGCGGACCTCTTCGAGGCGCACGGCTTCGGCGAGTGCGAAGGCGCAGTGGCCTTCGTTCAGGTGAAGGACCCGGTCGCCGAGCCCGAGGCGCTGCAAGAGTCGAATGCCGCCGATGCCGAGCAGGATCTCCTGGCGGATACGGACCGTCGGGTCCCCGCCATAGAGGCGCCGACAGAGTGCGCGCAGCGCCGGATCGGTGTTGCGCTCGTTGTCCGTGTCGAGGAGGTACAGGCGCGTGCGACCGACTCGGAGCTCGTAGACGTCCGCGTGGACCGCTCCGCCCGGCATGCCGACGACGACACCTTCGGGCAGCTTGCGCATGGGTTGGTCGGCCCGATCGATGGCCGCGATGTCGGCGACTTGGCGCCCTTGGGCGTCGAGGCCCTGTGCGAGGTAGCCCTCCGGATAGAAGAGCCCGAACGCGACGCAGTCGACGCCCGCGTCGGAGCAGGCCTTCAGGTGGTCTCCCGCGAGGATCCCGAGTCCGCCCGCGTAGATGGGCAGCGTCTCGTGGATGCCGAACTCGAAGCAGAAGTACGCGACCTTGGGCGCCGTCTCGGCGAAGGGGCGGTCGAGCTCCGTGCGGAGCGCGAGCGACTCCACGACCACCGCGCTCTCGAGCTCCGCCTTGCGGAAGGCGTCGACGGCGCCGCCTTCACCGACGCGGCGCAACCACGCCCAGGGGCTGTTGCGAGCGGCGTGCATGCCGGCGGGATCGGCCTTCACGAAGAGCTGCCGGGTCGGTGTGTGCCACGACCACCGGTAGTTGCCAGCGAGGGATCGGATGCACGTCAAAAGCTCCGCGTCAGTCACTACGGTCCTCGCTTCAGGGTGGCCCCGCAGGGCCTCGGGTGTTCGAATGTCGTGCCGGAGCATGTCGCCCATTCGGCCGAGCGTGCGACCTCGGGCGAGGGATGGCCCCACGCCCAGAAATGCGCGCCGTCTCATAGCCCGAAGTGGTGCCGTTGTCGACAAAGGGCTCGGTCGGAAATGAGTGGGAGATTTGACCGCGCCGCGCCCCGCCCGGCCCCTTCCAAGTCCGAAGACATACTCCCCGTATTTCGAGGATTTGGGAGGGGCCGGGCGGGGATGCGGCGCGAGGCAAATCGAATCACTTATTTTCGACCGAGCCCATAGGCAGACCAAGTCGCGTCCACTGGACCAATCGACCCCAGGCCGGAATAGGAAGGGCTGGCACACTTCCTGCTCGGGCGGCGTTCTCAGCCCCCTTTAGGCCCCTTGGAGCACGGATATGTTGTTGGACGTGATTTGGAAGACCTCGCTCACCTGCCTCCTCGTGACGTCCATGAGCTGCACCGACGGCGTGGTCCCGATCGCCGCGGACACCAAAGACCACGTGGATGTCGAGTCTGACTCGGCGAACGGCGATGTCGCGGTGACGGATGTGGCGCCCGACGCACCGGGTCCGGGCGCTGACATCGTGCTGACCGACGCCGCCGACGTGGCCGACGACGTGCCCGCTCCCGACACGCTGCCAGCCGATTCGGGTCCGGACACTGTCGCGACAGACGCGGATGTCTCAAACACCGACCTGCCGGACACCGAGCCGGAGGACGTGGAGACGCCGGACACCGACCTGCCGGACACCGACTCTCAGGAGGTGGAGACGCCGGACACCGAGCCGGCGGACACCGAGCCAAAAGACGTGGAGACGCCGGACACCGACTCGCCGGACACCGACTCGCCGGACGCCGACCCGCCGGACACCGGAAAACAGGACGCGGAGACGCCGGACACCAGCGTCGTCGACCCGGGCGATTCGGACGACGCCGAGGCGCCCACGCCTTGCGACCCAAACCCGTGCTCAAACGGTGGCGTCTGCGTCGCGGTCGCTGGCGACGCCACGTGCGAGTGCAAGCCGGGGTTCATCGGCCTCACCTGCGCAGTCTATGACTGCGACTCCCTCGGATGCGACGACGGGATGCCGTGTACGACCGACACGTGCAGCCCGGAGTCGGGTTGCAGTCATCTCCTCGATTGCGACGACGGCGACGCCTGCACGGCCGATATGTGTTTCCCCGCGTTCGGCTGCCAGCACTTCTCGACCGTCTCATGTACGGACGGCGACGACTGTACGTCGGACACCTGCGATTCCGCGACGGGTGACTGTATCCACGGCCCCCGCGTCGTGACCACAACGAACGGCAGCCGCTACCTCGCGTGCTCGATGCCCTTGACCTGGGACGCGGCAAGGGAGGTGTGCCGCGCCGAGGGGATGAACCTCGTGACCGTCGGTGGCGAGGCCGAGCAGGCGGTCGTGCGGGACCTCCTCGACCAAGCGGGGCTCGTCCGCGCGTGGCTCGGGGCCACGGACGCGGCGTCGGAGGGCAGCTTCGTTTGGAGCGACGGTGCGAGTGACTTCGCCGCCTTCTGCGATGGCGAGCCGGGCGCCGACGATTGTGTCCTCGCCGGGGCGTGCGACGACGCGGGCTGGGCGACGGCGGACTGCGCCGCCGCGCACCCCGTCATCTGCGAGAACGACTGCGACGACGCCGACGCCTGCACGACCGACGCGCGCGATGCGGACACGTGTACCCACACCGCCGTCGCTTGTGACGATGACAGCCCGTGCACGACGGATGGATGCGACCCCGCCTCGGGCTGCACCACCACGCCGGCCGAGTCGGCCTGCGACGACCACGACGCGTGTACGGTCGACGCGTGTTTCTCCGAGCGCACGTGCGGATCAGCGGAGGAGCACGGCGGCGGCCAACTCACCCTGAACTGCGCGACGGGCGTCATCACCGACGTGGGCTTCGCGTCCTATGGCACACCGACCGGTGAGTGCGGCGACCTCGTCGCGAGCGCGTGCCACAGCGACGCGTCGGACTATGTCCTCGAGAGCTGCCTCGGCAAATCGGCGTGCACGCTCCCGGTGTCGAACGACGTCTTCGGCGATCCGTGCCCGGGGACGCAGAAGCACCTCACGGTCGAGTTCCATTGTGGGGGTTGCACGCACGAGGCCGCCGATGCGCCCGGCGTGCCGTGCCCTGCATGCGACGAGGGCTACGTCGACCGCGATTTGGACGGCGTGTGCGAGGCCGACCTGCCCTGCCCCGCTCCGGACGCCGATGTGGATGCGAACGGCGTCTGCGATGACGAGGAGGTCTGCGCCGCGATCGCGTCGCTCGCGCTCACCGCAGGTGCGGTGGGCGAGGCGATCGAGGCGTCCATCGGCGCCGTGGACGCGCAGGTGCTCGCGGCGTCCGGTATCTCGTGGTCGTGGCTCGAGGACGACGTCCTGTCAGCGATCACCAGTCCATTGATACCGGCGGGGACAACCACGGCCGAAACGACGTGGACGCTGGTCGTGTCGGCGCCGACGAGCGACGGCGGGACGTGTAGCGCGAGCGCCTATGCCGACTTTCACACGGGCCGCCCGCAGTGCCGATCCGTGGCGCTCGCACCGGACGGTCCGACCGCGACCGACGCGCTCACCTGCACCTGCCAGGACTACTGGGACTTCGACGGCGATCCGGAGGAAGGCTCCTACTGCACGTTCCTCCGCGACGGCGACGTCATCCCGAGCGACGGCTGCACACTGCCGGCGTTCAACGCCGTTCGGGGCGACACGGTGGAGTGTCGCTATCACGCCGCCGACGCGGACGGCGTGGGCGAGCCCGGCATTGACGCCGTCGTGTTCGAGAACGAGGCGCCCATCATGCCCCTCCTCGCGCTCACCGCGGTCACTGGCGGCCTCCCAGTGACTGGCTCGACCGGGACGCTCCGCTGCTCGGCGGTGTCGCCGACTGCCGACTTGGACGGCGACGCGGTCTCCTTCTCTGAGTGGACCTGGTCCATCAACGACGCGCCTGCCGCCGCCACGATCGGCGGGGCCGCGTCGACCCTCTCCCTCACGTCGCTCTACGCCCAATCGGGGCTGGGCCGCGGTCCCCGTCAAGGGGATCGAATCGGGTGTCGCAGCTCGCTCACCGATGGGACCGACGTCACGACCGCCACCGCCCAGGTGACCGTCGGGAACGCGCCGCCGACGCTGACGGGTCCGACGATCGCGGACGTGCCGCTCGGGGGGACCTTCACCTGCGACTACGGGATCGCGGACGCGGACGCGGACGCCGTGGGCGTCTCCGTGACGTGGACCATCACCGACGTGCTGGGGACGGCGACCTACCTCAGCGACATCGGCATCACCCTGCTGAACGACCTCTTCCCCACCACCAGCACCGTCACCTGCACGGTGACCGCAGGCGATGGGACCTCCACGGTGTCCGCCACCTCGGCGCCCGCCGCCACAGCGGTAACGGGACTCTTCTCACCGAACGAGTCGCCGACCCTCTCCCACGAGGGCAGCGATGGCCCCACCGCCGGCGACACGCTCTCGTGCGAGCTCATCGGCGCCATCGATCCGGCGACCGGAGCACCTCCTTCCCTGCATTACCAATGGTCGGTCAATGGGCTCCTCGTGGCTGAGTCCGACCACGCCGGCGTCCCTGCGACGCTCTCGGGCGCGTTTCAGAAGGGGGACCTCGTGACCTGTACGGTCACCCACGCCGGCCTGGAGTCCGCGCGTTCGGCGGAAGTGACGATCGTGAACCACGTCCCGTCCTGCTCGGTGACCATCGTCCCGACCTATCCCGGTGCTGACGACACCTCCGTTTGCTTTTGCAGCAATGTCCTCGACGAGGATGACGACTTCGCCAGCCGCTCGTGCAGTTGGACGTCCTACTACGGCGGCAACGTCCTCAAGACGGGATCATGTTCGCTCTCCGGCGCTCAGAGTCCGAACGGCGGCGCGGTGTGGTGCGAGATCACGCTCACCGACATCGACGGCGCCACCAGCACCTCCCGAAACCTGGTCGGAATCGACGGTGCCGTCGATTCGGTCACGTGGTCGTCCCCGAATGTCGTCGTGACCCCGGGCGACGTGTCCATCGACCAGCTCGACACCCCACTCGTCTGCAGTTGGGACCCAACGGCCCTGAACCCCGACGGGAAGTCGGTCTATTATTACGTATCGTGGTTTGTATCCAATCACCACGGAATCATACAGACAAACGCGACTTCCTCCGCCACCACCACGCTTCGCGAGCTCGGCGTGAAGTTCGGCGGGACCACGTATGGGTGCATCGTCAAGGCGCATACGGGCGGCATCGACTTCCTCTACGGTGACGAGGGTGTCGCCTCACCGGCCTACTCGGTCCACGACTCGGCGGCGATGTTCGACGCGCTCGCCAAGTCCCATGACGCCGTCGTCCCGATGGGGGACACCTTCGAGTGTGTCGCGTCGCTCTCGGCCGCGAGCGACGGCGGACCGCTCACGGTGCTGCTCCAGGGGTCTACGGACGGCGAAAGCTGGTTCGATCTCGCCTCCGCCAGCACGACCACCGGCAAGACGACGGCGTCGCAGGTCGTCACGGAGTCCACGCCGCGCTCGCTGCGCTGCCGCGCGATGCTCGAGATTGGCGGCACTCAGTATGAACGCGAGACGACGGACGTGGTCACTGTGGCGCCGCCGCTCGACGTCGGTGAGGGGACGCGCGTCGTCCCGTCGGTCTCCACCCCCTGCGACCCCCGCGCGGTCATCATTCCGGTCACCGATCCAGACGCCGAGACGGGCGCCGCGCTCGCGGTGACCGCGACCGTGACGTGGCTCGTGGACGGCCTCGCGGTCGGCACCGAGTCCATGACGTTCACGGGTCTCACGGCGGGCTGGAACACGCTCGTCGTCCCGATGAACGCAGCGGGAGCCGGGAGCGGCCAGACGGTCAGCGCCGAGGTCCTCGTGGAACGGGGCGGCTATTCGGTCGCAGTGGCGGCCGCGTCGGCGCTCGTCAGCGGACAGGGTCCGACGACGACGGCCGCACTCGACACGACGACGGCGCGCGTGGGTGAGGTCCTGACCTGCACGGCGACGGCGACCGGCTCGTGCGGGGAATTGGCGGCGACCCTGCGCTATCGCTGGCGCATCGACGGCGTGGTCGTAGAGGGTGACGACGCGACTTTCGACACGGCCGGGCTCCACGGCGGCATGTCGGTGACCTGTGGCGTCGCCGCGGGCGATGTCGACGCCGGCTTCGGAGCCGAAGCGCTCTCGCAGCCCGCCATCCTGACGCCCTCGTCATGGACGCTCTCCGGCGGTACGGCGAGCGGGTATGCGGGGATGTCCGTCTCGATCATCGGCGACATCGACGGCGACGGGTATCCCGAGCTGGCCGTCGGCGCCCCGAACACCACCGTCGACGGCAAGGTCAGCACCGGCCGCCTCTACCTCGCGTGGGGGAGCCCCGCCGGCGGGGCCTTGGCGCTCGACGACCTGGGTACGGATGTCGCGCGCGGCGCGATCCTCGAAGGCGACAGCGGCGGCTGGACCGCCTACAGCACCATCTGCCGGCCGAAATCGCCGAACATCATCGTGTCCTGCAACCCGGGCAAGGCGGGCTTCACACCGGCCGGCTCGACGAGTGGCCCTCTCGGCGATGGTTTCGGGACGACCATCGTCGCGCCGGGTGACGTCGATGACGACGGCGTGCCCGATCTCATCGTCTCCGCCCCCTACGCGCTCGCACACGGCGGTTACCTCGCCGGTCGCACCTATGTGCTCTCGGGCGCGGGCATCGATGAAGGGACCATCGACACGGTCGGGGCCGTCCTCGCCGGTGGCGCGAACGCGTCGTTCGAAGGCGAGAGAGGCACCCAACCGTCGGAGCTCTATACGTTGAGCGGCGTGAACTACGGCTACGACGGCCACAACGCCGGCTTCGCGCTAGCGACGGGTGACTGGGACGGCGACGGCGTGAACGACCTCGCCATCGGCGCCCCGAACGCGGACCCGGACGGCAGCAACAGCGGACGCATCTACCAGATCCCGCTCGGAGACGGTCTCGATGGCGTGGCCGGCTGGCTCGGGCGCTACACGCAGCCCGTGAGCGCCGCCGCCGATGGCGATGACGCGGCGCCACCGGGCCGCGTCCTGAATGGCAAGACCGACGAGAGCTTCCTCCACAATCGCGTAGGAGGCCGCGTCACGGCGGTGGGCGACATCAACGATGACGGCTTCGACGAGCTCCTCATCGGCCACCTCGGGTGGACCAACGCGGTGTGGCTGGTGCCGGGGAGCGCGTCCTTTGCGGCGCTCGTGGACGCGGAGCCGGTGCGGTTGGCACTCGATGGAGCCGCGGGCGACGAGGCCTGGGAGTACGATGCGGGACCATGGGGGCTCGAGAGCAGCGGCTTCTCGCTCCCGACGCTCGGCTCCGCGGCTGGCGGCAAGAACAACGTCTTCTCCGAACCCTCCTCGGTGGGCGACATGAACGGCGATGGCGTCGCGGACCTCGTCATCCCCTACGTGGAGAACGAAGGAGGTACTCGTCAGATCGAGATCACCGTCTTCTTCGGCCGTCGCGGCATCGAGTCCAGCCTGGACCTCGAAGGGCCGGACGGCGGCACTGGCGGCTTCGTTATCGAAGGGCGCCCGCTCGGGCAAGACGTCCTCGGCTCGTTCCGCTCCCACCGAATCGGCGACGTCGACGGCGACGGGCTCGATGACCTCGGGCTCTCGATCACCCCGGTCGTCTCGCCGTCCGACTTCCGCTTCTATGTGGTCTACGGGCGAGCCGAGACGAGCACCTTGACCCTGGCCGACCTCGAAGCCGGCATCGGGGGCTTCGTCATCACCGGCCTCGCCGGACGCGTCTGGTCCGCGACGGGCGGCGACATCGACGGCGACGGCCTCTCGGACATCGTCGTCGGGATGCCGCAAGCGAGCGTGCTCGAGCTCGGTGACGCCGGGCGCGTCGATGTGTGGTTCGGGCGGCCCCGCACGGGCGCGTCGAGCCTCCTCGCGCCCGTACAAGGGACCGTCGCGAGCGACACGCTCGTCGGGACGCTCGACGCCGACAGTCTCGTTGGCGGCCAGGGGGACGACACGCTCCGCGGCGGCGGGGGCGCGGACGTGCTCTACGGCGGCTCCGGTGACGACGTGCTCACCGCCCTCGACGCGTCGTTCCTGCGCGTGAACGGCGGCCTTGGCCACGACACGCTGGCGCTCGCTGGCGACACGGCGCTCGATCTCACCGAGGCCCGCCTGCGGGTGAGCGAGATCGAAGCGGTGGCGCTCGGCGACGCCGGTGTGCTCGTGGTCGATGCCGCGGGCGTGCTCCGTGCATCGGGCACGTCAAATACGCTCGTGGTCTCCGGCACTTCCGCCGCGCACGTCTACGTGACGGACACGGGGTGGTCACACGACACCGAGGTCGCGGACGGCCAGACCCGAGTCATCCTCGAGAAAGGGCGCGCCCGTATCGAGCTGCCCGAGACGGTGACGCTCGACGTCGCGCCGGAGCTCGTGACGACGGCGCTGACGGTCTCGGAGGCGGCGACCATCGGGACCACCATCGGGACCATCGCGTGGCAGGACACGGACGCCGTCACCGTGACCGTGGACGCAATGGACCTCCCGGGACTGACCCTCGATCCGGTGACCAACGGACTGCAGGTGACCGGGCCGCTCGATCACGAGACCGCGCCGGCCATCACGCTCGGCGTCCGGCTCGTGGACGCGGCTGGGCTCGTGACGGTGGGGACGATCACGGTGACGGTGACCGACGCGCCCGAGGCGCCGTCCTTCCCGTACGCGGCGGCAAGGGCGGCGACGCTGAAGGAAGGAGCCCCGGCCGCCACCACGGCGGTGGTGCTGACGGCGGTCGATCCCGACGACGGTGACTCCATTACCTACACCATCAGGGCGGAGACGCACGTCCGCTCCTCGGCACCGACCACGGCCGTATGCACGACTTGTACGGCCTTCGCAGTGGATTCGAGCACCGGCCGGGTCTACGTCGCGGACCCGACCGAGCTCGACTTCGAGACGGCCGACCTCATCGAGGTCGTCGTCCGGGCTACCGACTCGACAGCGCGGTGGACCGAGGAGAGCGCGTTCGTGACGGTCTCGGACCAAGCCGCGATCACGCAGTCGTTCACGCTCCCCTTCCTGACGGAGGGCCAGAGCACGTGGCAGCCGGGAGCGTCACTCTCGGACGTCGTCGCGAGCGGCGAAGCGATCGACACGCTCCAGATCGACACGCAGTCGGAGGATGGTGACATCACGGCCTGGTCGCCCGTGGAGGCGGAGCCGCTCGACCTCAACCTGTCCTCGTCGGGTTCGGTCACGACGGCGGTCTCGGGCGAGGTCCGGGACGGCTACTTGAGCGCCTACCTGCCCATCGACGTCACCTTCTCCATCCCGGACGACGTGAAGGCCGGTGTGCCCTTCACGCTCAGCACGGGCTGGGAGCTGAACGAGTCGGCCGCGATGTGGGGCAAGACGATGTCGATGGACGTCGAGGTGAGCCTCGAAGGCATCGACGCCATCGTGAAGCTCCTCCCGAGCGGCTACCCGGACTACCTCAGCAAGGACTCGCTCGACTTCAACAAGATGACGGCCGACTGGACCATCGGGGCGCAGGACATCAAGGGCCTCAAGTACTCGGTCCTCTATCCCAAGGGCGAGGAGGACGTGCCGCTCTGCGGGATCGACTCGGGCTGGGACGCCTTCATCGACCTCATGGACACCGGCAAGACTGCCTGCGGCATTCACTACGCCACGAGCTGGTTGCTCCAGAAGACGGAGTGCCTCGGGATCTGCTATCTCGGCAACCTCGAACAGGGGACGCTCCTCGAACCGGACGCCCCTATCGACTTCGTCCCGGAGGACTCGGTGATAGCGCCCATCACCGAAGCGCAGCTCCTGTCTATCCCGCTCTCGCCGGAGAAGCTGGCGGCCCTGGCCGGCGTTCCCTTCATCGACATCTGGAGCGGCACCTTCCAAGTGAGCCTCGGCGCGACCGGTCGGGCACAGCTCGAGTATGTCTCGTGGAACGCCTGGTTCTACCTGCGCGCACGCAACTACGAGCTCCACATGGTCACCGTCGAGGAGGTGACGGCGACGATCGTCTGGGAGGACGGGACTACGGTGGAGGCCGAGCTCCGGGACGGCTTCCCCGCGGTCACGCTGCCCGCGTCAGCGGACGTGAACGACGACGGGCGCGTCAGCTACGATGTGACCTTCACGGTCATCGCGAGCGTCCAGAAGCTATGGGCATACGGCGCGACCCTCGACTCGGACTCGACCATGGGCTACGGCAACTATGCGACGTACATCTACACCTACGATCTCACCGGCAAGAAGACCGGGGAGAAGGTGATGAACGAAGCGACCTACGGCCCGCTCCGGCAGAGCTCCTCTAAGCTCACCGGACCGAGCGCCCAGAAGACTCTGGAGTGGACGCTCGGCGGCCTTGAGCCGATCTCCGCGACGGGCGCCATTCGGATGGCCGCCCCCTGACGAGGTTGCAGTGGGATAACGTTCCCGCTTGCCGCCCCCGCCGGCAGTGCCTACTTTCGGCCGATGCAACCCTCCGCCCCTCCCTCGTCCCTCCCCGAGACCCGCACCGGCACCCTCATCCTCGGGGCGGGCATGACGGGGCTCGCCTACGCCAACCATGCGCGCGGCGATTGGCTCGTGCTCGAGCGGGACGGGGGGCCCGGCGGCTACTGCAAGACCGTGGTCCAAGATGGCTTCGTGTGGGACTACAGCGGCCACTTCTTCCACTTTCGGCATCCGGACATCGAAGCGTGGCTGCGCGAGCGCATGCCGGACGACGAGATCCTGACCGTCGAGAAGTCGTCGGGCATCTGGTTCGAAGGCACGCGGATCGACTTCCCCTTTCAGAAGAACATCCACCAATTGCCGCTCCCCCACTTCCTCGCGTGCCTCCACGACCTCTACTTCCGCGAGGCGCGGGACGAAGAGACCTTCGAGGACATGCTCATCGCCCGCTTCGGGCGCGGCATCGCGGACCGCTTCCTCATCCCGTACAACGAGAAGCTCTACGCCTGCCCCATGAACCGGCTCGACAAAGACGCCATGGGCCGATTCTTCCCTCACGCCGACGTCGGCGCGATCATTGCCAACTTCGTCACGCCCGACAACGGCGGCTACAACGCCTCCTTCACCTATCCCCGCGGCGGCGCCATCCGGTATGTCCACGCGCTGCTTCGCGAATTGCCCCCGGAGCGCATCGCGTACTCCGAGCCGGTCATCGCCATCGACCCGGTCGCGCACGTGGCGACGACGCCGAAGCGGCGCATTCACTACGACCGCCTCGTGTCGTCCCTGCCCTTCAACCGGCTCCTGCAAGTGTCCGGGATCGCCCACGATCCCAGTGTGTATTCGTGGAACAAGGTGCTGGTCTTCAACCTTGGCTTCGATCGCAAGGGGCAGACGCGCGACCACTGGCTCTACGTCCCGTCGCGAGACGTGGTCTTCTACCGGGTCGGCTTCTACGACAACATCTTCGGCGATGACCGGATGAGCCTCTACGTCGAGATCGGCCTGCCGCAAGACGCCGAGGTCCCGAGCGACCCCGCGGCGGTGGACGCGCGCTGGCTCGCGCCCGTGCTGAAGGACCTCGAGGCCATCGGCGTCACGGACGGCCATCAGCTCGTGAGCCATCACTCGGTCGTGCTCGACCCCGCTTACGTCCACATCAACCGAGCCGCGCGCGCCGACTTCGAGCGACAGACGGCCCTCTTGCGGCAGCACGACATCCACTCGGCCGGCCGTTACGGCGGGTGGACCTACTGCTCCATCGAAGACAACCTCGTCGAAGCGCGAGCGCTCGCCCTTGGCCTCGAGCCAGCGCCGACGCTCGCCTGATCGGAGCGAACGATGAGCTCCTTTGACCCCACTGGAATGTCCCCTGAGCCTCCGAACGGTCCACCGGGCACCTTCGGCCGTCCCACACGGCCGCCCCGCCGCACGGGCCTCATCCTGGTGCTGCTGCTCGTCCTGGTCGCCTCGCTCACGTGGCGCCTCGTCAGCATCCTCCGCAGCCCGCCGGTGGCCGAGCCGCGCGCCGTCGTGCCACGGGGGGACCTCGCGCCGGACGAACAAGCGACCATTCAGATCTTCCGCGAGAACGCACCGTCCGTCGTCTTCATCACGTCGAGTAAACGGGCGCGCGACCGATGGACCTTGCGCCCGCTGGAGATCCCGCAGGGCTCCGGCTCTGGCTTCATCTGGGACGACCGCGGCCACATCGTCACGAACTACCACGTGATCGAGCAGGCGGTCAGCGAGCGCGGCGTCTCACTCACCGTCACGCTCTACGACCAACAGACCTACAAGGCCGAAGTTATTGGGGTCGCGCCCCACAAGGACCTGGCCGTGCTCGCGCTCGAGGGTGGCGCGCCCTCCGGGCTGAGGCCGATCCCACTCGGCATCTCGAAAGATCTCGTGGTGGGCCAGAAGGTCTTCGCGATCGGCAACCCGTTCGGCTTCGACCACACGCTCACGACGGGCGTCATCTCGGGGCTTGGCCGGGAGATCCAGAGCGTCACCAAACGCCCGATCAACGGCGTCATCCAGACCGACGCCGCGATCAACCCGGGCAACTCGGGCGGGCCGCTCCTCGACTCGGCCGGTCGCCTCATCGGCGTCAACACGGCCATCGTGTCGCCGTCCGGTGCCTACGCCGGCATCGGCTTCGCGGTCCCGGTCGACACGGTGAGCCGCATCGTCCCGCAGCTCGTGGCCACGGGCCGCGTCGAGCAGCCCGGCCTCGGCGTCAAGGTCGCGGAGGTCTCCGCCCGACGACCGGGCGTCCCCATCGCCGAGGTCATCCCGGGGACCGCCGCGGAGCGCGCCGGGCTAAGAGGCATGATCGCCGACGAGGTCGGGCGCGTCTTCTTCGGCGACATCATCACCGCGATCGGGGACGACGAGATCCGTTCTCCGGACGACCTCTTCCGGGTGCTCGAGACCCGAAACATCGGCGAGGAGGTCGTCATTACGGTTGACCGCGCGGGCGCCGCGCTCTCGGTGAAAGTCACGCTGCAGGCGGTCGAATAAGGCGCGAACACGCTCAGAGACTCAGGGCCCACCTCCACGAACACACTCCCGCAAGGCCGCACGGCTGGACTCGTGGCAGGTACGGCCGCCGAGCCACCACCGTCGAGAGTCACCTGCGCCATGCTCGCGGCTCTGTCCGAGTGGGGGCGTCCCAGCGAACGGAAGTGGGTCAGGTCAGGCGAGTCTTGAAGCCCGATGCCCGGCCGCTTCCAAGTCCGAAGACATACTCTCCGTATTTCGAGGCAGACGATTCCTACTTGGCAGGGGCCGGGCGGGGACTCCGGGCGAGGTAAACCGAACCACGTATCTGCGACCGACACCTCACATCAGGGGCCCACTTCGACGAGCACACTTCCGGCGGCCGAATGAGGGCCGTGGGCGAACACCTTGACCACGTAGGAGCCGGCCCCGGGCGCTGGGGGCATGGAGACGACCTCCCCTGAGCGCAGGTCGGCGTCGACCCGGTGGACGACCTTGTCGATGGCGACATCGTGGTTTCGAGCCATCGCCGCGAAGGCGTCCTCGACGGCGCCGGTCGCGGGCACAGGTTCGAGCGCGCCGCGGATCTCCTTGCGCCGCGTCTCGAGGGTGATGGTCGTCTTGCCCGCGTGCTCGACGCGAATCCGAATGGGGAGGCCGACGCGCGTCGGGCCTTCTGTCTCGACGCGCAACCCGCCGGGGTAGCGGATCGGGAGCCCCGGATCGCCCAAGAGGTTGTAAAGCGCCGCGTGCTCTTCGAAGAGCGTCCGGACATCACCTGGAACCAGCACTTCACCCACGAACATACGGTGCCGCCCCATGGCCCGCTTCACCGCCAACACGGCCTCGCCAACCGTCGCTGGGCGACCAATGAGGAGCTCGGCGACCATCGCGCGCCCGAGTACGGCGTTGCCGTAGGGGTGGCTGGTCCGACTCGACGCGACGACCGCGATGGGGCCATTCGGATTCAGGAAGAGGCCTTCCGCGAGCGAGAGCGCGCCGCCCTTCTGGTCGAAGGCGCCGGTGTGGCAGGCCAGCGCGAAGAAGATCGGTTTCCCGTTTGGGATCGAGATGTTCGCGAGTTGCTCCGCGTCGCCGATGGAGTAGTAGCGGTCGCGGAACTCCACGAGATCGAGGGCCGTCGGCATGCCATGGCCGAAGTAGGCTGCGAAGAGCGCGCCTTCGCTGAGCTCACGGCCGATCTTGCCGCCGAGGTCGTCAGGCCGCCAGGCGTAGGCGCTGCTGGGTTTGGCGAAGACGAAGTCGACGTCGAACTCGTAGGGGATCGCTTCGTCGAGGAGTCGCGTGGTCTCCGACTCGATGAGGGCGTCGACGAAGGGGTTGAAGTTCGCCGGACCTCCGAAGAGCGCGAGCCGGCGCTGCCAGGGGCCACCGGCGTCTTGGGCGTAGCGGAGGGTCTTGTCGACCATCGCCGTGACCTCCGCCTCCGTCGACACGGGAAAACGGCCGACCGCGACGCGCCCGGCCCGGCTCTCCACTGAATACGTCCAGTCGGTCGGGAAGGTGTCGTCGTCGACGATCCCGGGGTACGGGACCTTGCGGCCTACGCCCGCGGGTAACGCGGGCGCGCCGTCGCGACGCGGCGCCGGATCGCCGACGAGGAGCAGAAAGCGGAGTGGGTTGTCGCGCGCCACCGCTTCCACGGCATTCCGAATCTGATCGGACGTGACCCCGGCGCTGGCGGGGCTTCCTGTAGCCGCGGGCGACATCGCGGTGATCGCGTCGAGAGTGAGGACCGACGGCGTTCGGCCGAGCCCTCTGTGAAAGGTGAGGAGCGGCTCGAGCTCATCGCGGAAGGCCTCGGGCGCGATGATCAGATAGTCGATCGGCGGCGGCGCGTCCGGAACCACGCCGGTGTCCGGTGCCACGTCGTCGGGGCCCGGTGGCGACCGTTCGAGCAGGAGCAACGACAAGATGGTCATGATGGCGTAGGCCGCGAGGTTCATGGCGACGCCTCATGAGTCGGTTCGGTCACGCTCGAGGACACGCCACTCCCAGATTCGAACCGCATCAGGCCGAGCACTCCTTGGGCCCGAAGACCCATCTGGAAGCCTATCAGTCGGCGGCGCCCGGTTCCAATGAGGCCGAGTTCGTCGCGCGTTCGACGGGCTTAACCCGCGAGAGCTCGTGAAGCATCCGTGACGTTACGCTCGAGGACCGGCCGATGGTCGGCGAGCACACGTGCGAGCGAGAGCTGACCTCGGGCACGCGCGAGGTTGTGGGCGCCCCGGCTCGGATAACGCTCAGGATCCCACCCGAAATACGACTCCTGCAGGGCGTCGGCGGCAAAACGGGCCGCGAGCTCGAGGGCGATACGCTCGGTCGCGGCGGCCAGCGCCCCGACTTCGGGGCTGGTGATCCACGGCGCCGCGACGGACAGGTAACCCCTGAGCGCGAGCGCATGTACGTCGAGTGAAAAGCGGGGCACCAGCTCGTCTTCGGCGGCCACGTTGCACCACGATCGCAGCGCGTCGCCGAGCTCGACGTCGAGCCCGTCGTTCGCCATGGTGTCGAGGTCGACGACCCCCGTGACCTCCGCCGGTGCCGTCTCGGACCAGAGGAGATTGGAGACCTTGAGGTCGCCGTGGATGAGCCGCGTCGGCAGCCGGGGGATCGCCCCCCAGCGGCCGAAGCGCACGTCGAGCTCGGAGACGACCGTGAGCACGTCGTCTCGGAGTGGATGGCTGGCGAAGGCAGGATCGTCACAAGCCCGCACGGCTTTCGCGATGTGTGCGACGGTGTCGTGGACGCCAGGACGCGTGAACGCGAAGGTGTGCCGGACCCCGATTAGCGCTGTGTGAAAGCGGGCGACCATCCTGCCGGCGGCCTCGGCGTCCCGGGCGGCAGCCAACCTCGGACGGCCGACGCCCGGCACCCGGGTCATGAGGCGCCAAGTGCCCGCGGCGGGGCCGTCCTCGACGACGATCCCGGGCTCACCGGCGCGGGTCGGGATCAATGACGGGACGGGGACGCCGCCCGAGAGCAGATGAGGGACCAGCGCCGCGATGTCGCGGTTCACGTCCGGGCGGAAGATGCGGTGCAGGCGCTGGAGTACGTGCCGCTGCCCGAGCGCCCACGTCTCGTTGATGAGTCCACCGGAGAGCACCGACATCGGAAGATCGGCGGCGGGGACCAGCCCGCTGCCGTCGTCGAGGTCGGGGAAAACACGCAGCAGGTCACGGACGTCCACGGGGGGAGCCTACACCAAGGTTCCGCGCCTGCCGACGCCGACGTGGAGTTGGATCAAACACCAAACCGAGTCTCGATTTCCGATCGCCCACGCGCTAGGCTTCCCGCCTCTCGGGGGTGTGGGGTCGCCGCCTCCCGATGGAGCCTCTCGATGGGGCTCGTCCCGGCCCGCTCGCGCGCGCCGGCTACTACCGCTGTTCCCGCCTGGCGCCCTCCTGCCCACGGCGATTGTGAGTTCCCACCATGACATTCACCACGCCTTCAAGGTCTGACACTCGGACCGTCGACGTCGCCCCTCTCGGCGACCGCCCCCGCTCCGTTCTCGCCGCCCTCCTCGCTAGCGCCGCCGTCGTGCTCACCGCCGCGTGCACCGAGTCGACGAGTGGGGGAACGAAGGTCCAAGGGCAGGATGTGCAAAGCGCGGGCGGCGCGGAGGATGCCGCGGCGGACGGTCAAGATGGCTCCGATGGTAGCGATGGTGCTCTCGACGCCACGGATGGTCAGGACGCGACGGACGCGGTCGACGGTGACGACGGCGCGATCGATGGGACCGAGGGCGAGGACGGTGTAGACGCTACGGACAACGCCGACCGTATCGACTTCGACCCAGTCACCACGAACGAGAAGGGGCTCACCCCGGAGCTCTCGTTCACGGTGCCCGAGGACGCGATCTCGTTTCACATCACAGCCGTGACGACAGGAGAGACCGGGATCACCATCGGACTCCTGCAGGACCCTGTGGGCACCTATCTCGTTCCGAAAGCCTGGTACAACAGCCCGCTGAACCAGGGCCCGTCACTCTGCCTCGGCTGCCGAATCCGGGTCGTCGGCGCCGAGTCGGCCCAAGGCGTGCTGGTCCCCAACACGACCGAACAGTCGGTAAAGCCCGGAAAGTACAAGCTCTCCTTCTTTACCTACACCACCACCCAAGGCAACGTATTCGAAGCGCCCGTGACAACGCCCATCGAAGCCCAGGTGACGGCGCATGTCCTCATCCGCCGCTCGTCGAACGGCCCGCCGGCCGAATCCATCCTGAACTTGAACCTCCACTTCACGGGCGCCGGCGGCCTCTCCGCCGACAACGCACCGGACGACCCGCGAATCAAGAAAGCGCTTCAAACTTTCAAAGACATCTACGCGCAACGCGGCATCGCGGTCGGTGAGGTCCGCTACAAGGACATCGACGCCGGCCTGAAGAAGATCGAATCGATCAGTGGCCCCGGCAACGACTTCGCGCTGGTGGCGCGCCTCACCGAAGGCAATGAGGAGGGCATCAACGTCATCTTCGTCGACTCGATCACCGAATCGAGCAACCCCTTTGGCGGCTTCGTCGTCATCCTCGGCGTCGCCGGCGGTATTCCCGGTCCCGCAGGCGTCCAAGGTACGGCCAAGTCGGCCGTCTTCGTGTCGCTGCAGGACTTTTCGGCCCAGGGTGGCCCTTCCCCCGACGAAGGCATCGGGCAGGTCATGGCGCACGAGTGTGGCCACTACCTCGGCCTCTTCCACTCGTCGGAGAACTCCTCCGGAGGTCAGGGCATCCACGATCCTCTCCCCGACACGGAGGAGAACGACGCGAGCAACCTGATGTACTTCGCCGGCTCCGGGTCCAACCTCAGCGAAGGCCAGGGCTTCGTGCTCCGAAACAACCCGTGGGTGGTGCCGAAATGAGCTGCCTGGCCATGCCCGTCCCCTCAAACCGCGCCTCCCTCACTCGCCTGGACGTACGCACCATGACCACGTCACCGCTGCTCCGAGCTCTCTCCTTCGTCCTGGTCGCTGTGGGACTCACCGGCGCCGCGCGTGCGCACGAACCGAAGCTCATGAGCATGCTCTCGGCCATCGACCTCGTGCCGACTGCCGACCAGCTTCGACGGGTCGTGACGAGCCCCGACGTCGCGCTCGACGCCGTGGCCCGCGACGCGAGCCTGTCGCCCTACCTTCGGGAACGAGCCATCTCGCTCTTCTCGGTCTCCCCCACCCGCGACGTCGCGAAGCGACTCGAAGCGCTGGCGAGCGCGCCCGCGTTGCCCGCACGGCTCAGGGCGATGGCGGTCTACACTCGCGTGCGGGGCTTCGCCGCCGTGGACGCCCAAGCCGCCCTCGCCTACGCGACCACGCTCTCTCGGGCGAGCGACCTCGATGCACGCGAGGCCGCCATCCGCGGGCTCCGCTGGATCGCGCTCCCCGGCGCCGATGCCGTCCTCGCGGGCGCGTTCGTCGCCGAGACCCACCCGCCCCTCAAAGCAACGATCCAGCACGTGCAGCGCGCACGCGCCGAGCTGAAGCGCGCCGCAGAGGCGCGCTGAGACTCCGAAGCCGACCGAAGTGGACTGGACGCGGCCCGCTTCTGCGCACGCTTTTTCGGAGGGATCGAGTAGGCTCCCCGTCATGTTGGTTTGCCAGTTCGTCATCACGCGTAACGATAACGGAGGGCGCCGTACCCAAGGCGCTTCCAGGATGCGCGTTCGGAGCGACTCATGTCGATGACCGAAGTCCCTGAGTCTCGTCCCACGCCCGCTCTCATTGGACTGGCACGCCGTTCGCTGTGGCGACACGCGTTCTGGCTCCTCGCGGCACTTCCGTTGGCCCTCTCCGGATGCTCGGACGAGGAGACCGGCACGGTAACGATGGTCGATGTCGCCGACATCGACGTCGAGGGCGATACGGCGGCCCCACCTCCACCGGTGGCATGCGAGACGTGGCTCGACTGCCTCGGCGTCGCCGTGGGCCCGTGTTCGGTGCCGGCGTGCGACTCGGCGGAGGCCGTGTGCGTCGCATTGCCGCGGCCCGACTGCTGCGTCTCGGACGACGACTGCAACGCTGGCGCGACGGGTGGTGCCGCGGACCCGGCCCCGGAACGACGCTGCGACACCGAGCTCGGGCGTTGCGTCTCGGTCGTCGGGACACCGTGTGATGGCCCCGAAGCCTGCCCCGCCGCGGGTCCGTGCACCCTGCCCGTCTGCCTGGGCGGCGTCTGCGCGGAGGCCGCGAGCCCCGACTGTTGTGACACCCCACTCGACTGCGACGACGGTGATCCCTGCACCGACCACACCTGCACGGACGGCCGGTGCGGGACCACGCCTCAGAACACCCCCGCGTGCTGCGCGACGCTCGTCTACGGCGCGACCTTCTCCGGCGACCTCGAAGGCGCGGAGGTCTCAGGCAACGGTGAAGCCGTGGCCTGGCACCTCTCGACCGTCCGCGACCATAGCCCGGGCGGCTCACTCCACTTCGCCGATCCCGAGTCCGGCCGCTATGAGAACCCCATCCAAGACGGCAAGATCCCGGCGTCGGCCGGCGCCGTCGCGACCCCGACCGTGGCGCTCCCGGCGGGAAAGACGCTGACTCTCGTGTTCTGGCTCTGGCTCGACGTCGAGAGGCTCCCGGAGTTCGACGAGCTCTGGGTCGAGATCGAGAGCGACGGGCTCTTCACCCCGGTCTGGAACAAAGACGCGCTCCCGGACGAGGACTACAAGAGCTGGACTCGGGTTGCCGTCGACGTGAGCGACTACGCCGGGCAGTCCGTCCGCTTCCACTTCCGCATCGACACGCTCGACGGCACCGTGAACGGCGGCGAAGGGGCCTTCCTCGACGACCTCGTGGTGCAAGCCGCCTGTGGCGACGAGCCCGAATGTGTGGCCGACGCGGATTGCGCCGACGACGACGCGTGTACCGAAGACCGCTGCACGGACGGCGCGTGTACGTCGGGGGCACTAGCAGGCTGCTGCTCCACGGTGGCGGATTGCGCCACCACGGGCGATCCCTGTGACGTGGTCTCGTGCGTGGACGCCCAGTGCGTCACGACCGTAGCGCCGGCGTGTGCCAACTGCGGCGGCTCGTGCGACGACGGCGACCCGTGCACCGACGAGGCGTGTGTTCTGAACGCGTGTCAGTACTATCCGATCCCAGGTTGTGCCCCGGAGTGCGTGACCGCCGCCGAATGCGCCGCCCCACCCGTCCCGTGCGCGGTCCCGACGTGCGACTTTGGCATCTGCGGCGTCGACACCGAACCCGGATGCTGCACCGCCGATGAGAGCTGCGACGACGGCGACCCGTGTACGACGAACGTGTGCTCGAACAATGCCTGTACGTTCACTGAGATCCCAAACTGCGGCGGGTGCATCGCCGCCGAGGACTGCTTCGACGGACTCCCATGCACCGCCGACGCCTGCGTCTTCGGAGCCTGTCAGAATCCGCCCATCGTCGGCTGTGAGGACGAGTGTCAGACGACCGCCGACTGCCAGGCCCCGGGGACCTGCACGACGATCGCGTGTGTTCAGGGCTTCTGCCTGGAGTCTCCGCTCCCCGGCTGCTGCACGTCCGACGCGTCCTGCGAGGATGATGATCCCTGCACCGTGAACGTGTGTGACGACGGCGCGTGTACCGTGAGCCCTCCCGATCCGTCGGCCTCGTGCTGTAACGAGAACGCGGAGTGCGCCGACCCGGACCCGTGTACCGCCGATCTCTGTGTCGAGAACCAGTGCCAGAACCTCGCTGTGCCCGGCTGCGGCACCGAGTGTACCTCCGCACAGGGCTGCAGCGACGGGAACGCCTGCACGCAGGACGCCTGCGTCGGCGGAAAGTGTACGTACACCACTCTCGCGGGATGTTGTGTAACCGGCGCCGAGTGCCAAGACGGCGACATCTGTACCGCCGACATCTGCGACGCCGGGACCTGTGTCAACGTGACGATCCCGGGCTGTGTCCCACCGTGCACCAGCGCCGCGCAGTGTAGCGACGGTAACGTCTGTACGACGGATTCCTGCGTGATGGGGACCTGCACATTCACCCCGAAGACGGGCTGCTGCACGACGGCCACCCAGTGCAACGACGGCGACGGTTGTACCGCCGACTTCTGCACGAACGGCGTCTGCCAGAACGTCGCCATCCCGGGCTGCGTCCCGCCCTGCACGGCGGCGTCGCAATGCAGCGACGGCGACGCCTGCACGGCGGACTTCTGCACCAATGGGGCGTGCCAGAACGTCGCCATCCCGGGCTGCGTCCCTCCGTGTACGTCGGCGTCGCAGTGTAGCGATGGCGACGGCTGCACGGCGGACTTCTGCACCAATGGGGCGTGCCAGAACATCGCCATCCCCGGCTGCGTCCCGCCGTGCACGACGGCGTCGCAATGCAGCGATGGCGACCCCTGCACGGCCGACTTCTGCACGGGCGGCGTCTGCCTGAACACCCCGGTCCCAGGCTGCCAGCCGCCGTGCCAGTCGAACGCCCAATGTGACGACGGGAACCCCTGCACGCAAGGGACCTGCTCGAACGGCACCTGCTCTTACTCGCCCATCGCCGGCTGCTGCACTCAGAACTCGGGCTGTAACGACCAGAACGCCTGCACCGCGGACTTCTGCACGCAGAATAAGTGTCAGAGCCTCACCATCCCCGGCTGTTGCACCGAGTCGTTGCTCCTGCAGCAATCCTTCGACGCGGCCAACGCGCTCACGGGATGGCAGGTCACGGGGACCGGCGGCTCGACGTGGCAGCGCTCGACGTTGCTGTCGCTGTCGTCACCGGGGAGCTTGCGCTTCGGCAACGCGGCGACGGGAACCTATGGTACCGAAGGCGTTCAGGTTGCCGGTGCCGCCCTTACGCCGGCCTTCACCATCCCGAGCGCGTCAAAGGGGGCGGTGGCCACGTTCTTCCTCTATGCCGACGTCGAGACGACCCCCGACTTCGACACGCTGAACGTGCTCGTGCGACCGTCGGGCGCGGCGTCTGGGACCGTCCTTTGGACTAAAGACAACATCATGAACTTCGGCTCCTGGGTCGCCGTCACCGTGAACCTCTCGGCGTGGATCGGTCAGACCGTGCGTCTCGAACTCCGGACCGACTCGGTGGACGGCGTCGACAACGCGGGCGCTGGCTACTTCATCGACGACCTCGCCGTGAGGGCGACGTGCACCGCGGTCCCGACGTGTCAGAGCGACACCGAGTGCAACGACGGCGACTCCTGCACGAAGGACCGGTGCAGCGGGGGTCTCTGCGTCGCCGATCCCATCCCCGAGTGTTGCCAGTCCGCGAGCGACTGTGACGACGGCTTCACCTGCACCACGGACGCTTGCCAGAACGGCACCTGCGTCTACGCGGAGCAACCCGGCTGCTGCCAGACCGACGACGAATGCGATGACGGCAATACGTGCAGCGTCGACCTCTGCCAAGACGGCGCGTGTAAGTACGCGGCTGCCGGCGCCCCGGGCTGCTGCAAGGCGGCTAGCGACTGCGAGGACGGCAGCGCGTGCACGACACATACTTGCTCCGCTTTTCAGTGCAAGACGACCGCCGTCACGGGCCCCGGCTGCTGCGCCCCGACGACCCTCTTGAACGCGACCTTCGACACGGGCACGGCGCCGGGCTTCACCATCTTCACTGACGGCGGCCTCGCCAAGTGGAGCCCGCAGACGCGGCGCTTCTTCAGCCCGGCGTATAGCCTCTACTTCGGCATCCCGGGCGCCTGGAACTACCAGACAGAACCGCCGCCGTCCGGTACGGCCGCGACCAGCGCGCTCTCCATTCCCGCGACCGCCGCCAAAGCCACGTTAAGCTTCCGCATCTGGGCCAGCGTCTCCGACCCCTTCACCGACGTGTTCGCCGTCCGCGTCGTCTCCGGAACCACGCTGAAGACCGTCTACACGTCGGCAGCCGGCACTCTGCCCCAAGGTCAGTGGTCGCTCATCACGGTCGACCTCTCCGCCTTCATCGGCACGACGGTCAGCCTCCAGTTCGGCTTCGAGGCCATCTTCCCGAGCCCCGCCGGCGAAGGGATCCACCTCGACAACATCAATCTCCAGACCTCCTGCCAGTGACCCCCGCGCCGACGTAGGCGACCCAGGTCCCGCCAGCCAGGTCCCGCCAAGCCGCGGGCGCGCGCACCCGCCCTGACACCGCTGACAGGCTCCGGTTGCCCGCCGCGATTGCCAAGAGCAACGCGGGACCGCGAGGACGTCACCGGCAAGATTACCGCCACGCCTCTGCCCCGGACCAACGCGAGCCGGCTCCGCATAGCACGAACTGGCACCCACCGGGACCGCTGGGGACCTCGATGCTTGGAGTTCCTACTGCCCCCCGTTCAGGTGGACGCGGCCCTCGGATCTCGCGCATCCATCCGCGGTGTT
>JADMJS010000013.1 GCA_018780435.1 Myxococcales bacterium
TAGTCGATGATGGACGTCGACATCTTGATGTACGGGTTACCCTCGACGAAGCCGCTGGGCTCGAAGCGGGTGAACACGAAGGCGTCGACGTACTCGTCGAGCGGCACGCCGTACTGCAGGCCGAGCGAGACCGCGATGGCGAACGCGTTCATCAGGCTGCGGAACGCGGCGCCCTCCTTGTGCATGTCGAGGAAGATCTCGCCGAGCGAGCCGTCCTCGTATTCACCGGTGCGGAGGTAGATCTTGTGGCCGCCGACGATCGCCTTCTGGGTGTAACCCCCGCGGCGGTACGGCATGCGGCGACGGCGCGCCATGTACTTGATGACGATGCGCTCGGCGAGCTGCTGGGCCGGGAGCTTGGCCTCTTCCTGCTCGTCCCCTTCCTGAACGATGCGGTCGAGGTCACCGAAGAGTGAGTCCGCGGTGCTGGCCGAGAGCGGCTGCGAGAGCTTGCTGCCGTCCCGGTAGAGCGCGTTGGCCTTCGTCCCGAGCTGCCACGACTGCATGTAGAGGCGCTCGACCTCTTCCACCGTCGCTTCGTTCGGCATGTTGATGGTCTTCGAGATGGCGCCGGACAGGAACGGCTGTGCGGCGGCCATCATGAAGATGTGGGCTTCGGCACGGATGAAGCGCGTGCCGTAGCGGCCGCACTTGTTGGCGCAATCGAAGACCGGGAGGTGACGAGGGTCGAGCCCGGGCGCCCCCTCGACGGTCATGCGGCCGCACGCGTAGTCGTTCGCCTCGCGGATCTGCTCCTTCGTGAAGCCGAGGGACTCGAGCAGGTTGAAGCGGAAGTCGGCGAGCTGCTCGCGCTTGAACCCCAGCACGTTCGTGCAGAAGTCGTAGCCGAGCGTGAAGGGGTTCATCACGAACCCGATCTCGAAGGCCGACGGCAGCGCCGCCTCGATGGCCCGGAGCTGTTCGTCGCCGAAGCCCTTGGCGCGGAGCGCCGCGGACGAGATGTGCGGCGCGTGCTCGAGCGACCCGGTGCCCCGGGCGAACTGCACGATGGCGTCGATGGCCGCGGGCGTGTACCCGAGGCGCTGAAGCGCGGCTGGCACGGACTCGTTGATGATCTTGAAGTAGCCGCCACCGGCCAGCTTCTTGAACTTCACGAGCGCGAAGTCCGGCTCGATGCCGGTCGTGTCGCAGTCCATGACGAGGCCGATCGTGCCCGTGGGAGCGATGACCGTGACCTGAGCGTTACGGTAGCCGTGCTTCTCGCCGAGGACGAGCGCGCGGTCCCATTCGCTTCGCGCCATGTCGAGCAGCGACTTCGGGCACGCCGTGGCAGGCAGGCCGACCGGCGTGATCGTGAGGCCTTCGTAGTGCGTCTTCGCCTCGTCGTAGGCCGCGCGCCGGTGGTTGCGGATGACCCGCAGCATGTGATCGCGGTTCTTGGCGAAGCCCTGGAAGGGCCCGAGCTCACTCGCCATCTCGGCGGAGGTCGCGTACGCGGTCGCCGTCATGACGGCGGTGATGGCGCCGGCCAGCGCGAAGGCCTCCTTCGAGTCGTACGGGATGCCGAGCACCATGAGCAGCGTGCCGAGGTTCGCGTAGCCGAGCCCGAGCGTGCGGAAGCGGTACGAGAGGCGCGCGATCTCCTTGGACGGGAACTGCGCCATGAGTACCGAGATCTCCAGCGCCACCGTCATCAGGCGGTTCACGTGCGTGAAGCCCTCGATGTCGAACGCCGTGGCGGCCGGCTCGCCGTCCTTGACGAACTTCAGGAGGTTCGTCGACGCGAGGTTACACGCCGTGTCGTCGAGGAACATGTACTCGGAGCAGGGATTCGACGCGTTGATGCGGCCGTCTTCGGGGCACGTGTGCCACTCGTTGATGGTCGTGTCGAACTGCAGGCCCGGGTCCGCGCTCGCCCAGGCGGCGTTCGCGATCTCATTCCAGAGATCCTTGGCCTTCATGGTCTTGTGGACCTTGCCGTCGATGCGACGGCGGAGCGACCACGGGCCGTCCGACTGAACGGCCTGCATGAACGCGTTCGAGACGCGGACCGAGTTGTTCGAGTTCTGACCGCTGACCGTGCCGTAGGCCTCGCCTAGCCAGTCGGTGTCATAGGTCTGGAAGTCGACCTTCTTGAAGCCCTGGTCCGCGAGCTGAATGGCGCGGTGGATGACGTTGTCCGGGACGAGCTTCTGACGCGCCGCGTGGATGGCAAGCGCGAGCGCGCGGTTCTTCGTGACGTGGCCGCGGTCGCCGTCTTGGACGGTGTCGCTCCAGTAGGCGTCGAAGATCGACTGCAGGCACAGCTCGATGGTGCGCGACCCCGTGACGAGCGCCGCGACCTTCTGTTCCTCGATGGCCTTCCAGTTGATGAAGGCCTCGATGTCCGGGTGGTCGGCGTCGAGAACGACCATCTTGGCCGCGCGTCGCGTCGTGCCGCCGCTCTTGATGGCCCCGGCGGCGCGGTCGCCGATCTTCAGGAAGCTCATGAGTCCCGAGGACTTACCGCCACCGGAGAGGGGCTCGCCTTCGCCGCGCAGGTTCGAGAAGTTCGTGCCCGTGCCCGAGCCGTACTTGAACAGGCGCGCTTCGCGGACCCAGAGGTCCATGATGCCGCCTTCGTTGACGAGGTCGTCGCCAATCGACTGGATGAAGCAGGCGTGCGGCTGCGGGCGCTCGTAGGCGCCGGTGGAGCGCTTCACCTTGCCTTGCTCGTCCACGTAGAAGTGACCCTGCGCCGGGCCGTCGATGCCATAGGCCCAGTTGAGACCCGTGTTGAACCACTGCGGCGAGTTCGGGGCGACCATCTGAGCGGCGAGAGCGAAGCAGAGCTCATCGAAGAAGGCGCGAGCGTCGCCTTCCGTATCGAAGTAGCTGTTCTTGTAACCCCAGTAGGTCCAGGTGCCGGCGAGACGACGGAAGACCTGACGCGAGTCGGACTCACCGGTGAAGCGCTGCTCCTCGGGGAGCGCGGCGAGCGCCTCGTGGTCCGGAGCGCGACGCTGCAGCCACGCGGGGACGCCCTCTTCGGCGACCAGCTTGGTCACGGCGGGGATGCCGGCCTTGCGGAAGTACTTCTGCGCGAGGATGTCGACGGCGACCTGGCTCCAGGTAGACGGGACCTGGATGTCCTTGGCCTCGAACACCACGGAACCATTCGGGTTCGTGATCTTTGAGGCCCGAGACGTGAAGGGGAGCCCCGCGAAGGGGTCTTGGTTCTGCTTCGTGTATCGCCGCTCGACTCGCATCAGCATCATCCTGGTCCCGGCGCTCTGTTCCGGGTCGCTTTGGAATAGTGGGGCTAGGCACCCATCGGGACGACTCCGGCCCGGATGGTCGCTTGGGGCACGAGGCGGGGCGCCGGCTCGGGGCCGTGCGCTCGATACCCTGAGTGCCCGAAACGCCAAGGCTTCGCGGTCCGGCCGCGTCAATCGCGCGCCGGTTGGCTACACCACCCCCGCTGCGCCGTGACGAGCGCGTCATTGGGGGTCGGGTGACGGCCACCGCAACCTTGGGTGGCCTCTTATCCATGGTGCCATATATGGTGGTCAAGAACAAAGACGCCACAATCGGT
>JADMJS010000015.1 GCA_018780435.1 Myxococcales bacterium
GCACTCGATGCGGAGGATCTTGGCGGATCGATTGACGATCTTCGCGAGTTCGGCCTTCGAGTAGTACTGGAGCTGCGCGTGAAAACCAAAGCGGTCTCGCAGTGGCGACGTGAGTAGCCCCGCCCGCGTCGTGGCACCGACGAGCGTGAAGGGCTGCAGCGGGAGCTTGACGTTACGAGCGTGCGCGCCTTCGCCTACGATGATGTCGAACTCGAAGTCCTCCATCGCGGGGTAGAGGTTCTCTTCGACGGCCGGGTTCAGCCGGTGGATCTCGTCGATGAAGAGCACGTCGCGCGGCTTGAGGTTGGTTAAGATACCGGCGAGGTCGCCTTTCTTCTCGATCGCTGGACCGCTCGTGACCTGGAGGTCGACGCCGAGCGCCTGCGAGATGATATGCGCGAGGGTGGTCTTGCCGAGACCGGGCGGGCCGGCAAAGAGCAGGTGGTCGAGCGCGCCCTGGCGTTTTCGCGCCGCGGCGACGAACACCTTCAGGTTGGCAATGACGCGCTCCTGGCCGACGTAGGCGTCGAAGTCGCGCGGGCGCAGCGACCCCTCGACGACGTCGTCCTCTTGAAGCTCGGGGCGTACGTCGTGCGTGCTCATCGGAGGTGCCGCAGCGTCTCACGGAGGAGACCGTCGAAGTCGCGTGGCCGCGAAGGTGCGGACTCGAGGAGCTCGAAGGCGCGGTCCACTTGGGCGCCCTTGAAGCCGAGGTTCTGGAGCGCGCTGCGGACGTCCGCGAGGGCGTCGGCGGGCGCGACGGCGCCGGCTTTGCCCGTCGCCATGGCGGGCCTGAACGCTCGGAAGGCCTCTTGGAGCTCGACCAGGATTCGCTCGGCGGTCTTCTTGCCGACACCGGGGATCTTCGTGAGGCGGAGGATGTCCCCGTCGGCGACCGCGGCGACCAGCTCGACCAGACTCGCGCCGGAGAGCACGGCCATCGCGAGCTTCGGCCCGATGCCCTTCACGGTGGTGAGCTTCAGGAATACGTCTCGCTCGAAAGGCGCCGAGAAGCCGAAGAGCTGAATCGCGTCTTCGCGGACGTTCGTGTGAATGTGCAGGCGCGCTTCGTCGCCGACCGTCAGTCCGGCCACCACGGGCTCGGCGGCGTGGACGAGGTAGCCGACCCCGTTCACGTCGATGACCACGGATTCATTGGACTTCGACAGCACCACGCCACGGAGATGAGCGATCATTCGGGCCTCGCAAGCGGGAGGGTGGCGGGCTGCCTTGGGCGAACGTGTGCCCGATTCTGCGCGATCAGCGCTTCGAAGCCGCTGCTCTTTCGGGCGCGAGTGGACCGCGCGACCGAGGCGGGCGGCTGCAACGCGAGATCGGTGATGTGGTGGCAGTGACAGATGCCGAGGGCGAGGGCGTCCGCGGCGTCTTCCGCGGGCACCTCGGGGAGCCCGAGCAGGGTCTTGACCATCATCTGGATCTGAAATTTGTCCGCTCGCCCGCGCCCCGAGACGGTCTTCTTCACGAGAGCGGGCGGATAGGAGAGCACGCGTAGGCCCGCCTCCGCTGCGGCGAGGAGCGCGACCCCGCGGGCGTGGCCGAGGATCAGCGCTGACTGGGCGTTCTTGGCGGCGAAGACCGCCTCGACGGCGACCACGTCCGGCCGGTGCAGCGCGATGATCTCGGCGATGCCGCGGTAGATGACCTTGAGTCGCTCGGCGAGGTCGTCCGTCGCGCGCTTGGCCTGGAAGAGACCGTTGTCCACGTGTCGCACCCGAGACGCCTCGTATCGAACCACGCCCCAACCGGTAGTGTGCGTGCCAGGGTCGAGGCCGAGGACGATCATCAGGTGTGACCCATGAACACGCGGGACACGGTGGTCACCCGTCGAGAGCCGATTCGTCGAGGTCGGCGTTGTGGAAGACCTTCTGCACGTCGTCGTTGTCTTCGAGGGCTTCGATGAGCTTCACGACCTGCCTGGTCAGCGCTGCGTCGCACGGGGCCATGGTCGAGGGCACGCGCGCGAGCGCGGCGTCTTCGATGGTGTAGCCGGCAGCGTCGAGACCGTCACGGACGGCGTAGAGGTCGCCCATGGCCGTGGTGACGTAGAAGCGGTCGCCGTCGCGTTCGACGTCTTCGGCGCCGGCTTCGAGCGCCGTCATCATGATCGCGTCCTCGTCGACCTTCTTGCCCTCGAAGTCGAGCACGATTTGGCCCTTGCGCTCGAACATCCACGCGACGCTGCCGTCCATGCCCATGTTCCCGCCGGACTTCGTGAAGGCGAAGCGGAGGTCACCGACCGTACGGTTCTTGTTGTCGGTCATGACTTCGACAAAGACCGCCACGCCACCCGGGCCGTAGCCCTCGTAGGTGGTCTCGATGTACTCGACGCCGTCGAGGTCGCCGGAACCCTTCTTGATGGCGCGATCGAGGGTGTCTTTCGGCATGTTGGCGCCGCGCGCCGCCGTGATCGCGGCCCGGAGGCGCGGATTCGCGTTCGGGTCGGCGCCGCCGAGCCGCGCAGCGACCGTCACCTCTTTGATGATCTTGGTGAAGATCTTGCCGCGCTTCGCGTCGACGGCAGCCTTCTTGTGCTTGATCGTGCTCCACTTGTTATGACCGGACATGACTGCTCACTTGTTTAGTTACCAAGGTGGGTGGAGGATGCCACGAGGTGTCCCAAAACGAAACAGGAGAGTCCGATTTTGGGACACGAAGTGAGACAGCTTCCCTCCAGGATGGCGTCGCCATGGGGAGCCGCTCGTTGGCACGGGTCGTGATGAAGGGGGAGGCATGCGACCCCACTCACGCCACCGTCTCTCGTCTCGCCTCCACCTCACAGGGCTGCTCGTCTGGTGGTGGTTCATCCCCCTCGTGACCCTTCGCGCGTCCGGCGACGACCGCGGCGAGTGGGCGTTCGAGGTGCACCTCGGCTTTCGACTCGGGACGACGGTCGACTCGCCTGAAACGATGGGCGGTGACTTTCCTGAGGAGGTGTCGCCATGATCGCCGTCCTGATCGCCGTCGCCCTCACGACGCCGCCTCGGGTCGGTCCGGATCGCGAACCGACCGTTCGGGAGGTCCAAGAGGCCGTCTCGGCGGGATGGGGCGATGCGCGAATCGACGAGACCTGGTCGCGCGCTCGGTGGTCCCACGCGCTCCCGCAGCGCCTCGCCGTTCGAATCCGCGGCGACGATTCGCTATCGCTCGACGGAGCTCAGTCCGATGACGGCTGGTCGGTCAAGACGAGCGACGACGATCGACTCTCCTGGCAAGTGGACGTGCAGTGGGACCTCTCGAAGATCGCGTACGACCCACGCGCCGACCGGCTGCTGGCGCTGTCCGAGGAGCGTTCGCGGCGACGAGTCCGGGCCGTCGACGACGCGACACGACTCTACTATCGACGACGGCGGCTCCAGTACGAGTATCTCGCGCTGCCCCAGGGTGCCGACGACCGTCGTCGGGCGCTCTGGCTCGACATCGAGGAGCTCGGCGCGCGACTCGATGCGCTCACGGGCGGACTCCTACGCACCGCCGGCGTGCAATGGTGGGATCTGCGGACCCGGCCACCGTGAGAACGAGCGCTCCACGGCGGTCGCCGACGCGCGCCGCGGCATGGATCTGTCCGCGAAAATCGAACCTTCTCCACCGTGGAGCTTCTTTGCCCATGACGACGCCATGTTCGCGACCCAGTTCACGATTCGAGACGGTACTTGCGGAATCCGGCTACCCGGGGACAATCCCCCCGTGAACGAAGAGCCGCTCATCAAATTCCTGGATCTCGTCAAGGCTCGCCTCGGCGCCGACGACGTGCGAGCGGAGATCGGCGGACGCGAACCGGTTGACCCGAACGTGCTCGTCGCAACCGTCCGACCCGGGGTGCGCGTCGTCGCGGTGTTCGACGACGGGCTGCACGACGCGGTTCGACTGAAAGAGCGTCTCGATGGTCTCGTCTCCGTGTTCGGTGGCTCGACGGAGCGGCCTGCGTCTGCGCTCGAGATTCCGGCGCCCGACGCCAACGAATCACTCGAGCTCGCGTTGCTCTCGCTCGCTGAACGCGCGTCCGCGATCAGAGCGCTCGTGGTGGACGAACAATCCCCCATCGTTTGGGGGACTTCGAGCCCAGAGTCGCTCCCATCGGACGTGGCTACCGCGACCTCGATCGCGCACACTGCCGATGCGCTCGAGCGAGCCGGCCTCGACCTCGCGAGCCTCATCGCGGGCGCCGATCCGGACCTCGAAGGTACTCTCGGCAAGAGCTCGCTCTCGCCGGCCGAGAAACGCGGCATCCTCGGCGTCATCTCGGCGTTGACCGAACGGGGTGGACTCAGGACGGCCGACGCCTGGAAACAAGACGTCCTCGTCGCGCGCGCTGTCGCGCTCACCCGGCGACAGCGTGACGTGAGCTTGCTCCGAGAGCCGCAGCTCGGGGTATTTGCCCGAAGCTTCGCGAACATCTATCGACTGCTCTTGGTCTACGACGGCCGCTTTTCGCCCCTACAGGCAGAAGCGGCGACGATTCAGGCGCTCCCCGTCATCGAGAACCTCGTGGCGAGACTGCCGCCCGTCGACCCAAGCCCCGGTGGCAAGGTCGTCGCGCTCCGTCGGAGCTGACGGGTGAGTCATCTCGACACCCTCCTGACGACGCGTCGCACGATCGTCTGCCTGGGCCCTGGCGGCGTGGGCAAGACCACGACCAGCGCGGCATTGGCGTTGCGTGCGGCCTCACTCGGCCGACGTACGCTCGTCCTCACGGTCGATCCGGCGCGCCGCCTCGCGAACTCGCTGGGCCTCGACCGCTTCGAGCACGAGGAGCAGGAGATCGGGCGCGATCGTTTCGACGCGGCGGGTGTGCCGTACGGCGCGCCGCTCTTCGCCATGATGCTCGACACGAAGCGCACCTTCGACGCGATCGTGGAGCGATACGCGCCGAGCGCCGACGCTCGGGACCGAATCCTCCGCAGCCCCTACTACGCGCAGGCATCGACCCGACTCGCGGGTTCGCAAGAATACATGGCGATGGAGAAGCTCTACGCCTTGACCCAGTCGCCACCCGAGCCAGGCAAGCCCCGATACGACCTCATCATCCTCGACACGCCGCCGACGGTTCACGCGCTCGACTTCCTCGATGCCCCGGGGCGTCTCGAAGAGCTGATGAGCTACAACATGGACCTCTCGGCGACGGGCGACGACGGCGAGGACCAGGGCATCATCTCTCGTGGTGGTCGCATGCTTGGCCGCCTCGGACTCGGGCTGGTCAAGGCGAACACGACGATCCTCAAAGGTGTCGGCAAGTTCCTCGGAGCTGACCTGTTCACCGACATCCTGTCGTTTCTTGGCGACTTCCGAACCATGGCCGCCGGCTTCCGCGAGCGGTCGACCGCGGTCCGGCGCTACATGTGCTCAAGTGAGATCGCCTTCGTGGTCCTGACAGGCCCCGAACGCTCGAGCATCGACGAGGGACTCTACCTCGCGGACCGGCTGGTCGCGGAGGGCATGCCGCTCGGGTCGTTTGTGGTGAATCGAGTGCGGTTCAGTCCGATGGACGCATCTCCGAACGAGGACGAGCACTTGTCGGCCCCCGCGCGCCAGTACCTCTCCGAGAGCGCCGCACGCTACGACGCGTTGGTCTCGCGTGATTCTCGAGAATTGGCGCGGCTCGATGGTCGACTGCCGGTCGCCGCCCTTCGGGTCCCGGAGTTCGCGGACGACGTCTGTGACCTTGGCGACCTGCATCGCTACGGGACGCACCTAACGCGCTGACGAGACGATCGTGGCGTCGCTTGGGCGATCTCGGCCTGTGGGAATCCGAGCTCCCGACTCCAGTATTTTCGACCAGCCCCTTTCACCTTGGCGCGTCCGTACCGTAAGCTGAGTGCGGTGCGTCGACAATAGTCGACGATGGGTTCCGCCCGCCAGTGCAACCAAGGGCGTCCCGGGCGCGTCGAAAGCGCCAGGCTGGAGAAGTTGTCCATGCAGGCTGACAGCGGTACGCGAACACGAAGCGCATCCGACATCTCAACCACACGTTCCGCTTCCTCGAACACGCCGACCCCGCGGCCCGCTGGCACGGCCAGCGGTGCCACTACGCGTCCCAGCGGTGCCACCACGCGCCCCAGTGGCGCCACCACGCGTCCCAGCGGCGCCACCACGCGTCCCAGCGGCGCCACCACCCGCACCAGCGCGACGACGACGCGGCCCCAACGGGCAACCGTCGAGCCCGAGACCTATTTTGGTGCGCTGCGCGCCGCCTTTCAGGAGGCCCGTGCGGAGGCCCCTCCAATCGTCGATCCGACGTGGTTCGCATACCGGGGCTACGTCGCTGCAGCGGGGCACTCCGGTGGTGGACATCTCGCTTGGGAGCGCCTCGCGCCTCGCTACCAACGAATGCGGGTACGGTTCAAAGAGCTGAGGCGCCGCTTCGACGACTACGCCGCCGCGTACGCGCTCGGCTTTGGTCTCGGCTTGGTCGACGCCGGCTTCCTGTCGGCCGCCGACGGCGAACGGCTTGTCGAAGCGTTGGTTCCAGAGCCCGAGAAGCCGCTCCCGGCCTACCGAACCGGGCGGTTCTGGCTCTACGTAGCCTTGTCGGCGTCCGTTGTCGGTGGACTCGTCGCTTACTTCGAGAGCCGAAGGCCGTCCTATCCGACGCTTACAGCGCCTCTCCTGGCGGGCCCGGTCGCCGCCGTACCGCCCGCAGAGGAGGCCCCGAGCGGCGAGAAGCCCATCGCCGCTCCGACGCGGTCCGTCGTCGATGATGCCGTCGCGGGTACCTTATCGGTCCCCGAAGCCGTGGCCGCGATTCGCGAGCTCCCCGCAGCCAACGGGTCCGTCCAAGCGGAGCTCCTCTTCTCTCGCCTCTCGACCGTGGAGCTTCGACTCCAGGCCCTCAATCAGCTCCTGGACACGCCGGGCGGGCGCTTCGACGGCCTGCTCCGAGCGGCGCTGAACAGCAAGGATCACCTCATCGTCGACCGTGCCCTGGGTCTCATCGCGGGGCGCGGCAACTACCAGTTGGTACCGGAGGTCTCTCGACTCCTCGCTCGCCAGGACGCTCAGACACGCGCCATTGCGATCGACACCTTGGGGATGTTGGTGGAGCCGCTCGAGGCCGATCGGCTGATTCCCTTCCTTCGCGACACGGATGAAGGCGTGCGTGGTTCGGCACGGCGAGCGCTCACGCGCGTGTTCGGCAAGGATCTCGGCGCCGACCCGAAGAAGTGGTGGGAACGTATGAAGCGGTTCAAGGGCTCGGCGGGCCGGACCCGTCATCAATGAGCTCGACTCACGCGACACTTCGCTGTCCGGTGTCGGGGCAGCCGCTGGTCCCCGCCAGCGACGACACGCTTCGTCGCCTCAACACGCTCATCTTGACCTCCGGCGTGAAGCGCCGCGACGGCGAAGCGGTGAAGAAGCCCCTGAGCGACGGCCTCGCTACGGAAGATGGACAGTGGCTCTATGCTCTCCACGAGGGCATTCCGGTGCTCCTCGCGCCGACGGCCATCCCGCTCAACGCTGGGGTTTGAGTAGCTAGTCCAGCAGCGACTCGAGCCACGCCTCGGGCGAGAGCGCAACCGGCGCCACGCTGCACAACACGCCATCTCCTGACGCAGTTTTATCGCCGGCCTGGATGGCCCACGCGCCGCCGTGGACGAGCGTGAGCGTGTCGAAGCCGGAGCCCTCCGGCACCGAGACGGCGAGGCTGAAGCCAGGCGCGTCCGTACGCCCGAGAGTCGCGGTGTGGTGCGGGAGGACGAACTCGGTCCCGAGCGCGAGGCCGAGGGGATTGTCCCCGTCGAGTACACGCACGCGCACCTCGGCGAGGAAGGGCGCCTCCGACCAGGGCAAGGTGGTGACGGCCGGATCGGTCATGACTTCGAAGGCCAGGACTTGCATGAAGCCGACCTGACAGGTCGTGCGGTCAACGCGGAGCGCCGCCGCGAGGACGTCGTTCGGCACCTGCAGGACCCCGAGCTCGGTTGCCGAGATGGTCCCGTTGCGCGAGAGCGGCCGTACCTGCTTGATGACGATGCGCTCGGGGAACGCCGGACCCGAGGTCATCGCCGGGAAGCCCTTGATAACCTTACGGAACTCGAAGTCGAGGGTGATGGACTTCGACCGCCTTCCGGGCGGCAGAACGGCGTTCTTGGCGTCGAGCCAATCGGCTGCGAGCGGCGCGGCAAGGTCGCGGATCCAGATGAGCTCGGCGTCCGTGAGGATGGGCGCGTCCGACTCGCTCGACGGCAGGACGCGCTCGACGACCGGCGCTGTCGGTGTCCCGGTGACGGCGTCGACCTCGGGTGTGATGCCGGAGCCGGGTGGTGGGTTCGTGACCGAGAGCGCGCCCGCCTGGACGTTCAGCGTGAGGGTGACCTCGTCGTCACCTGTCGCGCGGGAGAGTGAGAGAAGGAAGACGCCGTTGGCGAGCTCGGCGGCGTCGTCGAAGCGCGGGTGGACGCTCACGCCCATGCGGCCGTTCAGGTGGTCGAGCCCCGCGTTCTCACGCTCTTCGAAGGCGCCAAAGGACCAGAACGACGCCCAGACCTTCCGGAGCGCCACAGCTACGGTCTTCTTTCGATCCGACGCCTTGGACTGGACCTCCGGCTTTAAGAACGCGGTCTCGGAGGTGTAGACACCGGCGCCATTGAAGCCCTCGACATCCTCCGCGGTGGACGAGGACCGGAAGCGGAGTCCCTGCGAGGTCGACAGGGCGGCGAAGCGCGCTTCGAGATCGGCCGTCAGCGTATTCAGGAGGCCCTCCGGCATCGCCTGAGCGCCGAGGAAGAGCCCCTGCACGCCGCCGAGCTTCAGGAGATCCCAGATGACCTTCCGATGCGCGCCGGCCTTGAACGTCTCGAGCCAGCGCATCGCGTCGAGGTCCTCGCCGTTCGACTCGACGAACTGCGGCTCGCCTTCGAGGAGCAACTGGCGCACGCGGCGGTCTTTCGCGAACTCGGGGTCTGCGATGAGCTCCGCGAGCTGGGTTTGAATCGGCGCGACGAACTCGGCGTACGCGCGCACCGTGATGGCGAGCGGCTCGTAGGGCCCGGGGATGGCGTCGTAGGCGGTGAGCGCGGCGAGGCCGGCGCTTTTGCCGCCGATCACGGGGACGAGCTCCGGGAGCACCTCGAGCGCGCCGGGGCCGGGCGTGACTTCGATTGGCCGCGTGTAGGGCATGCCCTCGAGTGGCGCCGGCACCAGCTCGCCGAACTCGCGCCCGGACTTCTGCTGCCACGACTCCCATTCGGAGGCGCTCATCGGCTGCCACCGAACCACGTCGTCTTTCACCTGAAAGATCACGGGAGTGCGGTCGGCTTCGAGGCTCGCGAGCGCGCCGTCGGCGAAGACGCCGCCCATGTAGGCGTTCGGGGTGCCGCGCGCGATGGCGAGCAGGTTGAAGTGCGCCTGCGGCGTCTGGGGTACGGCCGTAATGATGCCGGCGACCGGCGGCAGATCGTCGGGGACCTCCTCGAGGATGACGATGTCGGTCGGGTCGAGCGCGACCTTCGTCAGCTCTCCCGCGCGGATGCGCTTGATGCGCCCCGCGGTGATGCCAGGATTGTAAGAGCGGACTTCGCCCGGAGTGACGAGGTCCTCGTAGGTGAGCACGCGGTCCTTCAGGGGCCCGTTCCCGGCGCGCAGCGTGTTGGCCAGGGACTCTTGTTGGGGCGACGTGCGGGCGAGCCACTTCAGTCCGGCGCCCTGAGCCGCCGAGGGCAGCCGGCCTTCGAGGTGAGCCATGAACTGGAGCAGCAGCGCTTCAGTCGCCGTGTCGATGTACTCGAGCTCCAGCGCCCAGATCGCCTCCGGGACGACGCGGCCCTCGGATGGAGGCAGGTAGACGACGGATCCGACGCCGAAGGTCCGCGGCGGGCACGGGGCCGTCTTGCAGCGTCCGAGCGCCAGATTGTAGAACCGGTTCGACGCGAGCCGTTCCCCGGACCAGAAGAGCTCGATTGGGAACTGTTTCTCGCCCTGATAGGCGGCATAGATGGCTGCAATCGACTCGAAAGACAGGCCCTCGACGGGGTCTTCATCGGCCCCATTGACGGGTTGACCGTTCAGGAGTCGGAACCAATACCACTCGTCGTGGAGCCGATAGAAGCGAGGGTCGAGGAAGACCACCTCGCCGGGCTCGTCTTGAAAGCCCGTGACGACGAACTTGCACTGTACTGGCAACTCGCCGAGATCATTCAGTTCAAGGTAATCGTCGTGCGACTTGAACTCACGGACCGTGTGGTCGTCGAAGCCCGGGGGCTCCCCCGTGTCCGTCGTCGTGTCCGGCGCCGTCACACCGATCGCGTCCGTGCACGAGGCGAACACAAGCGCGGAGACGGAGCACGCGAGAAGGGTCAGAAGTCGCATTGGCACGAACTGCCTCACTTCTTGGGCCGAAGTTCCAGGTCGAGGGCGTCCACTCGGACATTACCGACTCCGGTGACGAACAGCACGTCACCAGGGACGGAGCCCGACTCGGCAGCGATGTTCGGGCCACTGCCATGTCCTTGAAGGGCGCGAGCGCCTTCACGGCCACGGGAAGGTGGAGTTGATACACACGGGTGTCTTGAAAATTGACATGTGTACCAGCGGTCACGGGGAGCGCACACGTCGCCGAGGGCAGTGGCGTCCTCGCCGGTCCCACGACTCACGTCGGCCAACGCGACATCCACGGGTGTGCTCGTGTCAGCGTCGCAACGCGCCGAGCGGGCAGCAGCGAGTCCGATGGTTTGGTGGCGGGCGACGGGCATGGGTGAAGCTCCAAGGTCGGGCAGGCGCCCCTGGGGCTCGCCGTCGGAGGTCGGCCGAGCAGGATACGTGCCAGGCGTGAGCAACGGTGCGCCGCCGACCCGGCCCTCGACGACGCTTCGTCGAATCGGAGGAGCCTGGGCGCCGCGACCGTCCGGCGCCGCCGTCGGTCAACCGTTCGCCACGACCGCCTTCGATGTCATGTCGATGACCGAGTAGGCGGGCGTCGCCAAGATCGCGAGCGGGAAGCACGTCTGGATGTGGATGGCTGTGGAACCACCGTCGCGGTCGAAGATCAACCGGACGCCCTTCGCGCTCGTGCTGATAACGCTCATATCCGTCTTGCTGACCGTGCTCATCTTCCCGGAGCCGAGGCCCAGAAAGCCGATCTCTTTGAGGTTATTGACGTCGAGCGTCACCCGAAGCTTCCGGCCGGAGTACGTTGGGTCATCGAGCACACCCAGGGCCGCTTGCCCGGTCGGCGAGTTGAGTCCCTGGCAAGCGGCGTCCGCCTGCTGAATCAGATTGGCGAATGCGGAGGTCTGCGCGGCGGAGCCGCGGTTCTTGAATTGATTGTTGCTCTCTCCAACCTGCTTATGAGTTCGGTACATCATGTCACTATGATTGACACCGGTTCCGCCTGGGGTCTTGAGCGCGTGTAGGCCGCGCGAGTGAGCGCCGGCACCCGTCACGGGCGACGCGACGCCTTCGGCGCCTTGAAGCATGCCGCGGACTTCAAAGGTTTCGTAACGACGTGCAATTGCCATGGTGATGCTCCTTGACGGCGTCCAGCCCTTTTTGACTTTACGCCATGGTTGATGGCCGCATTATGGATCTCCCAGGCGCCGCTGGAAAGACCTGTGTCCAACGTCGACGCCGGCCACCTCCTTGCCTGGTGCGCCACCTGTCTCCGAGCCAACGTCGAATAGGCGTTCATGAAGTGCACCTTCGAGTGCGGCTTCGAGTTGGCGGCGGCACGCCTTACGCGTCGGACAGAGGCCGCCTCACGGAAATCGAGAGCTGCGTCGGATTGCCGCCGAAGTAACGCTGCCTGGCCGTCAACTCCGCGGCATCTCCCTCATGATCCGCGCCAACTCTCCATGCGTGTCGCGCTCGAGCATGCTGTGTCCGGCAGCGGTCCGGGTGAGCGAGACGTTCGTCGCGCCGGCGCCTTGAAGCGCGCGGACGAGGTCTTCTGCTTGGAAGAGCGGACAGACCTGGTCGTACCGGCCGTGAACGACCCACGTCGGGACATGGGCGATGCGGGCGGCGTTCTCCAGGATGAAGTCCTGGCCGCGGTTCTGCTCGCCTGATCCACCGAGGAAGGCGCCATTCATGAAGTAGTGGTTCTCGATGCGGGCGAAGGCCTTGGCGAAGTCGGGGTCGGCGAACTTCGAGAGGTCGCTCGTGTCCTGCGACAGGAAGCTCGTGGCACCCTCCCAGACCGACCAGGCGACGGCAGCGGCGGTCTGTTCGGCGGCCGCCGTCGGGGTGGACGGATCGGTGGCGAAGATCTCGGCGTAGGCTTTGACCATGTCGCCGCGCTTATCCGGCGGGATCTGCTCGACGTAGGCCTTCCACACGTCGGGATAACAGAGGTAGGCGCCCGGGAGGCTCGTGTCGCCGGGGTCGCGGGCGTAGTGGGCGGCGTTGCCCTGGTAGAAGTAGTCGAGGTCCTTCTGCCGGCAGAGGAAGATTCCGCGCAGGATTAGCGACGCGACCGTGTCGGGGTGCGCGATAGCGTAGGCGAGGCTGAGGGTGCTCCCCCAGCTCCCGCCGAAGACGTGCATCTTGCCCGTGATCCCGAGGTGGCGACGCAGCAGGACCATGTCCGCGATCAGGTGGGGCGTGGTGTTGTCCGCGAGCGCGGGACGGGCGTCGTCGTCGGACGCGCTCGGCCGTGAGTGGCCACAGCCGCGCTGGTCGAAGAGCACGATGCGGTAGCGTTCCGGATCGAAGAGGCGCGCCAGCATCGGTGAAGTGGCGCCGCCGGGGCCGCCATGCACGAAGAAGACGGGCTCCCCATCCGGGGCGCCGTAGACCTCGAAGTACATCTCGTGTCGTGGCGAGTCAGAGACCGTGAGCCAGCCGTTCTGCGCGAGAGGCGGCTGAGGGAAGGGCCATTCGTGGTCGGCGATCTTGCTGTAGGTCGGCGTGTTCATGGGGGCATGATAGCTCACCCCCACCGTTTCCGGGAGTTACGCTGGCGCGGTGAGCTACGGCGGCCTCTTGGAGAGGGACCGTCCTAGGACGCGACGAGCCACAGGCTCAGCGGGGCGCCGATCAGAGGTTGGTGCGAGCCCAGCTCAGCTTGACGCAGGTCGCGACCACGCGCGTCGCGGCTTCGATGTCGGCGAGCGTGGGGAAGCTCGGCGCGAGGCGGATGTTCCGGTCCTCGGGGTCCTTACCGTAGGGGAAGGTCGCGCCGGCCTCCGTGAGCTTCACACCCGCCTCGTTGGCCATCTTGACGACGTTCTTGGCGTGGCCGGGCAGCGTGTTGAGGCTGATGAAGTAACCGCCGTTCGGGTTCGTCCACGAGGCGAGGCCGGTGCCGCCGAGCTCCTCTTCGAGCACGCGCAGGACGGCGTCGAACTTGGGCTTCAGGATGGCGGCGTGGCCGAGCATGTGGGCGCCGACCCCTTCAAAGTTCTTGAAGTATCGCGTGTGCCGAAGCTGATTGACCTTGTCCGGTCCGATGGTCTGTTTGCTCAGGCTCTTCTTCGTCCATGCGATGTTCGTGGTGCTCGCGGCCATGGCCGAGATGCCGGCGCCGGCATGGCTGATCTTACTGGTCGACGCAAAGAGGAAGACGCGGTTCGGGTTGCCGGCCGCGGTGCAGGCGTCGAGGATGTTGTCGACCTCGTCGCCGGTCGCCCCGAGGTGGTGAACCGAGTAGGCGTCGTCCCACATGATGCGGAAGTCAGGAGCGCCGGTCTTCATGCTCGCGAGCCGCTTCACGACGTCAGAGGAGACGGACTCGCCGGTCGGGTTGGCGTACTTCGGGACGATCCAGATGCCCTTGACGGCCGGATCGGAGACCAGCGCTTCGACCTTCGCCATGTCGGGTCCGTGACCCGTCATGGGGACCACGACGAGCTCGTAGCCGAGGTGTTCGGTGATGGCGAAGTGGCGGTCGTAACCCGGCGCGGGGCAAAGCCATTTGACCTTCTCCTCCTTCCCCCACGGACGCTCGCCGCCGGGTACGCCGAAGACGTGCGCCCGAATGAGCGTGTCGAACATGAGCGCCAGGCTCGCGTTGCCACCGATGAGGACGTCGTCCGCCTTGCAGCCAAAGAGGTCGGCGAAGAGCTGCCGCGCCTCCGGGAGGCCCTCGAGACCGCCATAGTTGCGTGTGTCGGTGCCATCGGGCGCCTTGTAGTCGTCGCTCGTGACGGCCTCGACGAGGCCACGGCTCAGGTCGAGCTGCTCCTTGCACGGCTTACCGCGCGTCATGTCGAGTTTGAGCGACATCCCCTGGAAGCGGGCATAGCTCTCGGTCAGAGCGGAAACGGTCTCGCGCAGGTTCGGCGTAGTGGTCATGGTTGGACGCGTCCTCGGACAGGTAGCCTCGCGACTCGCGAGGGCCATTGCTCGCGCACTTTCGCCAGAATTCGGCCGGAGTGAAAAGGATTTCCGTCATCGGGCCTTACTGGAATGCGGTCAATTTCGACCGAGCACCACGTCTGCGGTACGAAGGCAACGGCGCTCCGGAATCATGGCCTCGAGTCGCCCGTTCAGCGTCCGTCGCCGCACAGGAGCGGTCTGGAGGTTCACGTGTCGAAGTCGCTGGGGATCGGTTGCGTCGTCTTGACCATGGCTGGAACGGCGGGTGCCGAAGCGCCGCCCAAGGAGTGGCCCTTGCCGTGGCCCACGTCATCGGAAGTGGAGCTGCCCGCCGAGCGCGAGTTACCTGAAGGCAGCCCCTTCCTGGGCGTTTGTGAGCGACTCGAGCGCGAGCTGCGAGCGGCCGAGAGCCTCATGGCGGCCGAGGTCGGGTGCAGCGTCTACAAGCGCTACGAGGGCGCGGGGCCCATTCGCGGTGCGGCCACCCTCCGCCTTGTGGGCGACGACCTTGGCATCACCGACGTGTGGTTCTTGGCAGTGGAGACGTCATCGGGGTGGCATCTCGGACCGGTACTCGGGGACGGGTCCTATACCGGCGTCGGCGGTTGGAGCCAGGGCGTCACTGTGGACGACATCGTCGTGACGCTGCTGGACGGCGCCGCTGTGGTCGTCGCGAGGGCCCGTGGCTTCATGGAGGACACCGACCTCGGCGTGAACGCCCAGACCGAGGAGTACTCCGCGTCGGTGAGCGTCTGCCTCGTCACCGACTCGCCGGCCGGGGCGCCGGCATGCGCTCGCGCGTTGACTCATCGCCGGAGGACGTTGTCGAAGGCGAGTGACGAGGAGAAGCAAGTACCGCCGCGCGAGAGCTACGGTCCGCTTGGGACTCGCGACTGGTCGCGGCCTTTGACGTGGGACCCGAAAGCGGGCGCATTCAAGGTGGGCCCGGAGAAAGGTAAGCGCCCGCAGGGGCAGACGATCCCGGCTCTGCCGAAGCGCGCCACGGCGGCGGCGGTGGTCGAGGCGTACGCGGCGCGGGCGGAAAAGCCGTAGGCCAGCTCGCGAGAATCGACATGCCCAACTAGGCCAGCGCCTCCACCGCCGCCGCCACCTTCTGCAGCGAGACCGGGTACGCCGGCTTCAGCTCCGGGGCGAAGGTCAGGGCACGCAGCTCCTCGAACATCATCAGGACTTCGAAGGCCTCGGCCGGGTCTTTGGCCGTCTTTCGCTCCTGGAGGAGGCGGGTCCAGACCGGGAGGCGGGGAGCGAGTTTGTCCGCGTCTTTCTTGGGGTTTGCGACGGCGAGGTCGAGGCGGTCCGTGATGGCGCGGAGGAAGCGGGGGACGTGCGCGAGGTCGGCGGGGAGCGCGTGGGCCATGAGGTCGGGCGGGAGGAGGTGATCGAGCTGGGCGTGGATGTCGGTGATGGCGGCTTTGGCGGCGAGGTGGCGGCTGGCGTTTCGGAGGGCGGTGAGCGTCTTCTGGAGCTCGGGGCGTAGGGCCTCGATGGCGTCCGTGAATTGGCCGAAGGCGACTTGGACGACACGCTCGTCACGAACGAGGGACTCGAAGAACGGACCTGGAATAGACTCCGCTGAGTGGCCGTCTCGCGAGACCAGAACCTGATTCAAGTCACCGGGCGTTTCGACGCCCGGGGCGTCCCGGATGTCCTAAGGGCGGCTCGAGCCGCCGTCGACCAACGCGGCTTCTGCCCCGCGGTGTCCTCGGTGGGATCGAGTGGGCTATGAACGAGATCACCGACAACGTGTTGAACCACTCGGCAAGTCCCACTGGCGGCGTGGTTGGAATGACGCGCTTCACGGCAAGACACGAAGTCGTCTTCTGCGTCGCCGACAGCGGACTGGGCATTCGAGAGACGCTACGTGAGGGGCACGCGAACATCCAAGACGATCAGGAGGCTCTGGAAGAGGCGGTTAAGGCCGGAGTGACGCGCAACCCTCTTCTCGGACAAGGAAACGGGCTCGCCGGCACACGGACCATAACGTCCAACTCCGGCGGCGAGATGACGTTGGTCTCTGGTCACGCGCGGCTCAACGTGTCGAGTGCTGGCTCGACCGTCGTCGATTTCTCGAGCACCCGTCAGTTCCCAGGGACCTTCGTCGTCGCACGCATACGGACGGACTCCAGAGTACCCCTCGACGAGTTGCTCTCGCTCCCCAGCCGAACTGGAACGGCACAGGACATTATCGACATGCGCTACGAAGATCCCCACCAAGACGCCTTCGTCATTCGACTCCTCGACGAACCAGATGGATTCGGCTCGCGTTCCGCCGGACGCGCTCTACGGGTCAAGTGCAACAATCTCCTCGACGCCAACCCACGCTATCCGGTGCACCTGGACTGGTCGGGAGTGACCATGGTGTCGAGTAGCTTCGCGGACGAGTGCCTCGGGAAGTTGTTCGTGGAGATGGGCGCGACCGCTTACTCGGCCCGAATTCGGCATCGCGCGATGGCGGGGCTCGTTCAAGCGCTCGTCGACAAGGCGATCATGCAACGTATTGCGCAGGTGATGGCCCTCGTTGGTTCCAAGAGGGGTAGTTCCGTGTCCGGAGACAATCTCGAGTGAGCCGTCGACCTCCGCGCGGTCGTGGTCGGTTGCGAGCCCAGTGAGATGGCGTGAGCTCGCCGGGCCACCGAGTGGAGCAGCCCCCCGTCGGCATCTGTACCCACCTCGGCAATCATCGTGGAGGACCGGCACGGCCGACCTTCCGCTAAATCGACGCAACTCGTAGATCGGGTTTCCATTGCCCATCGCTAGTTCAAGACAAGCCCTGGGAAGCAGCCAAAGAGACGAAGAACCTGTTGCCGAAGGTGGTCCCGAGCGAGGAGTGACCGCCCGAGGTCAGAGTTCCAGTAACTCACCCGAACTGCGACCGGCGCCCCCCGCGACGGCGCAAGCCCCTGTGAGGTCGAGCAAGAACCCCTCGATCATCTCGCGCTCGGCGAAGGCCGGCAGCGCCCGTTGGAACTTGCTCAGGCGGTATGGCGGGAGGCGTCCTCGGACGACGTCCCAGAAAGCGGTGTCGGTCCAGAGCTGGTCGTCCTGAAGACGCTTGAGGAGCTCGGCGACGCTTCGGTCGTCGATGGACGGAGCTTCCATTCGGAGTGAGAGGTTGTCGGCGACCACCTTCCAGTCGGTGAGGGCGTCGATCGCTGCCTTCAGCGTCGCGTTGATCTTCCCACCGGCGAAGGTCCACCAGTAGGCGAGGCCTGGGGTCGTGCTCACGTGGGGTTCGGGGCGCCGGAGGAAGTCGCCAAGCTCGGCTCGTTTCGACGTGATGACCTCGGCTGCGGCGGGCGTGAGGTACGGGAGGTCTCGGTCGTCAGTGACGATGGCCCTCATCTCGCGGCAGATCTCGAAGCCCAAGAACTGCGGGAGGTAGCCGCCCCAAGACGGTTTCCGCCCGCTGGGAGCGCTCGCGACGACGACTCGACGCTCCTTGTAGTCGATGGACTCGACGAGCCACGGCTGTCCCGCGAGCAGGAAGCAGCTTGCGTCCTCGACGAGCCGGTCGACGAAGGGCTGGTCGAGCGAGCCCAGTGCTCGGCCCTGGTTCGAGACGACGTTGAACAAGACCGGGCTGCTGAAGACGGCGTAGAGCTCCATGAAGTTCTTTCTGCCGTAGACGCGCTCGGCTTGCTCGCCCAGCGACGCCAGGCCATCTGCGCGGAACAGGAATCCGGTCGAGACGAGGTGCTCTATCAGCGCCTCGTACTCCCGGAGCTCGATCCCCGAGAAGTCAGGGACTCGCGAGAGCACGGCCCACGCATCGGCCGGACGAAAGGCGCCGTTGGCCAGCGCCATGGCGAAGAGCTGGTGTACGAGAACCGGCCACACTCGGGTCGGCGTCGGCACTGACTCGACCCAGCCCTTCCGGGCCAGCTCGACCAACGCCGCCGCCTGGAGCACGGCCTCCTCGGCCTCGCACAGGAACATCGTGTTGGCGGTCTGCCCCGGCCGCCTGCCGGTGCGGCCCATGCGCTGGAGAAACGAGCTCACCGTCGACGGCGCGTCGGCTTGCAAGACACGGTCAAGATCGCCGACGTCGATCCCCAGCTCGAGCGTCGACGTACACAAAATGCAGGCGTTGGTGCCGTGATGGAACTGGGCTTCGGCGCGGCGTCGCTCCTCCGCGGAGACGGAGCTGTGGTGCACGTAGACATCGGTGCCGTACCCGGTCATCCGCTCGGCCACGGCTTCGGTGAGCGCTCGGCTCTGGCAGAAGAACAGGCTCTTCTTGCCCCGCCCGAGGCGCGCCGCCACGCCCGCCAGCTCGGGCATCGACGGTCGGAACTCGATGAGCACTTCACGCCGAGCCGCTGCCTTTGGCGCCACGATGACCCTGCGAGCGCGGCTGGACGAACCCGAGAGCCACGCCAAGATCGCCTCAGGGTTTCCCACCGTCGCGCTCAGGCCAATCCGCTGCACGTCGTGCTGCGACAGCGCCGCGATGCGCTCGACCACCGAGAGCAGGTGGGCACCACGATCGGTGCCAGCGACGGCATGGACCTCGTCGACGATGACCACGCGCAAGTCCCGAAAGAGTGACGACACGGGCACCCGCGGCGACGCCAGCATCACCTCGAGGGACTCCGGCGTCGTCATGAGCAGTTCGGTGGGCTCACGCAGGAACGCCGCCTTCTCGGCGACCGTCGCGTCCCCGTGCCAGACGAAGCGGCGCAGGCCCACCATCTCGGTGTACATCCCGAGGCGCTCGGCCTGGTTGTTCAGGAGCGCCTTGATCGGCGCGACGTAGAGGATCCCGACGCCCTCGCCAGGGTCGTCGATTAGGGCAGAGAGCGCCGGGAAGAGCGCGGCTTCCGTCTTGCCGCCTGCTGTGGGGGCCAACACGACGACGTTGTCGCCGTCGAGGATCGCCTCACCGGCTTGCTCCTGCACCGGTCGCAACGAGGTCCAGCCGAGCCGCGAGACGATGGCGTCTCTCAGCGCCGACGCGAGGCGGTCAAACGTGCTCACGTCAAGGATCGCTTCTCGGATCGACGATCGCGTCGAACATTGGACCGAGGTGCGGGTATTGGGTTCGAACTTTGGTGATGATGGGCTGCCAATCGGGGTCACGAAGGATTTGGCGGCGGACGCTCATCCATTGTTGCTTGGGATCGACCTCCGATTCGAGCCACGCCAGCGCGTCTGAGGGCCTCGGCGTCGGTTCCAGAACTTCAGTGAGGAGCCACTTGAAGTTGCGAGCCGCTTGGAGTCGAAGTGTCGCCAACGACTGCGCCCGAAGTTGGGGCAAGAACGCCAGCGTCTCGGCCAGACGACGGTCGGGAGGCAGGATCGGCTGGCCCGAGTCGACGAGATCCCAGGTGATGAAGTCGGCCGGCTCGTCGTTACAGGGGTCGAGCAGAAGCGGCACATTGTCGTCCACCGGAAAGCGATTCGACTTGTCCGTGTTGCAGTTCTTGCAGGCGAAGAGGAAGTTGTCCCATTGGAACATCTGCTTTGGATACAGCGACTTCGGGTAGTAGTGCTCGACGTCGCGAGCTACCGTGATCTCGCAGTAAGCACACTTCCCGAAGAAGACCTTCTCTAACTTCTCAGCGACCTCCTTCTTGGCGTCGGTACCGCCGAAAGCCTTCCAGGCCCCGCCGATAGCAGCTGAGCCCTCGACATAGGAGTTGGCCTTCGTTTGCCGCCTCTTCAGTAGCGTCGACGTCCGTGCAGACAGGGTTTCGCCCTCGGCGGGCCGACTCACCGGCATCATGGGTGATTCCGGTGGTAGGCGAGGCGCTCGTCGATGAGGGCCTGCATCTGTCGCTCTCGATCCCGGTCGACGAGGGTATCACCCGGAGCGGTGAGACGGTCCCGGAGAACTTCGTCGAGTTCTGCCAGCCGGCTCGATTGCTCTGAACCACGTTCGGCGACTCCCAACAACCGGCTCCGCTCGTCCAAGAGGGACTCTGTCTCTGGATCACGCGTCGACGTCAGATTGAAGAGTGGGCTGAGCAATACCTGATCGGCCCGCCAGCCGCGCACCGACACGTCGGCAGGTTCGACCACGACGTCGCCCTCTTCGTTCCCGCGAACCACGAAGAGACCGCGATCCCGGGCAGCCTGAGCGACGAAAGGGCTATGGGTGCTGACGATGAACTGCACGAACGGGAACACTTCGGTGAGCCGGAAGCCGATATCGCGTTGCCACGATGGGTGCAGGTGAGCGTCGGCTTCATCGATGAGCACCACCCCCTTGAAGTCGGCCAGGATCCAGTCTCCGTTGAGGTTGTAAATCGCAGCCTCGCCCACGGTCTCGAAGACATGTCTCAGGAGATCGATGACCAGCGCGAGAAAACTCCGGAAGCCGTCGCTCAGTTGGCCCAGTGCCACTTCGGCGCCATTCCGTGCTCGAAAGGTCACGCCGAGGCTGCTCATGCCGCCGATGTGGACTCCCGTCGGCAACAACTTGTCGATGACTAGCTTGGCTACGTCCCGCTTGCGTCCTGCAACTTCCCTCGCGTCAGCGGGCAGCGCAGAGTCGACCGCCTCGCTGTGGAGTTGGGTGAGCCACTTCTCGCAGTTCGTAAGAGCCGCGCTCTCCCTGAAGAGCGTGAGGTGCCGCGCCTCTCGCCCGCCGGCGTACAAAATACTCGCGTTCTCCTCACCGCCACCGCCGCTGAGGCGCCGAAAAGGCCCATAGCCGGCCGAGAACCAGCCGGCGCGCCCTGAGTAAGGCCCAGCGTTCAAGGACTTGGACAGCTTCGTGTCCACGGCCACTTGGGGCTGGACCAACTCGAGCCCGTTCGGCTTGACTGGCTTCTCACCACTCACGAAGAGCCGCGTCTCGTACGGCTTCTTGCGCGGCTTTCCGAGACTCACATTGTCCGAGTCGCCGGTGGTTTGAAGCTCCGCTTCAATGGTCCCATAGTCAGCGCCACGCCGCACCCACGTCGCGGGAAGCTGGAGAAGCCGACCTCCACTCACCGGTCCCAACATGGCCAGCGCCATCGCCTGAAGCAACGTCGTCTTGCCCGTCCCATTGACGCCGAGTAGGACGTTCCAGCCGCCCTCCGGCACGAAGTCCACCGTCGTGTTTTCGAAGCACTTGATGTTCTGAAGCGTCAGCCTCTTCAAGTACATAGCGCTACCACTCCACGTTCGCAGGCTGATACCCCGCGTCGTCGCCGGGCTCGGGATCGTAAGGCGGGCGGCGGTCTCGCGCGCGCTCTTCGGCGTCGTTCAGGTCTTTGGGCTCGAAGCCGTGGCTGGTCATGGGGTCGAAGGTGGGTTCGTCGTTCGTCAGGTTCAAGACGGCGACGAACTCGCGCAGGAACTGGCGCGGGACCTTGCCGACGTCTCCGCCGAGGCCGGCCGTGACCTTGCTCACCAGTTGGTCGATGAAGTCGGTCGTCAGGCGGGACTCGAAGTAGGCGCGGTCCTTGGCGGGGAAGAGCTCTCGCAGCTTGAGGGCTACTTCACGGAGTCTGGACGCGTCGAAGGGGCGGAGCTCGAGCTGGGGTTGTTTCAGGGTGGCGAAGGTGCCGACCTTCAGGAACTGGATTCGCTCGTGCAGGGGCTGGAGGCCGGCGACGCCTCGGCGCGTGTCGAAGAGCTCGGGCGTGCCGGTGAAGAGCCAGAGGAGGCCGTGGTAGCGGTCGGCCGCGTCACAGATCTGCCGGATTCCGTTCAGGGATTTGCCGCGGACGTCCTGGCGCATTCGGAGGATGGTCTCGACTTCGTCGATGACGATGACGAGGCCCTTGTAGCCAGCGGCCTTCACGATCTCGAGCACGCCGTGGAGGTAGTCGAGGGCGTCGCGGCTCCCGATGTCGCCCTTGAGGTCGGCCAGTCGTTTTGCCGCGGCGGCGACGTTGCTGCTGCCGCTCAGCCACGAGATGAGCGCGCCCGCGTCCGAGAGCTGGCCCTTCTGTTTCAGCGCGAAGATGGTGCGGAGTGCCCGCACGAAGTCCTCTGGCGCGGCGCCTCGCGTCGCGGACGCGATCTCGTCGCCCATCCGCGCGGCCACCTTGTCGTCGAAGTCCGGCGCGTCGGGATCGGCGCCGCCCGCGATGACCTTGTCTTCGACCTTCGCGAACCAGCGGTCCAAGATGTCGCCGAGCGCGCCCCGCGGACAGGAGGCCGTCGACAACTCGCCGACGACCTTCCGGTAGACGTCATCGAACTTGTGGAAGTGGAGGTCGTTGTCCGACACGACCACGAAGCTGGTCGCGAATCCACGCGCCTGGGCGTCCTGGATGGCGAGCCTCGCGTTGAAGGTCTTGCCGCAGCCGTAGCCGCCGCGCAGGAACTTCACGAGCCCTTCCTCGGCCTCGGCCAGCTCCAGCAGACGCGCGATCTCCCCGCGCTCTCGCTCGATCCCGACCGCGATGGCGTCGAGGCCCCGCTCGGGCACGAGGCCCGACGACAGTCGCTCGAAGAGGTGTCTCGCGTCCCGTTCGCTCACTCCCATCACACCCTCTCGTCCTCGCTCCGCTCGTCACGCTCTCGGACGTAGCGCTTCCCACTCTCGCCGGGCTCGACCCTCACCCGGAAGGGGACGACCTTGATCAGGTCCTCGAGCCGCAGCGCGAATTGTCGCACGAGACGCGGGCTCGCGCAGAAGTCGTTGAGCTCCACCTCCGTGATCGAGCCGTGCTCCGCCAGGTGAAGCATCACGCGCCGGTGGAACAGGTCCTCGATGGCGCTCTGCCATAGGTGCGGCGAGACCTCGCCCGCCGCTCCGGCGACGGCCTTCGCCGAGACCGACTTCACCGAACGGGCCTCGGACGTCGGCGCTCGCCCACTGACCGAGAAGAACCCGGCGACCGGCGCCACCGGGCCCGGTCCGACGACCTCCAGAGCCACCATCTCCTCTCGCGGCCCCTCGAGGCCGAAGAAGACCTCGGTCCAGCCCTCACCGACCCGCACCGCCAGCCGTCCCCCCTTGACCACACCGCCGCCCGTGGCGTCCTTCAGCGTGACGTAGACGTCCGGCCGTCCCGTCGCCACGAGCTCGACATCGACGACGCTCTCCGACGCGAACTCCAGCGCCGACAGGTCGCCCGCATCGGGCAGGACTCGGACACGCACCCGGCGCAGCCCGAGCACGTCCGCCTCCGGCAGGACCTCGGTGCGATACTTCGCGAGGCTCCCACCGACGGGGCGATCCCGCGTGACCGTGAGCACCGGGATGACCCGCTCGGCCGGGCTGTTCCCACCGTGGACGAAGCTCGCCGTCGCGCCCCCCGTCGCGAAGACCGCCGTATCTTGCCGGAAGAGCAGATAACCCGGGCCGGGCCCGGGGTCGTAGCCCAGCGCCGTGAGCGACACGGCGACCATGCCGCTCTCCGCCCGCGGATCGGCCGCAACCACGTGTCGCCGCTGTGGATCCGTGCTCTTGCCGTACTTCACCACGCGCGTGGTCTCGTCCTGGAGCAAGAAGCCGTGGTCCGCCGTCAGGATGACCTGCCTGACGCCGAGGGACTGCAAGTGTCCGACGGCCGCCCGAAGCTGGCCGAGCAGCGAGTCGAAGGCGCGCAGCCCCAGCCCGGACTCGCCCGCCTGATCGAGCTCCTCACTGGTCACGAGGACCAGACGCGAGCTGATGCGCCCCATCTCGAAGGTCGGGCGGTCAAGCTCCATGAGCTCAGAAAGGCGCCACTTCGGTACGAGCTGCCCGACCCGGTTCCGGATGGCCCTCGCCCGGTCCACCGGCGCCTTGACCGCGAACTCGCCCGCACGAAAGCCCTCGATCTCACCGTCGCTGCTGCGCGCCACGGCCAACTGCCCACTGGCGGTCACGAGCGGCGCGAGCGCGTTCATACCGACCGCGGTGATCGTCGGCAGCTCGGCGAGGCGCGCCCGCAGGTCTACCTGCGTGCCCGGGACATCGAGCTGTCTCGCCAGCGCGACCGCCATCTCGTATCGGAGCGCGTCGACCAGCACGAACGCGACGATGTCGTCCTTACGAGCGTCGAGGGCCGCCGTGACTACCTGATCGAAGAGTGTACGTTGACGCAACCGCTCCGACGGGAGGAAGCCCTGATCGCGGCACAGGTCCGAGAAGCGCTCCGAGAGCCGATCCGCCCAGCCGCGGTAGGCGCGGCGCAGCTCGGCACGCAGCTCTCGAAGCTGTCCAAAGTATTGAACTCTCGGCTCGAGGAGCGCCGTGGCCCGCTGCTCGAAGAGGCGGTGCGCCTCATCGACCGCCGCGCCGTGCTGGCAATACGCGTCCGTCGCCTGATCGAGGTCGATGGCGCCACTCAGCGGATCGGGTGCCGCCGCCAGCGCCGCCCCGAGCCGCGCCGCGTCGCCGAGGAGCTGCCAGGCCCAGCGGCGGGTCTGGTCGAGACTCAGCCAGATGGAGCCGCTGTGTTCACGTGTCCGGGCCCAGTGGAGGACCGGCGACCAATCCGGCGACGGCTCCGTTGCTGCCGCCCGGGCCGCCTGCAACGCCGCCTCGAGGACCCGCGACTCCTCGAAGCGGAAGGTGTCGATGCGGCCGAGGTCTTCGGGCCGAATGCTGCTGACCTCGTCGGGGAGGTCGGCTTCGACGAGGTCGGCGAGGCTGATGTAGCGCCGCGGATGCCGCGTTCGTAGGTGCTCGCAAAGCTGCTTGCAGCGCTCGATGAGAGGCGTCGGGAGCGACCCGAGGCGCAGAAGCTCTTCGGATGCGGGCGGGCGCTTCAGGTCCGAGACGTACTCCACACACAAGATCCAGCTCGCGAGCGCGTGGCCCAGGCCGGTGTGGCCACGATCACTCGTAACCGCCTTCACCCACTCGGGATCCATGCCCACCTGCCGGTGCCAGAACTCCCGGACCACCCGCTCGTCCAAGACCGGATCGCCGCGCTCCGTGCTGCGACCCTCGAGGTTCACGCCGTCGACCAGTGCGTCGAGGGCCCAGAGCGGGCCCGCTTGGTCGAGGAACGCGGCCGCATCGCCTCGCTCTCCCGAGAGCTGTAGCTTCAGCCACTCATCGGCGCCGCTCACCGACAAGCCGGGGCGGTCCAAGAACTCGCGAAGCGCTGGCGGCGCGACTCGACCGGCGGCGGCCAACGTCACCAGCCCATCCAAGGTGACGGGCGCCACGTAGGCGGTCTTGCAGTACTCGAGCAACGGGGTGGCGCGGACCGAGTCGGAGTTGTGCCTCGGGAGGTGGAGGAGCACGGCCATGCGGCTCGACTCGGCCGCTTCGAGCGCGAACAACACCTCGAGGAAGCTGCCACGGAACGGGACCACGGCGTACGGCAACGCGCCGGCCCCCCGCTGCGCGAGGGCGTCGACCCACGGCGAGAAGACGCCGCCGGCGTCGTACCACACGACGGATCCGTGCTGACGCAGGAGCGAGGTGACCTCGGACTCGATGACCTCGCTGACGGGGCCACGCGGCACCGCTTCGTCTCGTTCAGTCATCGTGGCCCTCGTCGTCGTCGGCCCCCGGTCCGTCGAAGTCGAGCTCATCGCCCTCGGCGCTGGGCCCCGTCTTCTGGTTCTTCTTCTCTCGACGACGCATCTCGTGGTCGAACAGGTCCGCGGCCTCCTGAGCGTGGTCCTTCAAGAAGGCGGCGCGATGGGCGTCTGCGTCCTGTTCTTCGAGCCGGAAGTCGGGGCCGATCTCGTCCTGAAGACGCAGCTCCCACGCGTAGGCGCGGGCCGGGTGATAACGCCAGAAGCAGCCGTGGGCGACCGCCAACGAGGGGTCGACGCGGCACTTGGCGTCGACGCGCGCCGGGAAGTACCGAGCGGCGAGGTGAGACCAGTCGTAGTCCTTACGTCCCTTCGGTCGTCGCAGCTCCTTCCACCACGTCTCCGGCTTCTTCCACTGCGGCTTCAACAGCGGCCAGAGCGCCGCGCTGTTCACCATCACGCCGTCGTCGAGCACCGGGGCGTAGCGGGCCGAGACCTCCTTCGGCCCGCCCTCGTCCGGTGGGCCGCGCTCGGCACAGTCGGTGACTGCCGCGATGAAGGCCTCGAGCTCGTCCATGAGCGGCTTCACGATGGCGAGCTGATCTTCGGCTTCCCGTGCTGCGCGTTTGTCGCCGCTGGCCCGCATCGCCTGAATGTCGGCGAGCCGGCCTTCGAGCGCGACTCGCTCGGGCTTCAGATAACGCGCGATGACGGTCGTGAGCGTGCTCTCGGACATGCGATGGATGGCGACCCAAGCGACGAAGCTCCGCTTCTCCGACGAGAGCGGCCACCAGATCGGCCGGTTCTCGTACTGCCGCTCATGGACGGCGAAGAAGTCCGTCCGCAGCCACGTCCTCACGTCCTTTCCGGGCGCGATGGCGGCGCCGTGTTCCGCGAAGGCCTCGCGTAGTCTAGCGCAGGCGTCGTGGTCGAGGCTGTCGCGCGAGCCCGACTTCGTTAGCCAGAGAATCCCGTCCGGGAGCGGCTCGACCGAGGACGGGAAACGCCCGAGGGCCTGGCCCAACGCGTAGGACACCCACGCGGTGGGGGTCGGTGGGTCGTAGACGGGCTCGTAGGGCGGGAGCGGCGCGCCTTCTGGTCGGTCGACGGCCTCTTGCGCCCAGGCTTGCGCATATCGCCATGGGGAAGGGCCGGGATTCACGAACTCGACTGAGGTTTCGCGGGCTTGTTCGTGTTCGGTGAAGGCGGATTCGATTCGGGCGAAGATCTCGTCGGCTTGGGCGATGGGGAAGAGGGGGAGGCGGTTTACATCGCCTACCTCGAAGCCAATACCGGGATTCAAAGACTGGAGTATCTCTCGTGCCCGATTGGAATTCATTGCACATACTGCGTACGCGAGATTCTCGGGAAATACGGATGAGCCCTTGTGGCCAAATATGCTCGCCAGTCGATGCACTCGTGCTGTGAAGGAGGCGCCGATCATCGAGAACGCGACACCCCGCTGGAAGTACTTGGATTGATTCTGGGGTCGTGATGCCTGACGCCCGTTGACCTCGTAGGTTTGAACCTGAAGGCCGGCATCGCGCCAGAAGACAACATCGCAACACGCTTCAAGCCAAGCACGCCCTGCTGCACCTTTGATGTAGGGCGCCCAACCTCCGGAGACGACCTCCCAGGGCTTCCTAATGAAACGTGCATTGTCCGCCGTGGCCAAGCCCTGCCGAGCGGGTGACACCGCTCCGATCAAGGGTGCGCTGCGATATGCGTCAAACCTAACCTGGTCCCACCAGTAAACGAGGGGCCACTCCGGGACGACTTGGAGGTCCTTGGGGGCGAACTCGTGTCGACCTACACCCGCGAGCAAAGCCGCGTGCTTGCGCGACGTCCGCGCCGAATCGCGAGCATTGTCTTCGCGAGGAGTGGGAAGCGTTGCGAGCGAGCGTTCGGCCGACGGCTCGACTCGTCGAAAGGCGCAAACGCTAACGGACACCACCTCGTCAGGAATATCGGCAAAGGCGCCGCGGTCGAAATCGCCAATCAGGCGGAGGTCGAAATCGCCCAGCAAGTGCTTCCGAATCGGCGAAAACTGCTTGATGAACATCCAGTTGCGCATCGTGAGCAAGGCTGACACCCCACCCGGACGAGCCAACTGCAACCCGCGTTCGAGGAACGCCGCGTAGAGGTCGGCTTTGCCGCGTGGGTAGCGCGTCTCGATGTACTTCGCATCGGCCATCTTGCCTGTGCCCTGATAAGGCGGGTTCCCCACCACGAGGTGGTACGTCCCCTCCCGAATCATGCGCACGAACCGAATCCCGGCCGCGAGCTGCTCTCCGCGCAACCGAAGCCCCAAGTCGTCGCCGCCGGTGTGGCGGGCGAGGAAAGCGTCGATCGCGCTCTCGAGCGAGCCGCGATCGGCGGGACTCTTCCGCGCTCGAACGTCGTCGTCGACCACTTCGCCCAATCGAAGCTGTCGCGGGGCCACGGTGGTGTGGCCGAGCTGATGGGCCACGATCGCCTCGTCGAGGGCCCGATCGACCTTGAGGAGCGATCCCAGGTGGTCGGCGCCCTTGAGCGCGGTGATGATGTGGTCGGTGAGCGAGCCGGGCATGCCGGTGGCGTCGAAGATCTCCCGTCGAAGCTCCTGCAGCGCGGGGTCGTCGCTCGCCAGGTTGCCGAGGCGCAACGCGGAGGCGACGAGGTTCACGCGTTTCGGGGACGCGGTCGGCGCGACTTCGCGGACCTTGAGTTGCAGGGCAGCGGCGGCGATCTGGACGGCGCGCGGGTCGATGTCGAGCCCGTGCAGGTTGTCTTCGATGATCCACTCCGCGATCTCGCGGTCGCTCCAGCTCGTTTTGCGGTGGCGCGCCTCCTCACGGTACAGCTCGAGGAGGAGATCGAAGGCGATGACGAGGAAGTGGCCCGACCCGCAGGCCGGGTCGAGGAGCTTGAGCTCGCGCAATGAGCTCGGCGCGTGCTCGATGGCGTCGGCCAGAATTGGCTGCTTGACCCAGTACTTCCAGCGCGCTTCGAGCCCGTCCGCGATGGGCATCAGCTCGTCGAGCTTCTTCTCCCCAGCGTCGCGGAGGGCACGCCACTCGGCGCGGCGCCGCTCGAGGTCGCCGAGCACGCCGGTCGCTTCGACCTCGGCGGTCCAGCGGTGCTTTCGGCACATGGCAAGCCAGAGGGTGCCGAGCGTGTTCTCCAGGATCCACTCGACCATGTAGCGTTCGGTGAACATCTGGGTCTTGGACGCGATCTCGTGTGGCTCGATCTTGCCGCCGTCCTTGATCTTCTCGTCGAGCGCATCTCGGTCGGGATCGTTCCAGTACTGGTAGACCCAGCCGAGGGTCGTGTCGTCGAGCCAGGCGCCGTCGAGCTCCGGATCGTTCAGGTCCTCCACGGCGGCGCGCATCGTCGCGGCGGGGACCGGGAACAAGGACGTGAGGCCCACGTCGCCGAAGACGCCCGGCAAGGTGGCGGCCAGCTCGCCGAAGAGCAGGCCGAGCAGGGTGTCGTAACCCTCGGCTTCGCCGGTGCAGAGCTCGGGCGCAAACTCACGGAAGCCGCGATAGCCGGTGCTCCCAAAGCCACCGGTCAAGACGGTGGGCTTCGAGAGGCCAAGCGCCTCCAGGACGCGGACGATGACGAGGCGGTGCGTGAAGGTGTAGGCCGCCTCCCGAACGGCGAGTGCGAAGAAGCGAGCGCGGGTCCCGGCGGCATCGGCTTTTGACCCTGTGGACGCGCCGCGCGCCTGCTCCGAGAGCCAGGACTCGAGGCGGCGACGGCTTACGGCCAGGGCCTCGGTCAGGCCGGCGTCCTCCGCGGGGACCGAGAGCCGGTAGCTGCCTTCCGCGGCGGTGGCGAGATCGGTGAGCAGGCGCGCACGCAGCCGCTTGATCGCGCTTGCGAGGCGCGACTTGGTGTCGGGTGACATCGGTGCGGAACGCGTCACGGCGGCCTCCAAAAATCAGGTGATGCGAACGCGTTTGCCTTCGTCGAGGAGCGGGCCCACACGGGCCTTGAGCTCGTCGAGGGCGCGGTCGAGCTCGGCGCGGCTCCCAAACTCGCGCCCCGAGAGGCCGGTCGCGACGCGTATGGTCGGCGTTCGATGGACTCGTTCCAGCGCCTGATCGAGGCGGTCCTGGGCGACATCTTTGGCCTGGGTCAATCGTTCGTCGAAGGTGCGGGTCATCGCGAGCAGGCTGAGCTTCTCGCTCTCGACGCTGGCGACGGCTTCCTGGATCGGCCGCAGCACCTCGTGGGAGGCGTCGCGGTCGAGGTGCTGGAAGTCCTGGCCCTGGGTCTTCAGCGCTTCGCGGGCTTCGAGGGCCCGGCGTGCGTGGTCCTCGGCGAGTCGGCGGCGCGCGTCGGCATAGGCGTTTCGGATCGCGTCGAGATCCGGCTCGAGCGCGGCGATCTCACGCCACGGCTGCATCGACTTCAGGCGCGCACGCAGCCGCGCGGCGGACTCCGCGACGGGACCGAGCGCTCCCAGCTCGTCGAGTTGCTTCAGCTCGACCTGTTCGACCCGGGCGGCTTCGGCGACGGCGGCGAGGGCCGCGTCCGTGAGCTCCGCGTCGTAGATGCCGAGCAGCAGCAGCCCTTCACGTAGGACTTCGAGCTGGGCTTTGATGGCCTTCACGGTCGCTTCGACGTGGCGAGAGCGGCGGCACTCTTCGAGCGCTTTGGCGAGCTTGTCGAGCGCGGGCGGGAGCGCCGGCCGGCCGGGGAGCTGCAGGATCCGCCGCGTCACTTCACGGAGCCGCTCGCTGCGCCCCGGGAGGAGCTCGAAGGCCTTGTCGGCGATGGCGTCGTTCTCGCGTTCGAGATCGTCGACGCCCATCGTGTCGCGAAACAGCGTACAGATGGCGATGCGATCACGTGCCGTTACCGTGCCTCCGTCGGCGGGGAAGATCTCGGCACGGCGAAGCGGCTGCTCTTGTCGGAAGAGGTCTTGGACGCCGGGGTCCCGAACGGAGGTCACTTTGGCGCCCTGGTCGGGCTGAATCGTGATGCGGGTGCCTCGCAAGAGACCCGCCAGGCAGGCACGCACGACGTCCGACGCGTAACCGAAGGGCGGTCGACCGAAGTGGGCGAAGAGGCTCGCGCCGTCCGTGCCGCGGCGCTCTTCGATGAAGCGCAGGATACGGCTCGGGACCTCCCCGGAACACGACGCCACGTATTTGCCGGCGTCGAGCGACAAGATCCCGAGATCGCCCTCCATGAACTTGGTGGAGACCCCCCCGAGGTCCCGCTGCAGCAGCGACAGCAGCTCGCCCTCGGTCACCGCCGTGTTGGTGAAGTGGACGTAGAGGGTCTCGAGCTTCTCTTCGGCGATGCTCCTGAGCGCAGGGCCGAAGGCTCGGGCCCGGTCCTTGACCGCGATCGGGGTGCCGCGGAAGTAGACGGTGCCGCTGAGCCACATCTGCTCGACGAGGCCGCGGAGACGACCCTGCAGGTCTTCGACGCGGAGCTTCTCGTCGATGAGGAGGCGCTGGCGGTCGGGCGGGAGTGAATCGCGGACGAGCTCGTAGCGCTCGACCATCTTCTGGGATCGCCTGAGCTCACGCGCGGCTTCGAGCGCGTCGTGCGGGTCGCCCGCGAGCCAGAAGATTCGGTCGCGGTATTCTTCATTGCCGCTCCGACGAACCCAGTCATCGCTCTGGCTCGCGCTGTCGGTCCCGAGGACGCGATAGTCGACGTAGACGACCGCTTCGTCGCGGGACCGGTCGAGGCGCAGCTCGCGGACGTGGAGGTCGGTGTACCAGGAGTACCAGCCGAAGCGGCGACCCTTGAACTCCGGCAGCTTGGGGACGGCGATGAGCTGAGTGAGCTCTTCGCGCAGCGCGTCGCCGAGCTTGTCGGCGGTGATGTTGATGATGTCGCGCTCGGCCTGCCACTCCTCGCCGGCCGAGCTCTGGAGCTTGTAGCCGTGCTTCTCGGAGTAGGTGAGGTAGGACGCGGCCCGCAGGCGTTCGAGCGCGTCGCGCACGTCCTGCACGGGTCTTCCGGCGGCGAGGCGGTCGTAGAGGCACGACGCCACGAGCTCGGCTGACGTGGCGAGGCCGGGCTGATCCTGGACGTACTGGAGTAGCGCGACGGCTTTGGCGGCGCGGGCGGCCAGCTCGTCTGATTTGTCGACGCAGTGATCGAGGACACGCGTCGCCGAGACTTGGAGGTCCGAGTCGAGCGAGCTGCGTTGCACGTCGAAGACGAGGTCGAGAGTGACGAGGTCGCCGACGGCGCGTTCGGTGAAGGGCTCGCCATTGCCGAGGCGCTGGCGGAAGAGCTCGCCGAGGAGCTGCAGGAGGCCACGTACGGCGTATTGATCGCCCTGAACGCGGGTGGAGGTGCGCCGAACGGCGGACGTTATCTGGAGGATGAGATCGACGTAGCCCGGGAGCAGGGGGTAGGTCTCGACGAAGTCTTCTTCGTTCAGGCCGGTGCTGCAACCGTAGGCGTAGAGCTCCAGATCGCTGCGATGACGCCGGAAACGTTCGCGGAGCTCGGTCTCTTTGTCCGGCGCTTTGCGGAGCAGGCGACGGTGGACTACGTCCCGGATGTTGTTGCGGTTCAGGTGTACCCGGAGGTTCGGCGGGAAGCGGTCCCGCAGCGCGAATACGCCGACCGTCGCGTCATCGAGCTTCTCTTGGGCCGTGACCAGGAGCCAGACCTTGCCGTGCAGGCGGGCGCCGAGCTCAGAGGCGAACGACTGAAGCTTTCCGATGCGATCACCGTGACTTCCGACGTATTGGCTCACTTCGTCGATGACGATGAACAGCGTCTTCGAGGCCGCCCGTTGCGCGAGCATGGCCTCGATGGAGGCCACGGCGTCGTTGGACGAGGCGGCGACGCTAGTGCCGATCCCGCCGCGGCTGTCGTACCAGCTCGTGGGGTCGACGTAGCGGTCCGGGTACATCACGTGGAGCACGTGAGAGAAGTGGTCGGCGACGACCTTGGTGCGCTGAAGCTCCGACCAGGGCCGGCCGAGCGTAGCCTGGGCGACTTCGAGGAAGCGCGGCCACTCGCCGTCTTGCTCCAGCTTCAGCTCGTATTCGGCGACGTAGGGGCTGCTCGCGGTGTAGCCGAGATGCGCTTGGAGCTGACGGACGACGGCGGAATGGATGTGTTCGTTGTCGCGGGCGACGCTGCCAATGTCGAAAACGACGGCGATGGGATCGAGGGGAGCGACGAGCGCGTCCCAGGCCGCCGTGAGCTCGGAGGCGAGGGGAGTCTCGTCCCGGCGGATGAAGGCGGCAGAGAGCGGGGTGCCGTCCGGGAGGAGCCGGCCATCGAGCGCGAGGCCGAAGAGCTTGGCGAAGCTCGACTTACCGGAGCCGAAGAAGCCGGCGATCCAGACGGTCGGCAGCTCGGGGCCGCGCGGCTTGTCGAGCTCGGCGCGGATCGCCTTGCAGAGGCGGACGAACTGCTCGTGGATGCCGTCGGGCATCTTCTTGTGGCGCGGGTCGGCGGCCGGGTAGCCGCCGGTGATGATGTATTCGCTGACTTCGTCGCGAAGGCGTTCGGGCGACTGCTCGTGGAAGTACACCACGGGCGGGATGTTGCGGGTGACGCTTTGGCGAAAGAGCTCGGCGATCTTCACGCGGGCCTCACGGGTAGATCTTGGGGCGGTAGTCGCCGTCGGCGGCGTGTTCGCCCATGAAGCGCAGGGCGTGGCGGCCGACCCGGGTCCCCGGGTAGAGGAGGATGACCGGGACGCCGCTCGTGCGTCCGTCGATGTGGCGCAGGAGCGCGGACGACCGGAAAAAGGGGTAGAGCGCGCCGAGGCGGCCGAGCAGCACGAGGGAGTGGTCGACGCGCGACGGGTGTGCGGTGGCGAAGTCCTGAACGAGCTTCACGACATCGGCGGCGATCCCGTCCGGCCCTTCGATGAGCGGGAGGATCTGCTCCTGGAGGTGAGCGAGGCCACGTTCGGGGCTCTTGCCGTGTTGTCGCTTCTCGGCGGCGATGAGCGACTTCACGGCGTCGTCGCCGAGTGAGCGCACGCGGTCGAGCAGCAGCTTCTGGAGCGAGATCGAGAGGATGAGCCAGCCCAGTGACTTGAGCTCGTCCGTGAGCTTCTTCATGCGGTTCCGGAGCTGGGTCTCATCGGCCGGTTCGTAGGGCACGATCGCGAAGCGGTAGTTGCGCATGGTGCTGATGCGCGGGCCGCCGTCGGCGAGGAGGTCGGTGCGGAGCGCCTCGATGGCCGACTCGAGCGGCCCTTGGTGAAAGAGCGGGAGGGTCATGTGAGCACCGCCTCCGCCCAGGTCCGCAGGTCGGGGAAAGCCCAGGTGAGGTCCTTGAGCTGGGCCATGCGACTGAAGTGAACCGACGAGAGGTGGCTGAGTCGATCTTCGAGGGCCGGCCCCATGAGGCCGACCGACGCGAGGTAGGGGTTGTCGAGGAGGCTCCCTTCGAAGTGGGTCTCGCGCAGGAGGTAGAGGAGATACTGGAGCGCGGTGTTCGAGACGCGGGGGGTGACGAGCGGGCGCGGGTCCAGGGTGGTGGTGACGAGCCCGGCTTCGTGCGCAGCCGAGAGCAGCTTGCTGGCAAACTGGCGGCACGACGCGACCGACCAGCGGCTGGCGAACTGGTCATTCATCCAGCGAACGACGGTGTCGTAGTCGATCGTGGGGCGCGGACCTGCGCGGCGCTGGACGAGATACTGCCCCGTGAACGCGCGATAGAGCGGGTCGGTGAGTTGGACGTGCCAGTGGCAGACGAGCCGGCGAGCGTCGGGCTCCATCTGCGTCCAGCGCCGGAGGGCGTCGAGGGCACTCGGGAACTGGTCGTAACGAAAAGCGAACTTTCGAAGCAGGTAGGTGACGCGCGCGGCGCTCTTCGGGCCGAACCAGCGTTGCTCGAAGGCCGTGTTGAGGCGTGCGGCGAGGGGCATCGATGGATCGACGGAGGCGAAGTACGCGCGTGAGTCCTCGAGGGCGAGGCTGAGGCGCATGAGCCCGGTGTGTAGCTCGGTGATCTCGGCGTGGGGCGTCATCGGGGCTTTCGGAAGAAGGGCAGTGGATACGCCGAGGGGAATGGGACCAAGGCGGCCGCGAGCCGAGAGGCCGCCCGATCGACCGCGCTCGGCGGCGGACCATGGAGCTCGCGGCCCCCGGGTACGACGCGGGCGTCTTCGGTGCCACTGGCGGTGAGCCAGGCGGCGAAGACCGAACGGTCGAAGGGCGAAGAGAGCAGGCTCAGGTCCGGCAAGGCCAAGGGTGGCGGCGATTCGGACCGCTTCAGCGCTTCGAGCCGGTGCTTCAGGAGCTCATCGAGCTCGAACCCGAAGTGAAAGAGCGAGATGACCCGGTCCGGATCCGCCAAGGACCGCCGAAGCCGCGAGTCGACCAGCCGCGCCGCCTCGCGAACAGCTTCGAGGCCGGCCCAGGCGAAGGTGCGCGGCAGAAGCCGGGACAGCAGATCGCCCCCACCGGCCTCGTCGATGAGGTCGGTCTTCCACCACCCGAGCCGCACCGGCTCGCAGAGCGCTTCCCCGGCCCAGGCGACGCCCAGTTGGAGGGTCAGGACTCGGTCGAGCGCTGAGCTGGGAGGTGGTAGCATGGTGGAGATTTTTCGTTCCTTGGATGCGGTGGCGAGCGGGTTTGGGTCGTCGTAACACGCATTTGGGTCTCGATCCAGGGGGGCGGGCGCCGGTGCGGTGGCCGGCGCCCGCCTGGCAAGACTTGCTAGAGGTGACGTCCGATCCAGCCAATTCGGATCTGCCAGGTTCGCTCGTCGACTTCGAAGTAGATTCGCGTGCAGAGGTCACAGTGGGTGCTGTCGGACACCTTCACGTGGAGGTCGAACTCGCGGATCTCGTCTCCATCGTGAAAGCGCCGCTGTTGACGCGCCTTCTTGTTCTTTTGCAAGGTGTTGGACTCGCGGCTCAGGCAAAGACCTCTCTGTTCAAGCCAACGCACTCGATCGACACCCAGGTAGCCCGAGTTGACCTGGAGACGGTACGAGATCTCTGCCAAAAGTTCCATGGCCCGGTAGATCCCCTTCGCCGTAGCAGGCCGCTCCCTGAGCTCGAGCAGCTCGCAAGTCGCGTGTTTGCCGAAGATCAAGTAGTCGGCCAAGAACCGGCGCGCCGCAAGAACGGCTTCCTCGATGGAAGATGGCTGACAAGTCGGCCGGGGAAGCTCCCGGTTCGAGTTGGCGGCTGGGCCTGTAAAGGTGGGCCGAACTGGCCCCTTGGGCTGGGGTTCGGGTCGGCGGCAAGAACGATTCGCTTTCATTGGGCTACCTCCTGGGTGACGTGGCTAGAGGGCAAACAAACGTGGGGGACGTGCTGGGCGATGTGCGCGCGGGCGGCGATGTGAGGCGGGCTCGCGAAGGACGGGATCGGCGGAGCCCGGAAGGCAAACGCCAGAGAAAGCCTCGGCAGAAACGCCATTCCTCGCTGTCCGCCCCCGTGGAGTCTGTCCGACAGCGGAAGCCCGCAAACCCACGCCTCGCCATCCGAGTGGTGCCCAGGCGAACACATGAGAACACCGCGATAGCCAGGTTCCGAGGGAAGTTCGGTGCGACGACGGAGCGGGGCCATCGCCGTCTTGTCGGCAACGGCGATGAGCATCTGGCCGATCGTTCCCATGGCTGCTTCCTGAAAAGCCTCAACGACTCCCCTCTTGGCGATGCCTTCGGGAACCACGACGAGGTAAACCGAACGCGTCGGGTCATCAACCAGCTCGACGAGCGCCTCGGCCCCGGCAAGACCCGTGGCGTGTAGCGGTTCGGCGAGGACCGGCGAAGAACCGCGTGTCCAATGTGGGGACGCCGCAAGGAGCTGCAGAGCGAGAGACGAGTGCAACTCCACGGCCTCTCTGAGCTTGGCGCACGGCGCTGTGTCGACGAAGTAGGCGCTCACCACGATCGAGTCTGCGATGGAGCTGACGATCATCGTATAGTTGCCGCGTGCGTTGCCCTTCTGGACGTACCAGCTGCAGACGCGGTAGACCACCTGGACACCGGCCGAGCTGGACTCGGAGCCGAGGGTTCCCGCGGCGTCGACGAACGACGTCGCGCCGTCCGGAAGGAACGCCGGCGATTCCATGATCGCGTTGACGAGCTGGAAGATGTCGGAGAGATCTCCGGATTTCGAGGAGATCATCATTTCGAGAGTCGCTTGTTCGTTCATTTGTTGCTCCTGCTCTTTTGATGTCGGGATTTGTAGCTTGGTTACATTCATTTCTTTTTTCCTTCTTGCATTAGCTTTGAACTCAACATGAGTTCAAAGCTGCCTCAGTTTCACCCGAAGATTCGGTGGGTTTAACTCAATGAATTCATTTCATTAGGCGCTGTGGCATCTGGCGAACACGACCGAGCGCGCCCCGCCGGCCGGCTTCTGCCGGAGGCCGGGATGCGTCGTTCAGTATGTACTATCCTGCTCGCGAGGGGGGGAGTCAAGGACTTTAAGGACGCTGTCGAGCTTTTTGCCAATGTTCGCGGGCGGGGTCCGAGCGTTCCGAGAGGCGGCTCGCTTGCCGTGACATGGCATGCCAGAAAAACATGATTAGCTGCGAGGCTTTACAAAGTTCACCCTGCTAGGGAACTGGGCCCACTCGGGTGCTATCAGCGAACTCCAGATAGAGAATGAGCATTCTGGATTGTATGTTGCGGCATTCCGATTCTCCCTTGGCTTTGATGAGGCCATCTTTGCGATTAGCGGTTGGCTAAATGAGCAAATGAGCAGCCGCACAATTCTCAAATCGAATCCAATCGAACTCACTCACTGGAGCACGGGCTCCGCCATTGCGTGATTGACGCACCCCTCATTCCAGCTCCTCCACTCGGAGTGGGTGCCGGCCCTCGCTGAACCGAAGCGCGGCGGCGAGGTCGGACATCGCGAGCCATTCCGCCGTCGTGAAGGTGGAGCTCTGGATGACGGCGGGGATGAGATCGTCGTTCTCGCGCAAGGACCACTCGTGGCGACGGAGCTCGAGCGGCGTCCCTCGGAGGAGCATCAATGGGAACGCCCGAATGCTGGGGACCGCGCGATCGAGGCAGAACTGCACGCTACTTCGAAACGAGGACGAGGTCTGGAGCGGCAGGCCATAGATCAGCGAGACGAGGTAGGGAATGCGGCGTCGATGGAGGCGCTCGATGGCGGCTTCGACCACGTCGATGCGATTACGGCGATCGACGGCATGAGCTTCTGCGTCGTGGATGGTCTGGAGTCCGAACTCCAGGCAGACGTCGAATCCAGCGAGGGCGTCGAGGAAGTCGTCAGTGAGCGCCTCGAAGCGGCACTGGAGGGAGAGGTGGCCGCCGAATCCGACCGAGCGGAGCAGGTTGAGAGTCCTGACGGCGGGAGCGCCGAGGTTGAAGATGGGGTCGAGCACGGCGATCTGCTCCGCGCCCGCAGCCACGAAGCGCCGGGCTTCGTCGGCGAGTCGATCCGCGAGTGCGCGCTGGATTCGGGTGAACTCGGGCGAGGGGTCACGGTGTTGGCAGAACGCGCAACGATAGGGGCACCCTCGTTGCGTTTCCCAGCGGACGAGTCGGCGCTCACCCGGCGCGAAATCGAGCGGAAGCGCGCCGGTTGAATAGGGCGACGGGAGCTCCGCGAGGTCGCCGGATGCGGGTTCACGGCTGGGCTCGTGCGGGCGGGTCACGCCTTTCGGGAGAGGAGCCCTGGGGTCCCCGACGATCGAAGCCAGCGCCGTTTCCGCGTAGCCGCGGACGAACAAGTCCACCCCTGGGTAGAGCTGGGCGAGCTCGTTGGTCGCGTAGGTGACCTGCGGCCCGCCGAGGATGATCCTGCCAGAGAACACGGCCCGCAGACGTGGGAGTAGTGCCGTGACGAGCGGTTCATTCCAGACGTAGGCACCAATCGCGACGTCCACGTCGGACTCCGAGCGATCCACGCGGTCGAGAATGGCTCGCACGACCAGGGCCGGCGACGTGCTCGAGTGGTTCGCCGGCAGACAGACTTCAGCGACATCGATGCCACGCGACCGAAGCATGGCTGAGAGCGACGCGTGCCCGAGGGGGATCCGCGGATCGCCGGGTCGCGTCCAGTCCAGTGCGACCAGGATGCAGCGGCGGCTCATCCGCGGCGCCCTTGGCGACGCGGCGCGCGGCGGCTGCGATAGAGCGTGACGACGCGGTCCTCGGCAACGATGAGGGTGACGCCTCGAAACGCGCGAAGGTCGGCGCCCTGGCGCGCGGCGGCAGCGACCTGACGGTCACCGAGGTAGTGGACGGTGGTTCCGCCGGACTGCCGCCATTCGCGACCGTAGTAGAGGGCGGCTTCCATAGCCGCCGGATTGAGGGCGCGTTGGGCGGCGCGGAGACGAGCATGACGAGTTCGGGAGATGGACATCGGGGCCTCCTGAGTTGGCTCGGGAGAGCGTACGATCGGCCTGATTAATCATTGAAACTTAACTTCAACTAGGTACCCTCGTGTCATGAACTACGAACTGAATGACGCCCAACGTGAACGATGGAAGCGCGAGCTGGCCCCAGCGCGAGGCCTGCAAACGGAGCTCAGCAAGAACAACAAGTTGGGTGGCGGAGAAGCAAGCCGGAAGACCCTGCTCAATCACTTCTTTCAGGGCAAAGAGAGCGGACTCAAGTGGGTCCTTACTGACGACCGGCGCGCGGATATCGTAGGTAAGCGTCTCGAACGCGCGGGAGCGGCTGGGCTTCGCGAGGCCTTTCAACGTGTCGTCGCGGGCGACGTGGCGTGGGGTCTTGCCGATACTAGGCTACCCGGCTTTGAGGACCACGGTCCCGCACCGATTCTGGATCTCCTCGTGGAACCGGATCGTAACGGTTCTTTCGAAGCTCCCCATGAATGCCCTTCTCTGCTTTCGCACTTCGCGAAGCAGCTCGCCGCGAGGGGCGATCGGGCCGGAATCATCGTCATCGAAGGCCCGCCCGGGTCAGGACGGAGCACGGTCCTGCGTACGTTCGCCGCTCGCCTCGCGGAGCTGAACATCACGGTGGCCGCATTCGGGAGTCGCGCTGAGAAGAGTCCGGACGTGTGGCTCGCCGACGACTACGATCGCCTCCCCGATGAGGACAGGCGTGCGTTGCGCGCCGATGTCGGGAAACGGAAAGCGGGTCTCGTCGCGACGGTCCTTTCGGGGAGTGACGAGGTAAATGTCGAGGATCGATTGGTCCTTTGGCGAATGCTGGGGGAGCGCAGTGCGCAACGAGACACCGTCGTCGGATTTAGGACGACTCCTTATCCCGTTCGAAGAGCGCGCGAGCTGCTTCAGAAGATCGAGGCGGTTGCGGCAGAGCGGTTCGAGATCACGGTCGGCACAGCCGCGGTAAGCGACTGGCTGGCGGGCAACCCGCTGCTCGCGGCACTCATCCAGACCCCCCGTGCCATCGGCGCATTGGCAAGGCGGCAGTCCCATCATCCCGCGCCGCCGCCAAAGCTGTCGCACCTGCTCGAGGGGTTCGTGGACGTCTGCGTCCGGCGTTGCGAGCAGGAGGATGATCCCGAGGCAGCTCAGCGTGGAGGCTTCCTTTTCCGAGACGGTAAAGACCTCATTCGGCGAGTGGCGGAGAGGGCTGTTGTGAGCGGAGAAGCGCCGAGTCGCGGACTCCTTCTGCAGCATGTGCTTCACCTTGCAGACGCGGGGAAGCTCCCAAAGGAAGGGCCAGCGACGCAGTGGGCCGAAAGGCTGGTGGATCGGCTGACTCGGTTTGGGCTGTTCTATGAGCTCGATGGTCGCTTCTTCCCTGCCGATCCGCTCCTCTATCTCGTCGCGCTCGACCCGACCAAGTGGCAGGCGTGCCCAGAGCCGTTCCGTCACCAACTCTTGATCCTCGACGCCGTCGAGCGCAATGACGTGAGTCGGGTGTTATCCCAGATTCTGGCGATGGACGTACCCGAGCTCGCCGAGGCCATGCCAACCCTGATGGTGCTGCTCTCCAGCACTCTCCCAGGAACAGATGTCGCCATCGTCCGCAAAGCGTTCGAGCTTGCTCTGCTCTGGTGGTGTGAGTACGCCCCACCGGAGCGGCCCATCGAGCGACAAGTAGGCCCGCTTCGCGAGGACTACCCGCTTCTCGGTCATGGCGCCGTCGCGCTACTCGCCGGGATCTCGATCCGCCGGCGAAAGGAGCTCGGCGGCGGTGGGCTGGGCCTCGATCTCGGGCTGGAGAGAGGTGTTCGTCGAGTGGCCGCGATCCACGGGCGTCCGGAACTCGACGCGCACTTGGCGGAGCTGCGAAGACGCGCGGCCTCGGTCGGGAGCTTGAGTGCCTGGGATCCGACACTCTGGGCAGCCATCGGCGAGCGCAAGGAGGAGGTGTTCGACCGTTCCAGCGAATGGGAGTGGCGAAAGGTCGTCGGAAGCGACTTCATCGATCGCGAAGACGTCCAAGGTGCGGTCCTACTGACGGGCGGGTTGGGCGTTCCAGTGTGGCCGCAGCTCTACGACATGGGGCGGCCGCTGGCCGGGCGCGCGCTGGAGCTGCTGCTGAAGCACGACCCTGACGCCTGTGGGGAGGCCCTTCTTCGAGTCGCTGAGGCCTCGATCCGCAGTGCTCGTGAAGACTTCGCCCACGCTCTCGTGGCCGTTATGGATCGCCTGCCCGACCGGAGCGCGCTGCAGGAACGCCTCGTCGACCTAGTGAAGAGAATTGGGCCAGAACCCTGGATGGATGATGGGGTGAAGATGCTGCCGGTCGGCAAGTGCATCCTGCAAAGGCTGCTCGAGCCGACGCCGCCCACCCAGGTCTGGATGGCGTGGTCTTCGTCGGCTCTTGTACGGCTCCCCTGGGCGCTGTTCGTGGAGTGCGGTCTTCCTGACGCACGCATTCTCGATTGGCTGGAGGCGTGCCCGCTGAGGGAGGATGACATGCTCGGGCAAGTCCAACGCCGGGGGGAGCTCGGCAGGAAGCGTCGAGCCGACCCTAAGGCTGGGCGTGGGCCGTCGGAAACGAGCCGCGAGTCGGCTCTCGACGAGCTCTCGTTCAGCGCCGACGGCGCCATCCTGGAGCGACTTGTGACCGGGCCATTCAATGAAAACACCCGAGTCACGGCGCTTCGCCACCTGACGGACGCTGATGCGGGAAAGGCAGGCGAAGTATTACTCCGCACGCTTGTGGATCTACCTCCCGCGCACATTCCGCACGCAATCGACTACCTGGGCTGGCGGGGAGTCGACTTCTTCAAACTTGCTGGGGCCGCGGAGTGGGAGCTGGCGTTCAGTAAGACGGAGCAGTCAGCTCCGCGTCTTGCGTACGCGCTCCTTGCGGCGGCGAGTGACCCGACTTCCGACCGGCTGAGCTGGGCGTCGACTGAAGTCGCGCATGCAGAAAAGTCTTATGTAGACGAGGACGCAATCTGGGACGAGGGCTGGTACGGATGGGGCGGGCTCATCGGGTTCGCTCTTCGACGACTCCGGTCCCAGAGTAGCGAAGGGTCCCTTGTTCTCGGTGAGCAACTGCTTACGACGCGGCTCTTTGCCGAGGTCTTGGTGGACTCACTGACGGGCCCGGTCCTCGACTGTGTGGGTGTTCCAAGGTTCCATGCGTGGATGGAGCAACAGGAATGGGCGCTACCGCGGCTGGGGTCGTTCTTGGAGCGGTGCCTCCAAGGGACGCTGGCACTCTCGCTCTTCGAGTGCCTCATCGTTCAGCCGACTTGGTCGCTCGATGCCGCTCGAGTTGTCTCGAAGCGTATCCTCCCGACGCGGACGGACTGGTTCATGACGCTCCTCGGTATCGCTGGTTTGCAACCTGACTACGAGCCTACGGTGATGGAGCTTCTTCAGGGACTGGCAGATCGCGACGTCGGGGAGGCGATAGGGTGGATTGACGGTCGAGGCGGTCCTCCAGCGATCCGCTCGACTCGCTACGCAGCCGTGGCGGGTCGCCTCCCGCCTGGCCCAACCAGAGCTGATGCGACGAGAAAGGCGCTCGTCGTGGCAGCGGCGGCGAGCTGAAAGCCAGCTTCGGCAGCGTGATTCACGAAGGACGCACGGTCTTGAGGTGATCAGGCGAGCGCCTCCACCGCCGCCGCGACCTTCTGCAGCGAGACCGGGTACGCCGGCTTCAGCTCCGGGGCGAAGGTCGCCACGCGCAGTTCTTCGAACATCATCAGGACTTCGAAGGCCGCGGCCGCGTCTTTGGCCGTCTTTCGCTTTTGGAGGAGGCGGGTCCAGACCGGGAGGAGGGGGGCGAGCTTGTCGGCGTCCTTCTTCGGGTTGGCGATGGCGCGGTCGAGGCGGGCCGTGATGGCGCGGAGGTAGCGGGGGACGTGCGCGAGGTCCGCCGGGAGCGCGTGGGCCATCAGGTCGGGCGGGAGGAGGTGGTCGAGCTGGGCGTGGATGTCGGTGATGGCGGCTTTGGCGGCGAGGTGGCGGCTGGCGTTTCGGAGGGCGGTGAGCGTCTTCTGGAGCTCGGGGCGTAGGGCCTCGATGGCGTCCGTGAATTGGCCGAAGGCGACTTGGAGGCGCGGGATGCCGGCGGTGACGACGGCTTTCCATGCGGCCTGGGTACGCGGGACCGGGTGGTGTGGGCCGAGGCAGAAGGCCACGTCGATGAGGGCGTGGAGGAGGACGATGCGGAAGGTGTCGTCGTCGCTGCGGCGGGCGATGGCGCCGTCGGTGCGGGTGAGGGAGAGCGGGAGGCGCGGGGTGATTGACGTGATGGCGGCGCGGGCGGTGATGGACGCGAGGCGGCGGAGGCCGAGGCGGGTAGCGGCGTCGGCGGCGGGGGCCGACTGCATCAGCTCGAGGTCGACGTGGTTGCCCACGTCCACGATCGCGGGGTAGCTGCGGACGTCGGTGTTGCCGACGCGGCGCGTCACGTACTCGGGGAGGTCTCCGAAGTCCCACGCGGTGACGCCCTTTCGTTCGAAGGCTTTCGGGGGCGGGGCGCTCTGCCAGACGTCACGGGCCTTGGCGCCGTATTTCTTGAATAGTTCGTCGACCTTACGGCCCTGGGCGACGACCTCGCCTTTCGGATCCGTCAGCACGACCGTCGTGCGCAGGAACGGCGGGATGAGGTCGGTGCGCCAGGCGGCGGGTGGGACGTCGACGCCCGTCGCCTCCCGGAGCGCCTGGCTGAGCGCCGGCAACATCGGGCCGCGGAAGGGCGTGAGCGTTGCGGCGAGACGGGTGGAGAGGGCCGGCAGGGGACCGAGCTCGCGCCGCGTGGCTTTGGGGAGCTCGTGGAGGAGCGCTTCGATCTTCTCGACGAGCCAGCCGGGGATGGTCCAATCGAGCTCCCCGGGGTCGAGTTGCGGGACCATCACGAGAGGAATGGTGAGCGTGATCCCGTCGTCGTCGCAGGCGGGGTCGAAGCGGTAGGCGACCGGGAGCTTCGCGCCGTGGAGCGTGAGGGTGTCCGGGTAGTCGGCGGGGTGGAGGTCGGTGTCGTCGGCGAAGATGTGTTCGAGCGAGAAGCAGAGGAGCGTCGGGTCACGCTTCTCGGCGACGTCGCGCCAGTCTTCGAAGGTCTTGCCGTTCACGACGTCGGCCGGGACGCGGGCCTCGAAGAAGGCGAAGAGGGCGCCGTCGTCGGCGAGGAGGTCGGAGCGGCGGGCGCGAGCGCGGATCTTCGACGCTTCGGCTTGGACGGCCAAGTTCTTGGCTTGGAAGGCGCCGCGCGACTCGTATTCGCCGCGGATGAGCGCGTAGTCGATGAAGAGCCGGCGGGCGCCCTTCGGGTTGATGGCGGCGTAGTCGACCGAGCGGTCGCGCGCGATGGTGAGGCCGAAGAGGGTGCAGGTCTCTTTGACCGACGCTCGCCCGGCGCGTTCGGACCAGTGGGGGGCCGAGTAGCTGCGCTTCACGAGGTGGTCGGCGACGTCGAGCAGCCAGAGCGGGTCGATGCGGGCGGCCATCCGCGCGAAGAGCTGCGACGTGTCGACGAGCTCGAAGGCCATGACCCACGCGGGGGGCTTCTTCGCGAGCGCGGAGCTCGGGTGGAGCTGGAAGCGGGTCTGTTTGCCGCCGATGTAGTTTCGCTTCTCGGGGTCCCACTCGCCGATGCGCGAGAGGATCCCGGTGAGGATGGCGCGGTGGTAATCGCCGCCTTGGCCGCCTGACCGGCTGCCGGCCTGGCCCAGGCGCAGCTCGGACGCGATGTCTTCGAGCTGCCGGTGGACCTCGCCCCACTCGCGGACGCGCAGGAAGGACAGGAAGTTGTCGCGGCAGGTGCGGCGGAGGTTCGAGGTGCCTTTGCGCTCGGCCTCTTTCACGAACTCCCACATGCGGAGGAGGGCCACGAAGTCGGAGTGTTCGTCCCGGAAGCGGCGGTGGAGCTCGTCGGCCTTGGTTTGGAGTTCGCGGGGGCGTTCGCGCGGGTCTTGGGTGGAGAGCGCGGCAGTGATGATGAGGACCTCGCGCAGGCAGCCCATGTCGGCGCCGGCGAGGATCATGCGCCCGATGCGGGGGTCGACGGGGAAACGCGCGAGGCGGCCGCCGAGCGGGGTGAGCTCCTTCCGGTCGTCGATGGCGCCGAGCTCTTCGAGGACCTTGTAACCCTCCGCGATCGCTCGGGATGAGGGCGGGTCTAGGAAGGGGAAGGCGTCGATCTCTCCGAGGCCCAGCGACTTCATGCGCAGGATGACGCCGGCGAGGCCGGAGCGCTTGATCTCGGGATCGGTGAAGGCAGGGCGGGCGGCGAAGCTGTCTTCGTCGTAGAGGCGCACGCAGATGCCCGGGCGGACGCGGCCGCAGCGGCCTTTGCGCTGGTCGGCGCTTGCTTGCGAGATGGCTTCGACCTGCAGGCGGGTGATGCCGGAGCGCGAGTCGTAGCGCGAGATGCGGGCGACGCCGGCGTCGACGACGTAGACGATGCCCGGGATGGTGACGGAGGTCTCGGCGACGTTGGTGGCGAGGATGACTCGCCGCCGGGGGCCGGTCGTGAAGACGCTCGCTTGTTCGCTGGCCGAGAGGCGCGCGTAGAGCGGCATGATCACGGTGTTTCGGAGCCCGCGGCCGTTCAGCTCCTGCTCGGTCTCGCGGATCTCGCGTTCGCCGGGGAGAAACGCGAGGACATCGCCGTGGGGATCGAGGTCGATGACCTCGGCGACGGCGTTCGCGACGGCGAGGGGCAGCTCGTCTTCGTCCGGAGGCGGCTCGTAGAGCACGTCGACCGGGTAGGTGCGGCCTTCGACCTCGATGATCGGCGCGCCGCCGAAGAACGCGCTGAATCGCTCGGTCTCGATGGTCGCGGAGCTGACGATGACCTTCAGGTCGGGCCGGCGCGGGAGGAGCTGTTTGAGCCACCCGAGCAGGAAGTCGATGGTGAGGCTACGCTCGTGCGCTTCGTCGATGATGAGCGTGTCGTAGCGGCGCAGCAGAGGATCGCCCTGGATCTCAGCGAGCAGGATCCCGTCCGTCATGAACTTCACGCGCGTGGTGGACGACGACCGGTCCTCGAAGCGGATCTGGTAGCCGACGTCGACGCCGACCGGCGTACCAAGCTCGCTGGCGACCCGCGCCGCGACGCTCGTGGCCGCGATGCGCCGCGGCTGTGTGACGCCGATGACGCCGCGCTCGCCGCGCCCCATCGCCAGTGCGATCTTGGGCAGTTGCGTGGTCTTCCCACTGCCGGTGGCGCCGGCCACGATGACGACTTGGCGCGATTCGATCGCCGCAGCGATGTCGGCCGCGCGCGCCGAGATCGGCAGCTCGGGAGGGAAGCGGATGGTCGAGGTCATGGCGTGGTCGGGGGCGGCGTCACGGGGGCCGCTCTAGCGCACTTGGCGCTTGCCGTCACGCGGGACTGAACCGCCTACGGCTCGAGGACGGCTTCGACGACCGGACGAGTCCTTGGTGACGACGCACCGCGAGTCGGGTGGCGTCACTCACAGAAACCGTACGAGAGCGTCTCCTTCTCAAGTTCCGCATCACATCGTTCCATGTCGATCGCCTCGGTATCGATTCCGAGAGCCATGCCCACCAGAATCAAATCACCACGCTTCAGACAAAAGCTCGCAGAGCCCCGGGAGCTCGTCGAGGTCATCGGAGTGCACGTCACGGCTCTCCGATCGTCTCGGTTGCTGCATTTTCGGTTCGTGTCGTAGGAAGTTCCGGTATGTGAGCGGCACTCGGTGGGGCACGTGAGGCCCGGGGACGGCGAGCACCGGACGTCGCCGCCGTCCTCGGCACAGGAGGCCAAAAACAAACACATGGCGGCTATAAAGTGGTCGATATTCACAGCCAGTAAGCCATGCAAGTACTAAGCGAGACCGTCAACGACAACTTTGCCGAAATAGTGATAATTTTAGAATCCAATTAAATCAACAATGCGACTGACCTCACGGTCGTCAACGCGTCGCCTTTGAAAAGCCGCCCTTCTAGCCAGGTCGGTCAATCTCGATGACCCCATCGACGTGGCTACACGGGTTCACCGGGCGCCGGCCGCCGAGAGCAGCCACTCGTACGCCGGCATCACCTCGATTCCCGCCGGCACGTCCGGGACGACCTCTCGGTAAAGCGTGAGAAGGCGCCGCTGGGCACCGGGATAGCGGTCGGCGGCAGCGACGAGCGCGCGGATCTCGCGAGTTCGGCTGGCCGCGTCGGTGACGTCGGCGCAGACCTGGACGAGCTCGACGTCGCCGCTCGGGTAGCGGGCGATGAAGTCGACTTCGAAGCCGTCTTTGGTCTTCACGTAGCCGACCTCCGCGTGACGACGTTCGAGCTCGATGAGGACAATGGTCTCGAGGGCGTGGCCGACGTTGGTCTTGCCAAAGCGGGCGTACGGGAGCGTGAGGCCGGGGTCGATTGGGTAGACCTTTCGAGGGTTTACCATGCGTCGACGCTCGGAGTCGTCGTCGAGCCAGACGGGCCTCACGAGGAAGCAGTCGTCGAGGTGGCCGAGGAGCTCGTGGACCGTGTCGCGCGAGGCCGGGATCCCCTGTGACTTCATGGAGGCGTGGAACTTCTCGACGCTGAAGGAGCTCCCCGCGTTACCGAGCAAGTGGCGCACCATCGACCTCAGCGCGGTGACGTTCGTGACCTGATGGCGCTCGACGACGTCGCGCAGAATGGCGACGTCGACGTAGTCCTGCATGAGCCGCAGTTGGTCGCGCGGCGCGAGGGGCTGCGCTTCGGGAAAGCCACCTCGACCGAGGTAGGTGACCAGGGCATGTTCGAGCGTAGCGCGTTCGGCGGAGGTGAGGAAGCTGGGGTCGGGCGGCACCGGCGTCCCAGCGAAGGTGAGCGCTTCACCAAAGCCAAACGGGTAGATGCGCACTTCCCACGCCCGGCCGCGCATGGAGGTCGCGATCTCCCGGCTGAGCAGGCGGGCCGACGAGCCACTGATGACGACGCGGACGTTGTCCGAATCGAGGACACGCCGGACGAAGGCCTCCCATCCCGGCACGACCTGTATCTCGTCGAGATACCACGAGACCGAGTGGGCCCCCCGCAGCGGCGGGAGCGCGCGACCGTACGCGTCGAGCAAGAAGCCGAGGTGCTGCGCCTCCATACCAGCGAGTTGCTCGTCCTCGAAGTTGACGTAGGGGACAGCTTCGCGTGGCGCGCCACTCGCGAGCTGGTCACGGCGCAACTGATGCAAGTACGTGGTCTTGCCGGCGCGGCGCATGCCGATGACCGCGGTGGCCTTGCCGCTGAGCTGTACGGTCCCGTGGACGAGGCGCGGCGTCCCATTCGGGATTGTACTCGAGACGGCCTCAGCCACCTTCTCGGTCAAGCGGGCACGGACTCGCTGTTCTACTTCGCTCACGTCCAGCATTCTCCCTTCTTCGAGGAGAATATCAAGCCATCTTCGCCCCCGGCCGAGGTGATGTTATAAACGACTTCACCGTCTGGGGAGGCGATATCTAGAGCCACCGTCGACGAAGTCCGAACGCCGCGATGACGAGCAACACGGACCACACCCAGGCCGAGTCGCCCGCGCGGGGGTGCGCGGAGCACAACGGATCGTCTCCGGCCGGCGTGTCGTCGGCGTCGGCACCGCTGGGGCTGCCGACATCGTCCACAGCGTCGTCACCGCCCGCATCGGGGCCGGCGCCGTCCGAGGCGTCCGTGACACCGTCGGTCCCGTCCGTCTGATCGTCGCCGGCCTCGAGACCATCGACCGCGTCGACCCCGTCGGTCGAGTCGGTGGCGTCGGTCGAATCGCTGGCGTCCGTCCCATCCGTAGCGTCGGTCGAATCCGTGGCGTCGGTCGTATCCCTCCCGTCGGTCGCATCCGTCCCATCGGTCGCGTCTGTGGCGTCGGTCGAATCCGTGGCGTCCGTGGCGTCCGTGGCGTCGGTCGCGTCGGTGGCGTCGGTCGAATCCGTCCCGTCGGTCGCATCCGTCCCATCGGTCGCATCCGCGGCATCGGTCGCGTCCGTCCCGTCCGCCACGACGGGCTCGCTCACGCACGCGTTCGTCTCGGGGTCGCAGGAGTCGACGGTGTCGGGGTCGTCGTCGGAGCAATCTTCGGTGCCGACCGGGACGCCGCAGCCGTCGTAGCTCACGAGGAGGCCCGCGTCGCAGGCGACGTAGGGTTCCTCCGTACACGCCGTGCAACCGTCCACCACGGCGTGTTTGCACTCGGTGCCGGACTCCGGGCAGGAGTCGGTCGTGCAGGGATCGTCGTCGTCGCAGTCGATGGCGAGCTCGCCGACGCGCCCGCAGCCGTCGAACCAGTGCAGATCGCCCTCGTGGCACGCGGAGGTCGCCGGGAGCGCAGCGCAGCACACGTCGTCGAGCTCATGCGCGCAGCCCGTGGGGGTGCAGGTGTCCTTCGTACACGCATCCGAGTCGTCGCAGGAGACCGGAGCGCCAGTGCAGGTAGCATTGACGCATTGATCGGAGTCGGTGCAGAGATCGCCGTCATCACATGGTCCAGTTACCGGCGACGATGTGCACCCGACGCTCCGATCACACGAGGTCGCGGTGCATACGTTTCCGTCGGCACACGGGACACCACCTTCGCCAACCGCACACGGGGTGCAGACGATCGTTCCGGTGGTCGCCGCGAATCGCCCCTCGGGGCACGGGCTGCACGCCATGCTACCTGGGGCGCTCGCGAATTCACCGACAGGACATTCCGTGCAAGTGCTGGCGGTCGCTAGAGAATAGGTGCCTTCGGCGCACGGCGTACACGCCGCCTCGCCCGATGCGGCCTTCGTCCCCGCGTCGCACGGGGTACACGTGACTGCGCCCGAAGCGGGCGTCGACCCGCCGTCGCACGGCGTACACTCCGACGCCCCGTCGAGTGGGGCGACCCGGCCGGCGTCACAGGGTGCGCAACTCACGGCGCCGGAATCCGCGGCGAAGGTCCCTGCTTCACAGGGGAGGCACGCAAGTGAGCCCTTCACGGGTGCAAAACGCCCAGGTCCACAGGGGGTACACTCAGTGGCCCCTTCACCGGAGTAGGTTCCTTCTGCACATTCCGTACACCCCTCGTCCCCTTCTGCCGCCCAGGTGCCGGCCGAACAGGGTGTGCAGCTCGACGCGCCGATCTCGGACGAGGCCCCCGCTTCGCACGGGAGGCACTCGATCGCCCCCGTCGTGGCCGAGAATCGCCCCGACGTACACGGCGAGCAGGCCGCCGAGCCCGTCGTGGGCGCCGCCCGGCCTTCCTCGCAGGGCAAGCAGGCATTGTCAGTCCCGCCCGGCGAGTAGGTCCCCTCGGCGCAGAGCTCGCAGGAGCGCGGGGTCCCGGCGGCGCCGAGGCCGGCAAGGCATGCGTACGAGTAGACCCCTTGGGCGGTCTCCACGCCGTTCGCGATGACCATGACCGGGAGGTCGAGCCCAGTGCCGGCGGACGTGATGCACTGCAAGGAGGTGCCATTCGCAGAGTCCGGCACGATCGGACACGCCGCATCGCCGACCTTCACCGACGTGGCTCCAACGAGGAACGAGCCCGTGAGTGTGAGCGTGGTCCCACCCAGTGCCGGACCCACGCTGGGCGACACCGCGAGCGGATGAAGACCATCGTACCCGAAGTCCATCCAGGCGACGCTCGAGCGACCCGTAACGGTGACCACGACCGCGACTGACTCCCCGACGCCGGGCGGGATTGTGCAAGAGATGACGCCGCTTTGGTGTGCCGTGATCGGGCATGGCTGGCCGCCGACCAGGACCACCGGGGAGAGCGACGACGGGGCGTCCGTGGTCACCTGCAGGGTGCCGCCGCCCGCCGGAGGCGAAAGCGCTGGGCTCACCGTCGTAATCGTCGGGGCCGCATAGGCGATGGTGGCTGGCTCACTCGACTGGCCCGCGGTCGTGACGACCACCGGCGCGGCCGCTTCGGCGCCAGCACCGAGTGTACACACGACCTGACCGTGGGAGGCCGCGCCGACGAGCGGACACGCGCGGCCGGCGACGGTCACCGACGCGGTGGTCCCGAAGTTGGTGCCGACGATGGTCACCGGGATGCCGCCTCCGATCGGTGCCGTGGACGGCGTGATGCTCGTGATAGCGGGCGGAATATAACCGAATGAGGTTAGGGAGTTACTGGCTCGCCCGCCAATACGAACGTCGACGAGCGCCGCCGCGCCGGCGCCCTCGGGCAAGGTGCACACGACCCCGGTGCTCGCGGGTTGGTCGGTGGCCGCGAGCGCCGTGACGCTGACGAGTGAACACGCGCTTCCGCCGACCCGCGCCTCAATCGGGCCGGTCTCACCAAACTTCCCGACGATGGTGATGGGCACGGCTCCGGCGGTCGGCCCGACCGATGGGGTGACGGAGGTGAGGATCGGAGCCTCGTAGGCGAAGGCGACGGGGGCCGACGACTGCTGGGCTGTCGTCACGACCACGGGCGCGTCCTCCTCGTGGCCGGCTGGGAGCCTGCAGACGAGGGTCTGCGGGCTCGACGAGATGAGTGGGCAGGCGCGACCAGCGACCGTGACCGTCGCTGTCGCCGTCCCGAAGCCGAGGCTGCTGAGTGTGAGGAGGGTGCCGCCCGCGGCGGGGCCAGCCGTCGGTTCCACCGAGCTAATCGTCGGCGGGAGGTAGCCAAAGTTGAAGAAGGGGGGCGAGGATTGCCCGGCGTGGGTGACGACCACGGGTGCGACGGCGGCGGAGCCAGCCGGCGTCACGCAAAGGAGATCGCGACCACTCACGGACGACGCAACGCACGTCACACCGCCGACGCTGATTTGCGCTGACGCGTCGAGTGCGACACTCGTCGTTACCGTGATCGTGGTCCCGCCGGCCGATGACACGGCGCTGGGTGTGACGGAGGTTATGACCGGCGGATCGTAGTCGAAGGAGCCGAAGGTGGCCGTCTGGCCGTGGGCGTCGTTGACGGTGATTGTGAGGTCCGCCCCAGAGCCGGGCGGCAATGTGCAGGTGGCTTTGAGATTGCTCCACGTCGTCACTGGGCAGGCGCTCTCGCCGACGAGCACCTGACCGGTGGCGCTTCCGAAGTTCTGCCCAAGGACAGTGACGATGACACCACCCGAGGTCGACCCACTCGTCGGGTTCACCGACGTGATCATCGGGGCGTCGTAGGCGTAGTCGAGCGCCTCGGAGGAGGTCTGTAGGCCCGCGGTGACCTGGATGCGACGTGCCTTTCCTGAGCCAGCCGGGGTCGTACAGATGATTCGGTTGTCGGCTCGCGACAAGAGGACGCACGGCAGGTCTCCGACCGTGACGGACGCGGGTCCAAGTGGATCGACGCCGAAGTGGGCGCCCTGGATTGTGATGGGGCTACCACCCCCGGCGGGTCCTGACGACGGGCTCACGGATGTGATGGATGGCGCCTTATAGGAGAGCTCGTAGTTGATCGTGGACTGCCCGGTCACCGTGATCGCTAGCGGGCGCTTGGCCCCCAGGCCGCCCGGGGACGTGCAGAAGACCGATGTGTTGGTCCACGACGCCGGCGTCGTCGTACACGGGCGCCCGTCGATTCGAACGCTCCCCTGACTGGGGCCGAAGTTGGTCCCGGCGATCGTCACGAGCGTTCCCCCGGCGGCATTGAGCGCGAGTGGTGAGACCGACGTGATGAGCGGTGGCAAGTAGGAGAAGCCCAAGTAGGGTGCGGTCGCCGTACCGCCCGTCGGCGTGACGACGATGGGCACTGCCGACCCCGTGCCCGGGGGGAGCGTACACACGATGCCCCCCGATACCGCGGCCGTGATCGGGCAGCCTACTTGGCCGACCGTGACCGAATAGGCGGTGCCGCTGAAGCCAGCTCCTGCGATCGTGATCGCGACACCGCCAGTGGTCGGTCCGTTGCTGGGCGTGACGCTCGTGACCACGCCGCCCGCATAGGTGACGGGGAGGGTGTTCGACGCTTTCCCGGTGAGGGTGACAGCGACCGGGACATTGACACCGGCGCCGGATGGGACTTGGCACGTGAGTTGGGTGTGAGTGTGAGTTGCGATGGGGCAGTCCGCGCCATTGACGGTGACCGAGGCGCCTTGGGTGCCGAAGCTCGTCCCGGTGATCGTCAAGAGTTGGCCGCCGGACGGCTGGAGCAGAGTCGGAGTCACGTTCGTCAGCGACGGGGATGCGTAGTTCGCGAGAAGCGCAACGGAAGATTGACCCGCCATCGTAACGACGACGTCCGACGAACCTTGGCCAGCGGGCACGACGCAGCTCACGCTCGAATGGACTGCCGAGAAGGGCACGACCGCGCAGGAGGCCCCGCCGACCGTGATGGTCGGGCTCGTACCGAAGTTCGCACCGGTGAGGACGATGACGGAGCCACCCGCCGTGGGTCCGAGGTCTGACGGGATAATGCTGTCGAGACGGGGCGGCTGATAGGAGACCGTCACGCTCGAGAGGCCAGCGGCGCCGTACTTGTTCTTGACCCAGACCTGGAGATCCTTGCCCGCGCCGACACCCGTGGTGGCCGTGACCGAGGTGGACGAGCCTACGACCGAGTCGAGTGCTGCCCCCGTCGAGCCCGCGTCCTTACGAAGCTCGATGGTCGCCGGTGGCGTCAGGTACTTGCCCTGAATGGTGAGCACCGTCCCGCCGGTCGTTGGAAAGGCCGTTGGCGAAACCGACGTGATTGTCGGGATTCGGCAGACTGAGTATACATTGCTACAGCAATCGCCGTATGTATCGCATGCGTCGTCACATCCGCAGCTGAAGCTGGAGAGGTAGGCGCCGCACCGCCCCGCGCAGACGTCGGTCTGAGCAGAGGCGACTTCGGGTAGTCCGAGGACGAGCACGAGCGATAGGATGGCGTACTTCATGGGCGCCAGTATCCGCGACGAGCTGACAAAGCCCAAATCGAAGACCATTCGAGCCCGGGCTCACGGTCTCCGAAGGCGTGCTACGGTGGCCTCGATGGCAGGACGGTCCGGATCCGAGGTGGGTGCGAGCTCGAGGTATCGAGCCCAGGCTGAGAGGACTCGGGTGGACGCCGCCGGTTCGGTCAGCGCGAGGCGCTCTTCGAGCATGCCCAGGTTCTTGAACACGTACCAGGGCGCGGTTGGCTCAGCGGCCAGTGCACGGTAATCGGCGGCGGCGGTGGCGAGGGTCGAGGCGCCGCCATCGCCACGAATCACAGCGAGGAGGAGAACATATGCAGCACGATGCCGGGCGGCGTAGAGATCGAGCCCGACGACGTGCTCCCACGTGCCTGGTGGGAACGCCGTAGCCAAACCTTCGAATCGCCCACGGAGGCGTTCGAGGCGGGGAGCCTCCTCCGCTCGCCACGGTTCGACGGCCCGTGCCGGAGCCGTCAAGGGCAGCAGTCGTTGCGCAAATCCGAGTGGCCACAGGTGAAATCGTGAGGCGCTGAGGTCGTCCGGCCGGGGCTCGGGGTAGATAAAGACCGGCCGCACTCCGAACGCCGTGACGAGTGCCGCCAGGTCGAAGCCGAGCGCGGGGCTCGGCGCATAGGACGGACCTGGGAACGTGAAGCCCCATCGTCGCGACATGCGCGCCACGTAGGACGGCTGCGTCAACATCTCAAGGTCGAGGGCGAGGACGTCCTCCCGAAAACCGGCCCCGATTCGGGCATAGCGGACGGCGTTCGTGATGAGGTCGCCGCGCGTCAGGAGCACAGCGCCATCTGGGAGCGGCTCGAGGATGGCGTGTCCGTAGGCCTCAATCGCGTCGCTGCCAAACTGCCTGGACGCGGGCGCGATGCGGACGACCGCGATGGCGCCAAGGACGATGGCCGCCCGTCCTGCCCAGTGCGCGGGGAGGCCGTCGAGTCCGATGCCGACTAGCACGGCGAGGAGCGCGAGCGGGAGAATCCAGAAGCGGGCCACGGTCTCGTACAGGAGTGGGTCGCCGAGCGGGAGGTTCGCGAGGGAGTGAAATACGACGACCGACAGGGCCAATGCGACGACGACGACCACAGTGATGGCGCGGTGTGATCGTGAGCGAAGTCCTCTGAAGAGCCCGATCGCGGCCAAGGGCAACCCGGCCCACGACAGCTCTGAGAAGGCGGCACGGAGAAACGCGAGCAACTGACCGCTCGTGGGCACCTGACCGGCGGACGGGCCGGACGCGAGCTGGAAAGTCCCGTAATCACGACGGAAGAAGTGATGCCAAAAGCCGTTCCAGCTGCTGCCGTCGCCCCAGACGGTCTCCGCGTCGCTGGCGGCGGCGAGCGGGAGTTGGACGTAGGGGATGAGGCCGATGAGAACCGCGATGGCGGTCTGTGCCGCCGCGCGGGGCTGTCGCCACCAGCGCTGACGCCACGCGATTGCGGCGAGCGCGGGCACGATGACGAAGACCGAGGTGTGGTGATTGCTGACGGCGAGGCCTGCGAGGACTCCGGCCACGATGGCGGCGCGTGAGGAGCCCTTCAACACGGCGGTGGTGGCGAGCAGAATGCCGAAGCAGAGCGCGTTGTTCAGGGCGAAGACTTCGGCCACGACCGCGTATCGGAAGAGGAGCGGGGTTGCGGCGTAGAGCGCCGCGGTGCCGAGAGCGACGCTCCTCCCCAGCCCGAGCGAGCGCAGAAGGGCGGCCAAGAGCCCAACTGAGAGCGAGGCGGAGACGGCGGAGAGCGCCGCCACTCGCTCGGCCACGGTGCCCATGGGCCACCAAGTGAAGGCGTGGCCGAGCCACACGTAGAGCGGGTAGCCCGGCGGGTGCGCGAGGCCGAGTTCGAGGGCGGCCGTGGTGAGCTCGCCGCTGTCGCCGCCGCCAACCCCAGGGGCAAGGGCGGTGAGATACCAAACGCAGGCAGCGGCCGCGACGGTCGCGGCGAAGCGGAGGTCGAAGGCGGCGACGGCCGACGCCGGCGGCGAGGCAAGCGTGGTCACCGGCTGAGGGGGAACTTGGAGAGCTTGCGCTGCAGGGTCCGTCGGTGCAAGCCAAGTAGCCGCGCTGCTTGGCGAATGTTGCCGGCGCAGTCCGAGAGCACCTGGTGGATGTGCTCCCACTCGGCGCGGGCGAGTGACGGGACCTCGGTCGGCGCTGGTGGCCGTTCGGGGCCGTCGGCCTTGCCCCGCTCGAAGGCGGCGATGATCTGGTCGATGCTGGCCGGCTTTTGAAGGTAATACGTCGCGCCGAGCCGGATGGCTTCGATCGCGGTCGCGATGCTGCCATAGGCGGTGAGCACGACGATGCGGGTGCCCGGATCGATGCGGACGAGCTCGCGGACCACGTCAAGGCCGGACGGTCCGGGCATGCGCATGTCGACTAGCGCGTATTCGGGGCTCTCGGCTTCGGCGAGCGCGATCGCGGCGGTCCCGTCTGTGGCCATCGTCACCGAGAAGCCTCGCCGTTCGAGCGCTCGGGAGAGGCGTTCGCGCAGGACCGCATCATCGTCGACGATGAGGAGCGTCGGAAGAGTCTCGCTCGGAGGCATGGCGGGGGAAGCTACGGTCATCGTGGGTCATTCTCGCGAACCGGTCGTACACCTGCGACGTATTGCCGTCCAATCACGGGCTGGACACCGTCCGAGCCGGCATGCGCCTCTGAAGTCGAACTACGGCTTCCGTGCCGGAGCCGGGCATTGCGGTGTATTCGAGGCTACCGCCGAGCTGATCGAGGAGCGCGCGCGCCAAGAAGATGCCGAGTCCCATGCCGCGGCCGGGGGCCTTGGTGGTGAAGAAGGGCTCCCCGATGTGCTGAAGCACGTCGCGCGTCATGCCGGGACCGTTGTCCTCCACGGCGATGAGCACGGTGTGACGCGATGAGACGACGGTGACGGTCACGCGAGCGGCGGGAGATGAGTCGAGCCCGTTGTCGATGAGGCGCCGGAAGAGCTGCGCCATCGCCGTGGCCGGGAGCGCCAGAGCCTCCGCGCCGACCGTCCAGGTGACCCGCGCGCGCTCGGCGGGTGGAAGGTCTGCGACGGCGGCGGTCAGGAGCTCGAGGACCGTGACGGAGCGCGGCGACTCGCCCATCACCTCGCCCGAAGCCAAGGTCAGCCGATCGAGTACGGCGCGAGCGCGCTCGACCTCGCGTTGGACGAGGTGGATGTCGTCCACGAGGTCAGGCGCGCGATCGCCCAGCGTCGCTTCCATCTCGTCGATGGCGATGCGTATCGTCGCGAGAGGATTAGCGATCTCGTGCGCTGACCCGGCTGCGAGCGTCGCGAGGCTCGCGAGGCGGTGTACTCGGTTGGAGCGGTCGCGCTCGGCGGCCAGCGCGCCTGTGAGTCGCGTGACAAAGAGCGCGACCAGCGCCGAGGAGACCGTGAACGCAAACCACATGCCCTGCAGGTGCAAGTCGAAGGGCTCTTCATCGCCGTCGGAGTCAGCCGACGAGATCGACATGCTGTGGTGATGGCGATGAGCGGTAGCCGCAGCGCCCGCATTGGGCTCTGGCAAAAAGAAGAGCAGGCCGAAGCAGATCGACGACAGCGTCGTCACGATCCACGTGCTCGAAACGGAGGTAAGCACGGCCGCGACGCTGACGAGGACGAGGTAGAAGACGGAGAACGGATTGGTCGGCCCACCTGTGCACGCCAGTAGAAGTGTGTGGGCCAGGGTGTCGAAGAGCAGGATGGGCAACGCCATCGGCGTCGGGCCGAATCCGCTGCGTTGGCCATCACGGCGTACACGCCAGAGCGCGAACCCATTGCTGGCCGCCGTGACGACGGCGACACTCGCGAAGACCGCTGAATTGCCGCGGTCGCCTGACCACCACAGGATCCCGCTCACGGCGAGCTGCAGGGCCGCCGCGGCCCAGCGCAGACCGAGGAACCAGGGCAGCCCCGCGGCCGGCAGTATTCCCGTCCGAAGACGTGCTCGGAGAGGGCGGGCCTCGTTCACGGCTGGACGCCGATGGCCCCCGGGATGGACTCGACGCCACTACCTTCCGCTGTCGTTCCGAGGTCTTTGACCTTCTTGTCGCCGAGGAAGCGCATGCGTCGGACGGCGGTGTTTTCCACGATGAGGACGAGGCCCGTGAGTTCACTCTGGGCGCCCTCGACGAGGACCGCCGAGCTTGGCAGCTTCGGACTGGCGCCGGCGTAGAGCGGTTCGCCGAGATCGACGAAGGGCGTGGTCGTGTTCGCGGGCTCGTAGCCGAGCACCCTCACGCCGTTGCCATAACCGCTCACGACGAGGATGGCGTCCCCGAAGGGGGAGGTCACCATCGACACGGGATCCAGGATCGGTGAGACGACCTGGGTCGCGGTCAAGGTGTCCCCATCGATTCGGATGGCGCCGATTCGGTTGTCGAGCCCGGAGAACTCGGAGTAGTCGCCCACGAGGGCGTACTTTCGGTCTTGCGTGACGGTGAAAGAGGCCATGATGTCATCGAGATCCTCGAAGACCGTCGCCGAGGCCAATACCTCGCCCGATTCCGACGTGAGGTGCAGCTGGCCCACTTGGCTGTTCTCGACCGACCGAGCGGCCACCAGGAAGCGGCCGGGGCTCGGCAGGGCGGCCAAGGCCAGCTTGGACTCGAAGAGGAGCTCGACGGCGCCGGGTTTGCCGTCGCAGCCGACGGCCACGGTGTAGATGCCGCCACCGTTCTCGACCCAGTTCGGATCGACGACATAGAGCGTGTCCCCCGTCGCGTTGAACTCGACGGTCTCGGCGTAAAGGTCGGGCTCGAATTTCGGCGCGATGACCTCGACGGAGCCATCGTCTGCGACCGAGAAGATCCCAATGGAGCCGTTCTCCTGGGCGACGGCACCGACGGCGCCATCGGCGCGAAACGAGACGACTCCGAAGGTGGCGCGGCCCATCTCGAAGGTCGCCGTCGGCTCTCCGAGGGCGCCGCCTTCGAGGAGCGGGCGGAGCTGCCAGACGTCGGCCTTTTGGCTGGCCTGATCGTAGGGCATCGAAAGCACGACGTGGCGGGGGTGACTCGGCGAGAGGGTCAAGCAGGCCGGCGTGGCGACGTCCTCGGAGTTGGTGTCGGGGCCGGTCGCGTCGGTGGTGACATCGGGTTCCGTGACGTCGGAGATGTCAGGCTGGTCGGTGGTGTCGGGCGGCATTTCGACGTCGGTGACCGGCACGACGTCGTCGCCATCGCCAGGGCCGGGCTCCACGTCCATGGACGTCGTCTCCGGGTCATTGAGTACGACGGCGTCGGCCAGATCGACGGCGTCGGGAGGTATCGCGAGCGTGGTTGAAGAGCCCTCCGAGCACCCCGCGGCGACGAGTATGAGGAGCAGAAGGCGTGGGCGGAGGGTGTGGCTCATGGATTCTGTGTCAGCTCTCGCGGGAGGAAGGCGGGGATGGGGACCGAGCGCATGGTGCCGTCGTCTCGGGAGCCGTAGACGTAGCGATAGACGCCATAGGAGGCGAGCACGGACTTCACATAGGAGTGGGTCTCTTTGAAGGGGATCTCCTCGACGAACTCGTCGGTCATCGTGATGCCCTTGGACGCCGCTTCGCCGAGCAGGCGTTTTACGCGGCCGGGGCCGGCGTTGTAGGCCGCCAGCACGAGCGCCGGGTTCTGATCGTAATGCTTCAAGAGATCGCGCACATAGCGGATCCCGAGCCGGACGTTCACAGCGGGCTCCCGGAGGTCTTTGCCATTGGGGCGGGCCGGGACCCCTTCGAGCGACGGGCGAGCGAGGCCTCGGGCGGTGCTCTCAAGGAGCTGCATGAGGCCGATTGCGCGGGAGCGCGAGTAGGCGTTCGGGTTGTAGCGCGACTCGTGTCGGATGATGGCGTACGCGATCCAGGGAGAGATGCCGTCGGCTTTGGCGGCTGTCTCGACGTGGGACCACCACGGGACGGGAAAGGCGAGTCGCCAGAGCCGCTCATCAGCGGACTCCGGATAAGCGGGGAGGGGGCCGTGCCAGAGGCGGACGGCTCGGCCCGGCTCGGCGCCACCACGACGTGCGAGCAGCGAGAGGAGCAGGGTCACGCCGTTGGGCCCGAGGAGGCCCGTGCGCGAGCGTGCGGTCAGCTCGGCTTCGGCTTGTTCGACGAGCCCGACCCGGAGGAGGGCGACCGGGAAGCGAATGTCGGGTGTCGCCGTGAGCTCGAGCGCATTGATGTCGGTCACGGCGGGCAGGCCATAACGCGGGAGCGACTGAAGCGGTCGCTGCGCAATCGCCCGTTCGGCGTCGAGCTCGTAGAGCCGGTTCCAAGCAAGGTGCGAGTAATACGAGAGTGGGTAACGCGCCACGATTGCGGCGTAGGCGTCGATGGCGTCGCGCCGTCCTTCGGGGCGCATGCCAGCGAGTCGCTCGAGTGATCGGGCCCGCCAATAGCCAGCCCGTTCTGCCCAGGTGGCGCCACCGAGGTGGAGGGTGGGGCCGTGCTCCCGGGCGAGGCGCTCGAACAGCCGTGCGGCGGCGTCGTCTTGTCCCGAGCGGAAGGCGGCCCACGCGACTTGGAAGGCGGCGCCCGGATCGCCGCGGCGCCCTGGCGAATCTGCCTTTCGAGCGAGGACGTCGAGGATGTTCGCCGCGCGCGCCCCTTGTCCGAGGCGTCGGGCGAGGTCGGCCGCGAACGCGAGCGCCGTCGGGGCCAATGGGTGATCCGAAAGTGGGCCCGTGAAGGCGTCCAGCGTGTCAAGCGCGGCGGTGGCGTCACGGTCGGCGGCGAGGTGACGTGCGAGGCGGAACAGCGCGTGCCCACGCACGAATTCGGAGGGCGCCAGAGCCGCTTTGCGAAGCGCGGCGAGCGCACGCGCGTCGTGATCGGCGGCGCCGGCGGCAATGGCGTCAGCCAACGCGAACGCGGCGGTGCTCGCTTTTGGGTAGCGCTTCTTGGCGGCTTTGATGGCCCCGTCGATGGATGCTGCGCTGTTCTTGCCGCGGTCCAGGCGACTGACGGCGAGCACGAAGGACTCGGCCTCGGATGGAGCGGCTCCGAGGCGCGACAGGGCTCGGCCAGCCTCGGCGGACGCCTTGGCGTCGCGGTCGTCCCGAAAGAGCTTCTCGAGCTCGACGATGGCGTCGCCGCGCCGGCCGGCCTTCTCCAGGAGCTCTGCCCGGAAGAGCGCGATCTTGGAGCTGCCGGCGGGGCTCGTGCCCATCGCCTCGGCACGGTCCAGTGTCGCGAGGGCTTCGATGGCGGCGCCCGTGCGAGCGAGGAGTCGGGTGGCGGCCAACGTCGCGTCGAGGGAGGCCTTGGAGCCGGGCGGAACGGCGCGATAATGCTCGATCGCCGCGGCCGTATCCCCCTTGGACTCGGCCAGCTCCCCGAGGCGCATGTGGACCACGGGCGCGTAGTCGAGGGCGTGCTCGAGCGTTCGCAGCAGTACGTCGCGCTCGGCGCCCGCAGGGACCAGTTCGGAGAGCAAGAAGGCGGCGCCGTCACGACGTTCGGCCGGCGCGTCGGAGGCGATGAAGCGCCGAAGCGCCGCTATGGCTGCTTTCTCGTCGCCACGTCGCCAAGCCCGGTAACCGGTTTCGAAGTCGTCCTGGCCGTCCGGGACCTTCTCCGCGTCCGTAGGCAGGTAGAGAGGCTCGACATCGATGAGCGGCGCCCGAGGAGATGACTCCGTCTGCGCGAAGGCGGTTGTCGCAAACAGGAGCGCGATGGTGGTCAGGGCTCGAAGGCGCGTCCTGCAGACCAGCGCTCGCGCGTGCCCCGAATCAGCCATTCGGGGCGCCGGAGGAGGGTGTGAAGAGCGGCCCGGGGACCTTGAAGATGACCCGCCCGGCCGTGCCGTTCACGAGGATCGCGAACGCGAGCCACAACGCAATGGCCGCGAGCGCGACCGTGCACCAGGCGATAGCGACGCCGAGCTGGGGTGCGGCAAAGACGTCTCGTGCGATGCGGAAGACGTAGAGGAGCACGATGTCGAGCAGGAAGACGAAGAGCAGCTTCGAGAAGAAGCCGAACGCGAACATGAGCACGACGAAGATGACGAGGAAGCAGATGTCGACGGACAAGACGACGGTCGGATCCACCATCTTCCCTTCGGACATACTGGAGAGCGCCCAGAAGTTCATGAACCAGTTGAAGGAGAAGGTCGTGAACAGGGTACCGCCGAGCAGGTTCTTGTTAGCGAGGGCCATGAGCCCCGCGATGAGTTGGCCACCGCCGCCGAAGAAGAGGCAGAACCACGCCGCGGTGCGGAGCGCGTCGGCGGTCATCACCTTTCCGAAGGCGATGGGTAGCAGCGCTGCGCACCCGATGGCGAGGCCGAGAAGACCGAGGGGCGTGGGTTCGGCGAAGAGGGGCGGCGAGACCGGAGCGGCGGAGTGAGGCGTCGACATGGCCCTAGTTGAGAGGGCAGATTGGTGGAACGTCAACCATTATCGTGGTCAAGGGCGCGCTCCGGCGGCCAGGAGGCGGTGCAATTCGTACCGTAGAGATTGCCCGAGGCCCGCGTTCGCGGTAGCCACCACCGCATGAACCGCTGCGAACACCAGAGCCACTCCGTCATCCTTGGCAACTTGACCCTCCTCGGCGCCGACGGGAGCGGGTCCGACGCCGCCAAAGTCCACCTCATCGGCATCGGCGGCATCGGAGTCAGCGCGGTCGCGCGGGTGCTGCTCGCCCGCGGATTCCGCGTGAGCGGCTCGGACGTGCGAGAGTCGCAGCTCACCCTCGCGCTGCGGGCCGAAGGCGCCGACGTCACGATCGGGCACCGCGCCGATCTGGTGGAAGGCCGCGATCTCGTTGTCTATTCGACCGCGATCCCCGAGACGAATGCCGAGCTCGTCGCGGCGCGGGCGCTCGGCGTCCCCTTGCGCCATCGGGCCGAGGTGCTCGGAGCTCTGCTCCCCGCCTGGGACTCGATTGGCGTCATCGGCACGCATGGCAAGGGGACCGTCAGCGCCATGATCACGCGGGTCCTCGATGTCGCCGGCCGAGACCCCTCGTTCATCATCGGCGGGTTGCTCCTCGACTACCGCACGAACGCCCGCGTGATGGCGCCGCCGGCCTCGGGTCGCGGCGTTGTCGTGGTCGAGATCGACGAATCGGACGGCTCGCTCGTGCACGTGCGCCCCGACCGGCTCGTCGTGAACAACGTCGAAGCCGATCACCTCAACTACTACAAGGACTTGGATGCCGTCCTCGACACGATCCGCGATGTCCTCGAGAACGAGGGACGTCGCGAGCTCGCTCTCTTGCACATCGGCGACGCCGGGGTCAGGGAGGTCGTGAGAAGGCTCCGAAAGCCGATCCGGTCGATGCGCTTCGGCTTCGCTGACGATCTCCACGGCGAGCAGGCCGACGTGGTCGGAAGAGACCTCGTGCTCTCCCCGGCCGGCTCCGAGTTCACCGTGGACTACCACGGCCGCGAGCTGGGCCGCTTCAAGGTAAAGCGCCCGGGCCGCTACAACGCCATGAACGCGCTCGGCGTCGTCGCTACCGGCCTCTCCTACGATCTCGCCGTCGAGGACATCGCTCGTGGGCTGGAGGCGTTTTCGGGGATCGAGAACCGCTTCTCCATCATCGACGCTGGGCGAGCGCGCGTAGTCAAGGACTACACCTCGCACCCGACGGGCATGCGTCGCGTCATCGAGGCGGCCCGCACGCTGGCGCCCGGGCCAGTCGTGGCCGTCTTCAAACCCTACCGATTCACAATGATCCACTACCTCGGCGACGAATACGCGGTGGCGTTCAAGGGCGCCGATCACGTCGTCATCACCGAGCTGTACACGGCTGGCGAAGTGCCAATCGCCGGGGTTGACGCTCCGTGGCTCGTGAAGCGCATCGCCGATTCGGGCACGGTCGTCGAGTTCGTGCCCGACATGGAGGCGATCCCCGCCGCGCTCACGACGTGGCTGGACGCGCGACCGGAAGGCGAGCCCGTCCCGCAGGTCGTCTTCTTCGGCGGCGACGACCTCTTCAGGCTCGCGGACCGGTTTGCGGCGTCGCTGCAGACGACCACTTCGGAGGAGGCCGCGTCGTGAGCGCCGATCTGAGCGGCCGCTCCTTCAGCGTCGTCGGTCTCGCCCGAAGTGGCGTCGCCGCAGCGAACACCCTGGTTCGTCTCGGCGCCGACGTGCTCGCGTCCGACAGCCGTTCCGCCGACACGGCTCACGACTTGGTGAAGACTCTGGATAGCCGAGTGCAAGTCGTCTTCGGCCAGAACGTGGTCCGGCCCGGCGACGATGTGGTGATGAGCCCCGGCGTCCCGCCTCGCGCGCCGGTCTTCGCGGAGGCGCGGGCCGCCGGCTGCCGAATCCTGAGTGAAGTCCAGCTCTTCCAGGAGCTGCGGCCGGACGTGACCATCGCGGCCATCACGGGGACCGACGGCAAGTCGACGACGACGTCGTGGCTCGGCGCCATCTGCGCGCGGGCGCGCAAGACCTTCGTAGGCGGTAACATCGGCATCCCGCTCTCGGGAGCCGTGATGGCGCTTGAGAGCGGCCAGCTCGTCGTGGCCGAGATATCGAACGCCCAGCTCGAGACTGCGCCGGCATTTCACCCAAGCGTCGCCGTCGTCACGAACATTGCGCCCGAGCACCTCGACTACCACGGCAGCTTCGACGCCTACGTAGCCGCGAAGCACCGCATTATCGAGAACTTGGGCCCGGGCGACACGGCCGTACTGCGAGACGATCCGCTGCTCTCGAGCTGGACGCTCCCCGCAGGCGCACGTCGCTGGCTCTTCGGTCGCCACGGCGCAGCACTCCCGGCCGACGTCGACGGGCTCTACGTTGCCGGCGGCCAGATCGTCCATCGCGTCGGTGCCGACGTCACGACCCTCGTTCCAGTGGAGTCGCTGGCGCTACGCGGCCTCCACAACCTGGAGAACGCGATGGCTGCGGCCGGCGCGGCGCTCGCCCTTGGCGTGGACGTCGACATCGTGCGGGCCGGCCTCACCGACTTCAGCGGGCTCGAACATCGGCTCGAGCGCGTGCGGACCTTGCGCGGCGTCACGTGGCACAACGATTCCAAGGCGACCAACCCGCACGCCGCCTTGGCGGGCCTGACCGCGTTCGCGGGCCAGGCCCTCGTGGTCATCGCGGGGGGGAGCGCCAAAGGCGCCGACTTCACCGAGTGGGCGGAGGGCGTGATCCCTCGCGCTCGTCACGTCATCGTCAATGGGGCGACGGCGGAGGCGATGGTCATGGCGCTCGCCGGACGAGTGCCTGTCACTCGCGTCGTCGATCTCGGGAGCGCTGTGACCGAAGCCGCAGCGCTCACCCGCGACTGGGGAGCCGCGCACGTGGTCCTGTCACCGGCCTGCGCCAGCTTCGACCAGTTCCGCGACTACGAGCACCGTGGTCGCGTCTTCAAGGCGCTGGTGGCCGAGCTGCAATGATGGCGGCGCCGACCGCTCAGTACCCGCACACGCCGGGCTGACAGTCTGCCGTACACATCATGGTGCCGTCCTTCGGGTCGCAGCCGCACGCCGACGGATTGCAACCACCGCCCATCAGGCACTTCTGTCCCGCTGGGCAGTTCTGGTCCATCGAGCACCCCTGCGGGAGAGACGCCGGACAGAGGCTGCAGGTATTGCCCTGACAGCAGGCGGGGTCGCCGGCAATGCAGAGGTCCGTGCAGGTCGGCCCCGCGATGCAGTACTTGTTGGCCCCGCAATCGGCGTCCTTCAGGCACTCGTTCTCGGTCGCGGTACAGGTGCCCTGGAAAGGGCCAGCGCCGCAGAGCGCCCCACACGGACAGATGAACTCACCGACGCAGCTCTGGCCTTCGCTACAGTCCTGATCATTCCAGCACTTCCCGGGGAGCGGGGCCGCTACGCAGGCCGACGCGACCTCAGGCCCCGCAGCGACTTCGGCGCACACCTGGTCGTCCGAGCAATCGGAGTCCATCGTGCAACAGCCATCGGGTGGAACGACGATCGGCTCGCACTTGCCGGGCGTCGAGGGCATCGCGCAGAAGGAGCCACACCCGCAGAGCGCGACGCCCGTGCAGCCGGTGCCAATGCCGCAGTCGGCGTCGGACCAGCAGTCACCCGCTTCGAGTGACGCTTCACACGAACCGAACTCGCTTGAGGAGCTGTCTGGGGCCGCGGGGGCGCAGACGAGGTCGCCCAGGCAGTTCGCGTCCGACGTGCAGCAGCCGGCCGGTGGATCACCCTCCTTGATGCACTGGCCGGGCGTCGTGGGCATGAAGCATGGTGCGCCGCAGGGGCAGACGAAGGCGCCGTCACAGACGCTGCCCTGAGCGCAATCGGTCTGCTCGAAGCACGCCCCAGGCGCTGGTGGCTCGGTGCAGACGCCTGACAGACAGAGCAGGCCGGCGCCACACTCGGCGTCGGTCGAACAGCACCCCTCCAGAGGGCCTTCGCAGGTTCCGAGCGTGTCCTCGCCGTCGCAATCCGCGTTGCACGGGCACGCCGTTGCACCCTTGCAGGTCTGCCCACCGCTGCAGTCTTCGTCGTTCCAGCATGAACCGGGGGGCGGCATCAGTTGACACGAGCCTGCGCCGAACTCGGCACACACCAGCATCTGCACCGGGACGGCAGCGGGCTTGAACGCGCCCATGAAGCCGCAATCGGCGTCGGACTCACAGCAGCTAAGGAGGCCGCCTCCGTCGATGCCGTCGGTCGCATCGAGGCCGTCCGTCACGTCGAGCGCGTCGACCCCATCGGTCACGTCGAGCGCGTCCATCCCGTCCACTGCGTCGACGGCGTCGACCGCATCCACCGCGTCGACCGCATCCACCGCATCGGCCGCGTCGGTAGCATCGACCGCGTCGGTAGCATCGACCGCGTCGGTAGCATCGACCGCGTCCATCCCGTCGTTCCCGTCCGTCGCATCGGCCCCATCGGTGGCGTCGGACGAGTCGGTCGCGTCGACGCCGCCGGTCGACTCCTCTTTGGCTCCTTCGCAGCCGAACGCCGACAGGCTCAGGAGCATGGCGAAGAGGGGGTACGGAATCGGTCGCTTCGAATCGAGTCGCTTATGCATGGTCTGTCTCCGTTCGGCGGGTGGGCGCTGCCCCTCCCAGAGCCGACATAGCAAAGTTCGCGCCACGATAGAAGTGGCATCCGCTCGGGGACTTCGACGTCCCCGCGGGATGCAATTCTTGCCCGAGTGTCAATGACTTGGACACGCTCGCGACCGGGCTGCGTCGGCTGGATTCTCCGTACTAAGTAGTCCGACCCAGTCCCAAAATCGAACAGGTCGTCCGATTCTGGGACACCGAATGAGACAGTCGACGACCGACGATCCGCTCCAGGGCGCAATCGTGGTCGTGGCATGGCTCCTGCCACGTGAGGCCGCGGCAGAGGGGCATCACGCCACTCCGAACTCACTCCGGCCATAGGACCCAGGAGCTACCATGACTCACATCGCATCCGACTTGACGGACCACCCGAACGGCCTCTCTGGGCCTTATGGCGACGTGGATGGGCCGGCCCCCGCGGCGGCGCCGGGCCCAGGCGAGCCCATCAAGGCGCTCTCACCGGCCTTGCGGTCCGACGCGGACGCACTGCGTGAGCTCACGCGACTCATCTTCAGTGTCGGCTTTCGACTCGACGAAGTGAACCGGCGCTGGGCGGCTTTCGAGGCCGCGTTTCAGGGCTTCGACCCCGCGGTGGTGGCGGCGTTCGACCCCTACTCGCTCTCGCTCCTCCAGGCCAATCCCGGGCTCATCCGCAACCGCAACAAGCTCGCGGCGACCCTGTCCAACGCGCGCACCTTGGTTCGATTGGGCGAAGTTTATGGGAGCTTCTCGGCGATCCTCGATGCGCTCGCGGCGGAGGTCTACGAGCGTCGCACCGAGTTCATTCAGTCGACGTTCACCCACGTTGGGCCCATCACTGCCTACGCGTTTCTCCGACTCGCGGGCCTCGCCGAGGAGTCGGACCACCCCCATCGGCAGTAGACGCAGCGGCGATGGACGCGGCGGTCAACGATCAGGGCGACGGCGACCGCGTCGAAAGGGCGTCGTCGCCGCGCCTTCAGGCGTGGTAGAGGATCAGGGTCGCCGGGTTGCCACGGCGTGGGAGTGACGACATGGACTACGGAAGGGACTTCGACGTCATCGTCGTCGGTGGTGGACACGCTGGCGCCGAAGCGGCCAGCGCCGCCGCTCGACTCGGGGCGCGAACTCTCCTGCTCACGATGGCGATCGATCGCCTCGGCGCGATGAGCTGTAACCCCGCCATCGGTGGCGTCGGCAAGGGACATCTGGTTCGAGAGATCGACGCTATGGGCGGCCTCATGGGTCGTGCCGCGGACGCCACGGGGATTCAGTTCCGGCGGCTGAATGCCTCGAAGGGCCCCGCCGTTCAAGCGCGTCGCTGCCAGTCGGACAAGGCTCGATACGCGACCTGGGTGCGCTTCGCTCTCGAAGACACGCCCAACCTCCTCGTGAAGCAAGACACCGTAGACGACCTGATCCTCCAAGACGGTCGAGTCGTCGGTGTCGAGTCTGGTCTCGGCGTACGCTATCGCGCCCGCACCGTCGTCCTCACGACCGGGACCTTCCTCGACGGACTCCTGCACTACGGAGACAAGACCCAGAGCGGCGGTCGCGCTGGGGACTCTGCCGCGCGCGGCCTCGGGGCCACCTTTGCCCGTCTGGGGCTCGAGACCGGTCGGCTCAAGACCGGGACCGTCCCGCGGCTCGACGGACGCAGCCTCGATCTGCAAAGCCTCGAGCTCCAACACGGCGACGACCCGCCGCTCGGTTTCAGCTTCGCTGGCCCAGGCCCCGTGCTCCCCCAGCGCGTGTGTTGGATGACCTCGACCACGGCCGCGACGCACGCCGTGATTCAGCAGAACCTGCACCGCAGCCCCATGTACAGCGGCCAGATCGCGAGCCGTGGCCCCCGCTACTGCCCCAGTATCGAGGACAAGATCGTTCGCTTCGCCGAGCGCGATAGCCACCGCATCTTCCTTGAGCCGGAGGGGCTCGACACCCACGAGATCTACCCGAACGGCATCTCCACGAGCTTGCCACTCGATGTGCAAATCGCCCTCGTTCGCACGATCCCAGGTTGCGAACGCGCCGAGATCACCCGGCCCGGTTATGCCGTCGAGTACACCTTCGTCGACCCTAGGCAGCTCGGCCGCACCCTCGGCGTCAAGGCGCTCCCCGGGCTCTTCCTCGCCGGACAGATCAACGGCACCACGGGGTATGAAGAGGCCGCCGCGCAGGGTCTGGTCGCAGGGACTAACGCGGCGCTCGCTAGTCGCTCGGACTCGGGACAAGAGCCCTTCTGGGAGCCGGACCGGTCGCAGTGCTACATCGGCGTCATGATTGATGATCTGGTGACACGAGGCGTCACTGAGCCCTACCGAATGTTTACGAGCCGCGCCGAGTACCGGCTCATCCTTCGTGAAGATAACGCTGACGAACGCCTCACCGGATTGGCACACCGGCTTGGGCTCGTTGACGACACGCGCCTAGCCGTCATGTCGAAGCGGTGGGAGTCGGTGGCGGACGTCGAGCGCCGCATGCAGTCCGTTCGGGTCGGCCCAGGGGACCGCGGACTCCTTGAGCCATTAGGTGAAGACGTGCCCGAGCGGCCCGTCACCGGAATTGAGTTCATGCGCCGGCAAGGCACGACCACCAAGCTGCTCCGTAGCCTCTTCAGCGACGCGATTGCGGACGTCGACGATGACGCGATCGAGCAGGCCATGACCCGCGCACGTTACGACGGGTACATCCGTCGCGCCGAATCCCAGCTTGAGCGCTATCGCGCGCTCGAGGATCACCTCATCCCGTCTGACTTCGACTTTCGGGCAATCTCGGCACTTGGCTTCGAAGTACGCGAGAAGCTCGAACGAGCTCGGCCGCGGACCATCGGGCAAGCGAGCCGAGTCGAAGGGGTCACGCCAGCCGCCATCGGGCTCCTGCTCGTCCACGTGGAACGCCGCAGCAACGTGTCGGAGGACGCCGCCTGAGCGCCACCTCCGAGAGGCGCCAGCGTGCGCGCCCGGTGCTCTGGACCGCCGTCGTCGCGCTGGTGGCGGCGTGTGCGCCGAAGCAGGGCTCGGATGCGTCGTCAGCGGTTGCGGCGCCGGATATCGCCCTCGCCGACGCCGTTGCGGTCGATAGTGGACCGACGGACGCCGCCCTCGACGTGGGTGCCGGTGTGGATGCCGAGGTCGTCTCCGACGTACTCGGGTTGGACGGCACGCCATCCGATCTCCCGCCCGTCGTCTCCCCAGTGAAGCCGAGCCCGGGGCAGGCAGGCCCTTGCCTCGTCCGTGAAGTGCTCTCCTGCGGCGAGACTACGTCCGGTCACCTGACGGGCGCTCCAAGCGGTCTTGAGTATGGCTGCTCGTTCATCGAGGAGGCGGTATCCAGCGCCTCCCACAGCTACGCGATCTGGTCTCCAGTAGCGACCCTCGTCACCCTTCGATTGTCCGCCGACGGCACGGCGCAACGTTCACTCTTCGCGCGCAGCCTCGCGGCGCTCGAAGACGCCTGCGATCCGAGCCGATGCGACGCCTGGTCTCCGGAGACGGTGGTCCCTCTCGCCGCGGGAGAAGTCCGGTACGTGTCGCTCAGCTCCGTGCTGGGGGAGGATGGCGACTACACGGTAGCCGTCAGTTGCTGTACGCCCTCCTGCGACGGGAGGGCGTGCGGGGACGACGGCTGCGGCGGCTCCTGTGGCGAATGCACTACTGGGACGCGCTGCAAGGTGACGGAGAGCGGCGCCACATGTGCAGCGTGCGTCGGCTGCGTCTGCACCCCGACGTGTGCCGCCGGCGCCTGCGGCGATAACGGCTGTGGCGGCTCCTGCGGCGATTGCGCAGTCGGACACGTGTGTGCCTCTGGGACATGCACGCCGCCGACGCTGGGGCAGAACGAGGGGTGTAGCTCCGCGCTGGCCATCACGTCGTTGCCTTTCGAGTATGTGGGCACCACCGAGTCGGCGAACGACGACCTGAGCCCGAACGGCCCCGCTGGCGCCGCTATCGTCCCGCTTCCCGGTTGCCTTCGGGCGAACGACGGTGGCCCGGACGCGGTCTTCCGCTACACGGCCAGCGCCCCGATCGTCCTGGTGGCTGAGCTCGCCGCCGGAACCGGGTGTGCGTCGGTCGCGGGCCCCGGGTGCGGCCCGGGGATCCTGCTCGCGACGCGAGGGTGCCCCTTCGACGAGTGCGTCGCCGCGACCGACGTCCACACGGGCGGTCCTCGGCTCGTCGTGCCCGTGGCAGCGAAAGACACCGTCTACTTGGTCGTCGAAGGCTACGACGCGGACGAACGCGGTCCATACCGACTTCGGGTCACGAGCGATCCGGCCCAATAGGAGAACCCCCTTGAGAATCGAAAAGATCATGGCCCGTCTGCGCGCTCCGGACGGGTGTGCGTGGGATCGCGAGCAGACGCCTGAGTCGCTACGAAAGTACGTGCTCGAAGAGGCCTATGAGGTCTGTGACGCCATCGAGAGCGGCGATCCCGAGGCGATCCGAGAAGAGCTCGGCGACTTGCTCCTTCAGGTCGTCTTCCAGTCGCAGATCGCCAAAGAGCGCGGGTGGTTTGACCTCGCCGGGGTCGACGAGGCGATCAGCACGAAGATGACGCATCGCCATCCGCACGTTTTTGGAGACGAGAAAGAACGCGCGATGTCGGCGGACGAGGTCGCGAGACAGTGGGAGGAACGAAAGGCCGTGGAGAAGGGGCCACGCGGGCTCTTCGACGGAATCCCGAAAGCCATGCCAGCGCTATCTCGCGCCACGACGGCGGTCTCGCGAGCCGCCTCGGCGGGACGGGTGACCCCCGGTGGACCTGATCCGCTGGCCGACGCACTGAACCAGCTTGCCCAGCTCGGCGACCCACCGGCACCCGAGGCAGTGGGTGCCGACCGCTCCGACTCGGTAGAGGCGTTACACTTCGGAAAGGCCCTGCTGTCGCTTGTGGAGGCCGCACGCCGACGTGGTATCGAGCCGAACGCCTCCCTCGGGCGAGCGCTTTCGAGCTGGATGACTTCCGTGGAGTAGCGAGCCTACTGGGGCGCGTCGAACACGTAGGTTCGAAGGCACGGCCCTTCGTCACATGGGCCGAGGGACCGGCCGAGCAGCAGGAGGGTGTCGAGATCATGCACGCCTGCGAGCGGCGCGAGGAGGTCGAGCTCGTGGTCGCGCGGCTGTTCAAGGGCGATACGCCCGTCACGCTCGACGCGTAGGTCGAGCCGTTCACCATCCTTGCGCCGCCGTCGCCCCTCGCCGATGGCGATGGGGATCCCGACACACACGCCGCCCGAGCCCGCCCCCCGGTCCACGCAGAGTCGAGCCGTGCGCTCGAAGGACTGCCCATCATCGCGGTCCGAGATGAGGACGATCTCGGGCTCAGCGCCAAGTGCGCGATTCGACACGTCGAACTCCACGACTTTGCTGTGCCCGCGCGGCGTGGCTTCGAAGAGCAAGCCGAGGTGGACCCAACCGAGGTCGCGAACGGCGAGCGCCATGTGTGTCGCGTCCGTCTGACCGCTGCCGTCCGTCACTCGGATCAGAGCGACTTCATTGAAGGTTAGACTGCCGCTAACGACCCGTCGCTCATAACGACAAGTCCAGACCGCCGTCTCGGAGGCTTCCTCCTCGGCGCGGGCCGGATCGAGACCAAAGACCGACGACGACGTCGGTGCCCAGGTGAGGTTGATGCAGAGCTGGTGCAGCGACGCGTCCGACGGCGGCGCACTCACCGCCAGCACCGCCAGTGGGAGCGCCCAGGAGATCATCCGCGGGGGCCCTTGCCAGCCGCGTCAGACCAGAAGAGCGGGTGTCGGTGCTGGCCACAAGGCAACCCGGCCCGAATTCGGTCCTGGTGGGCAAAGTCGATCTCGGCCACGGCCACGCCGACTCCATCACGCGCTTGGGCGACGACGATGCCCCACGGGTCGATGATGAGCGACTTGCCATAACTCTCCCGGACGCCGCCGTGTTTGCCAGCCTGTCCCGGCGCGATGACCCACGCTTGGTTCTCGATGGCGCGCGCTCGAAGCAGCGGGATCCAATGGTCTTTCCCGGTTTGGAGCGTGAACGCCGCGGGCACGAGCAGGATGCGGGCACCCGCGCTCGTCAGCCGTCGATAGAGCTCTGGGAAGCGCAGATCGTAGCAGATCGACATCCCGATCTTACCGAGGCGAGACTCGACGACGACGGCCTCGTCACCAGGCGTCACCGTGTCCGACTCCTTGAGCGACACGGTGCCGGGAATGTCGATGTCGAAGAGGTGCAGCTTGCGGTAGCGAGCGAGCACCTCGCCGGTGGACCCGATGTAGACCGACGTGTTGTAGCTCTTCCCCGGGACCGGGCTCGGCTCGGACACGGAACCGAGGACGAGGTCGATCTCAAGCGTGCGCGCCAACTCACAGAAACGCGTCATGACCGGGTGGTCCGGCCCAAACTGAGGCTGGGGCGTCGCTGGATTGATGCGGAGGAACGCCACGTTCTCCGGTACCACGACGAGCGTCGCGCCGTAACGCGCCGCCTTCGTGATCTCGTGAACGGCGCTCTCGACGTTGGCGTCGATATCTTCGGTAGAGCAGAGCTGAACGGCGGCGGCGAGGAAGGGCTGTGTCATGGCGCGCGATCTTAACACGCCATTCGCGGTCACCCCAATCACATACGAGTCACCACGAACGAAAGACCTACTTGGACGGCTTCAGGTCCGCGAGCTTCTTTCGGAGGTTGGTGACGCGGAACTTCTCAAGTGTGAACACCGCGTTCGGGTCGATCCCGGGTGCCTCGAGCGAGACGAAGTGCGCCTCCCCGTCGAGCGTGTCGGAGGCGAAGAGGCGGCGCGTGGTGCCGTCCTTCAGAGTCGCGGTGAAGGTGAACGCGGGCGCGCTAAGTCCGACCCCGTCCTTCGGTTTGTCCGAGAAGCTCTTCACGTCGAAGGCGTCGAAGCCGCGTGCGAGGGCGTTCGCGATCGTGTCATCGAGACCGGTGGCTGCGTCGATGGCCTCCGGTGACGTCATCTTCCAGGCGTCGGTCTTGCCCTCGACTCGCTCAAGCCGGATCGACTCGGTCGGCGCGGTGGCGGGCCCATGCGTGAGCTCGACGGAGACGACCTCCGCTTCCTTTACGTCGAGGATGCGCTTGTTCTTGAAGTCGATGGGCGCCTTCTTGAACTTGTCGCGGGTCCAGCTCCCGAGCGTGAAGTAGAGGTCCGTCCCCTCGACCATCGCGGTGACCTTGCTGTCCTTCTCGACGCCGCCGATGAGGAGCGTCTTCGTGGCACCCTTGATCGTCGCTTCGATGCGGTAGGCCGGCGCGGTCAGGCCCACCTCGTCGAGCTTCGGAGTCTCCGTGAGGAAGTCCGTCACCCGGAGGTAGCGGATGCCGCTCACGATCGCCTTGACCTCGCTCTCATCGGGCGCGATCGACGCGCCGAGGGTCACTTGCGCGGCGGGGGGCGGGGTCATCTTCCAACCAGTCCCGTCGCGTTCGAAGACCATGGGGCCATCCGGCGTGTGCTCGTTCATGAGCTTCACGGCGGTGATGTCCGCGTCGTCGTTCGCGCCGAGGACGTTCTTGTCTCGCAGCTCGACGAGCTTTTTGACGAGGTTGTTCTTCGTGAAGTCGCTCACCAGCATGTATTCGGCGGCGCCTTCGAGCATGGCGTAGTAGGTCTTCTTGGGCTCCTTCTCGGCGCCGAAGATGAGGGTCTGCTTCTTACCGCTCGCGAGCTCGACGGTGATCTTGGGAGCCTTGGCGACCGCGTCACCGGTGAGCCCGGTGTCCGGCCCGGGCTTCTCCATGACATATTCATTCACTCGTATACCCGCGAGGCTCGACCAATACGACCGCATCTCCATAAGGGCGAATCCCGCGACCTGTGGCTCGACGAGCGAGAAGGTGCCGTCCTTCTCGGGCTTCTTGGCTACACCGGTGACGGGGTCCTTTTCGTCCGGCTTGGCTTCGCCGTCCTTCTTCTCGACCTTCTTGTCGGCCCACGCCGCCGACAGGACGATCTTCCCCGCGGCCTTGTCAGCGGGGTTCTCGATGGTGACTTTGCTGATCTCGGTCAGGTCGAAATTGAAGACCTTCTTCGAGCGTAGCTCTGCGAGCTCCACCTCGAAGGGCTGGCGCAAGTCCTTACGGCGCGCGGTGTAGACCACGTCGCTCGCAGACGGAAGCATCACGAAGGTGTCGTAGACGTCAGCCCCATCTTCGCTCGGTCGTTCGAGCTTCTTTGAGTTGCCGACGATGAGGTCCACCTTGACGAGCCCCTTCTCCTTGATGGTCACCCGAATAGACCGCTTGGCGTCGAGCCCGAAGTCTTCGAGTACTGAGGGATCCTTCACCACCTGAGCCGTGTCGAGCGCGGTGTCAGTGGCGAAGAGCTCCATCATCGCTTTGGTGCGATAGCCCTCGACCTCACCCGGAAGCGGCTCGGCCAGCTTCCACTCGGCTGTCCCTTCCTTCTTCATGACTACCGCGGAAGGCGTCCCCGCCGCCGACTGCTTGGTGACGGCGATCTCATCCCACGCCGCCTCGGCGAAGAGCTTCTTCCGGTCCTCTTCCTTCTCGTTCAGGAACAGGAGCGGGTTGTCCTTGCGTCGCCGGAAGTCCTCCTGCACTGCCACGGGCAAGTAGCCGGAGATCGTGGTCGCTTTCGGCGTCTCGACTTCGTCCGACTTGCGGAGCGCCATGTAGCCGAGCAGTCCAGCCGCGAGCAATACGACGATGAGCGTTGCCTTCTGCATGATTCCCTTCCGATCTTGAGTGGATGTCCGTGCGGCGGGCTCAGCCCTGCGGCGTCAGGCGGCGGCGCGCGGCGCGTCGAATCCATAGGCGTACCAAAGCGAGGAGCACGAAGGCCGCCGGGAGTCCGAAGACGAGTCCGTAGGACACGAGCTTCTTCTGTGTGTCGGTCTTGAAGCCGAGTGGACGATCGTCGTCCGCCTTGGCGCGGACCTGAGCGAGCCCGGAGTCGCCAGTGGCCCAGTCGAAGACGCCGAAGAGGAAGTCGAGGTTCTTCTGCCAGAACTCGACCTGCTGCCCGGGGAGCTGAGTTAGCTGACCGCGTTGGCCGAGGTGAACCGGGTTCTGCATGCCGATGAAGCGACCCCAGGCGTTTACATAGCGGATGTAATACGGGATCGCGGCCCCGAGCCCCGTGACCTTCTCCTGAGCGATGGCGCCCAGGTTGAAGCCGTCGAGGATGCGTGACGGCGAGAGGTCTTCAAAACCGAGGTTCGACCCGATGACGACGATGTTCACATCGCCCTTGTCCTTCTGGGTCAGCTCCTTCACGGGCTCCGGTGGCAGCGCGTTCTCGCCCTCGGCCGGGGCCGGCGGTGCCGGGCGTTCGGGCCGCTGCCGACCAGCGAAGTAGGACGACGCCTTACCGGCCACCTGGACGGCGGCGTGGTGTGGACCCGTGACGACCTCGGACGAGAGCGCGTCGCGCAACACTTTCGGGTCGAGCATGAAGTCCTTGGTCTTCGAGATCGATGTTGGCGACGAGCTGATGAGCGCTGTGAAGGTCAAGTCCGGCTGCCCCTGACCCGAGTCCGAGAAGGAGCTGGTGAAGGGCAGGATGACGCGCCGCATACCGGCGACGAGCGGGCTCGTCGCGTCGAAGGACTCGAAGATCGGGAAGAGCGGATAGTTGTACCAGGCGCCCATCGGAAGCGGCCCGATGTTGCTCATCTGCATGGCGACTGTGTTGATCTTCTCCTGCAGTGACTTCTCCTGCTCGAGGATGAGGTCCTTGTTGTTCTGGATGCGGTAGTGGCCGAAGAAGGCGTCGAGGTTCGTGTCGAC
>JADMJS010000008.1 GCA_018780435.1 Myxococcales bacterium
TCGAGCAGGTCGTTGATGAGCTTCAGGAGCTTGATGGCGTTGCGCCAGATGAGCCTGAGCGATGCTTCATGGCCTGAGTCGACCCGGCCGAGCTCGCCCGAGAGGATGTTCTCGAGGGGCGACAGGATCATCGTGAGCGGCGTTCGGAGCTCGTGCGTCACGTTGTTGAAGAAGTTCGACTTCGCCCGGTCCGTCTCTTTCAGCCGTGTGAGCGCGTCCTCGAGCGAGCCCTTGGTCTCGGCGAGGGAGCGGACGGTGTAGAACTCGCTCTTCTCCATCTGGTGCCGCCGCGCCTGCGAGGCCACGACGATGACGACGGTGCTGATGAGGAAGAACTGATTGTTGAGCGCCACAGCGGCCGAGTTGATTCCGAGCCGACCGATCAGGAGCGGCGTCAGATACACCGCGTACGTAATTGCATAGACAGCGAGCGCCTTCTGCCAACCCCACACGAACAGTGTGCCTGTGCCGAGGACCACCAAGCAGACCCCTGCGTAGTACTGAGATTCGTAGCCTTCATGGAGCCAGCACATCACTGAGATGCTGGTCGCGACGATGAACACGGTCGCGGGGCCAAGCTGATCCGAGTGGGCGAGGACCCATTCGCGGCGGCGCTTGATTGCGATTACCAGCCAGGCCCCGTACATGGTGACGCCGAGACGCATGAGTCCTAGGATCCGTGTGGACTCTGGCATCATCACCCAATCGAGGCCCCAGAATAGCGGGACGAGGGTCGTGGCAAGCCAAGCGACGACGAGCAGGGAGACGGTGTTACGTTCACGCAGCTCAAGTGAGAACTGATCTGGAACGCCGTGAGTGGGACGCGACATGACGGTATTGGAGCCCCTTTGAGGGAGTGTGCCGTCAACGGCGCCGAAGTAGTAGAAACCAGTACGCCTTCGCGGGCTCCATGACCAGCTTCACGTCGAAGTCGGCCTTCAGCCCTTCGACGAGCGCGAACATCTCAGGCTCGGTTCGATACAGGAGTTTCCAGTCGACTACGAACTCGGTCATCCAGTAATTGACCGGATCGACCCTGGCGTTTCCAATCGCAATGAGCCCTCCGGGGGCGAGATTCGACGCGAGCAACGTGATGAGTCGCGTCGCAACCTCGGTGGACAGGTAGTCGAAGAGCCCGGCAGCGTAGATGAAGTCTTGCCGCTCAGACGGCATCCAGCGCTCTTTCAGAATGTTCCGAAGGGTGAGGTTGAGGCAGCGGATGTCGCCGCGGTTTCGCCCGGGTCGGCGAAGCGCTGCGAAGTTGTCACCATACGCGATGCTCAGTGCCCGGACTTCCTGGTCCACGAGCGTCCAGGTCACCTCGCCGCTCCAGCTCTCATCGTGAGCCAGTTCTCGTACTTCGAGAGCCGGACCGCAACCGAGGCTAGTCACGCGCAGCGGGCGACGATCCAGCGCAGCGACACGGGCCTCCTCGTCGATGATCAGCTGCTTCATCATGCCCTTTCGGGTTCGCACTCCTTCCGCCAACGCCTCGTTGCCGGCGAACCAGTGGAAGATCCGATCCGTCACACTCCGACCTTCGAGTTCGTTCCGGTAGATGAAGGTCATGGTTCGGAAATCACCCGCGTAGAGCAGTGGTTTCCGATACGCGCGTTCCACCAGCGGTGCGCCCATCAGCTCGTGGGTCAGCTGCCTCTCGGTGGCTCGCTTCATCTGCATCCACGTAGCTTCATCGTTCGCGTGTGGTAGCGCAGCAGCTGCAGCACGGTCCCGGAGCTCGTGCCACTGGTCGATCATTAGGTCGCGAGCGGATGAGGCGAGGTCGATGAGCGCGTCTTCAGTCCGAGCACCCTCAACGCGAATCGCATCCTCCTTTGGCGCGAGCATGGCGCGGTAGTAGCGGTGAAAGTCCACAATGGCCTCCAGGGCCACCGAGAACTCGCTTGGAATCTTGCTGCGACCCGAGCGGTAGGAGGCGGCGGCTCGCTTCATGCTCGCAAGGGCACTTAGGTCCTTCAGGCGAGAGATGTCGATGAATCCCTCGGCGACTTCGAGCGCGACGGCCCGCCCGAGCGGCGCCTCCTCCGAGCGGACCACGTAGGCCGGACCGCCGTAGAGTACCTCGTCCTCCATCGCGACACGGAGGCTTACCTCCGCTCTGGGCTCCAGGACCGGGACTTGTGGCGGGGTAGTAACGTAAGTACCGCCCATCGAGATGTTTCTGAATGCGCAGATCACACCATCCACCGTGATCTGAGGTGGGTCCTCTCCAAAGACGAGTGCTTCGATGCGTTCCCGGAAAATACTCTTGTCCGTGATCTTCGTTCGGACTTCCGCAGCGTCGCTCATGGCTCGAATTTCCCTCGCGGTGACCCGTCTTTGGACTGAACTTCGGTCGAACTCGTACTTCGGGCCCATGCACCAGGCGCTCGTTGCAGCGGTGCACGGAGGCCGGGGATTTCCACAGGTCCTGCGTCAGGTTGCCATGCCGCCCGTCCAAGTAAAAGAAAGCGACTCCGAAATCCGTCAACGGAGTCTCCACTGCCGGGTCGACCCTCGCCCGCTCCCAACCCCACCAGTTGACGCAACGCCCAACTAAACGGACGATCCCTCCGTGCTCGCCCTGAACCGACAAGGCTCGCGTGTCGCCCTCGATGGGGCCCTCGACAAAGAGGGCGTCCCCGACGTTCAGGACGTGCTCCTCGCCTTCGTCCGGACTCCGGGTGCGCGCCTTGAGCTCGACCTCTCTCGCGTGAGCCGCGTCGACTCCGCCGGCGCGGCCTTCATCGGGGTCCTCGAAGGCGAGAGCCGTCGGCACGGCGGCGAGCTCGGGATCGTCGCGATCTCGCGGCAAGCTCTGGACGCCTTCGAGGTATTCCGGCTCCCGAACGCCGACCGGGGACCGCCGGCCGAGGGTCGGTCATGGGCAGAACGAACAGGCGACGCGGCGCTCAGTAGCTGGGCGTCTGCGGTGAGCTTCCTGCAGCTCACAGCGGATACGATCATCTGGAGCGTCGGCGGGGCCGCTCGGACCCGCCGAGTTCGTAAAGGGGCCATGATCGACGAGGCCGTTGCCCTCGGCCTGCAGGCGCTCCCGATCGTGGGGCTCATCGCCCTCCTCATCGGCGTGGTCCTCGCCTTACAGTCTGCATACCAACTCCGACAGTTTGGCGGCAATATATATGTTGCCAATTTGATTGCAGTGTCAATGACCAGGGAGATGGGGCCGCTCATCACTGCGATCATCGTCGCCGGCCGTAGTGGCGCTGCGATCGCGGCGGAGGTCGCGACCATGAACGTCAGCGAAGAGATGTCGGCCCTTCGGACGATGGGGCTCGAGCCCGTGCGATACGTTGTCGTGCCGAAGTTCCAAGGCCTCACCATGACGATGCCCGCGCTCACGGCCTTCGCGAACCTGATCGGGATCCTCGGCGGCGCTGCGGTCGCCTACGCCTACCTCGACATCGGCCCGCTCATCTATCTGCGTCAAGCGTGGGGCGCGCTCGTCACGCTCGACATCTTCACGGGGCTCTTCAAGAGCGTCGTCTTCGCCTGGCTCATCG
>JADMJS010000332.1:0-10331 GCA_018780435.1 Myxococcales bacterium
CAGACCGACCTCTTCTACCTCACCAAGCTCTACGAGCAGATCGAGGAGAAGTTCAAGCAGCGTCGCGGCGCCGGGCTCATCTACAAGGATCGCGCCCACGCGGTGCGCTTCATCCGGGACTACTTCTCGGACGAGGTCGATGAAGTCTGGTGCGACAACCGCGGGGTCTTGAAGGAGATCAGCGAGTTCATGAGCGTCCTCATGCCGGAAGCGAAAAAGTCGCTCCGGCTCTACGAGGGCGACGTGCCGATGTTCATCAAGTTCGGCGTCGAGGACCAGATCGAGAGCGTCTTCGGGCGCGAGGTGCAGCTCCCGAGCGGCGGCTCAATCGTCATCGACCAGACCGAAGCGCTCGTCGCCATCGACGTGAACTCGGGCCGCGTCAAAGGCCAGGACATCGAAGAGACGGCGCTGAAGGCCAACCTCGAAGCCGCGGTCGAGGTCGCTCGCCAGGTCAAGATCCGCGACCTCGGCGGGCTCATCGTGGTCGACTTCATCGACATGCGGGAGCGCAAGCACATCAAGCAGGTCGAGCAGGCCCTGCGCACCGCCTTCGCCGAGGATAAGTCCAAGGTGAAGTTCGGCCGCATCAGCCTCTTCGGGCTGATGGAGCTGTCTCGGCAGCGCCTGCGAAAGAGCCTCGCGTCGTCGATCACCCGGCGATGCGAAGCGTGCGACGGCACCGGCCACATTCGTGCGCCGCAGTCGGCCGCGCTGTCGCTGCTCCGCCGCATCGAAGAAGCGTGCCTCCGCGGTGACGTGAAATACATCCGAGCGACGACCGCCGTCTCGGTCGCGAACCTGCTGCACAATCGCCGTCGTCGCGATCTCGTCGAGCTCTCACAAAAAGTGGACGCCATCGTCGAGATCGTCGGCCATACGGAGATGCCGGCCAACCTCGTGGCCTTCGACGTCGTCGTGATGAAGGGGGGCAAAGCGCCGCCGCAGCGGCTCTACCAGCTGCTCGATCTCATCCGAAACGTCGTGGTCCGGAAGGAATCGAGCCCGCTCCCGCGCCCCGAGGACGGCCTCGAAGCCCTCGAGCTCGACCACAACGCCATCTACCGTGCTATCGCCCAGCGCGACGCGCTCCTCCGCGAGCAAGAGCGCGACGAGCACGATCCCGACCTCGTCCCCGCCGAACCCGATCTGTCGGAAGACGACTCGCCGGCCGCAGCCGATGCACGGACCCGTCGGCCACGCCGCCAGGATCGTGGCAAGCGCGACGGCGACCGACGCGACGGTCATCGTCATGACCACGCCAAGGGCCATGCCGCCGGCCATGATCACGACGAGGCCGATGGTCACGAGCATGGTGACGCCGCCGACGAGACGGCCGAGGCCGCGCCCGGTACCGACGGCGAGGCGACCACGCCGCCGGCCGCGGGTGAGGCTCGCCCCGTTCCGCCGCCGCCGACCCGTGAGGGTGGCGAGACGCCGGTACAGGCGGAGCGACGCCGGCGCGGCTTCATGGACTGGATGCGGCGCATCTTCGGCAAGGACGATCAGACCGACTCGGAGGACTCTCCAGCAAGCCTGGGTCCAATCGGTCCGATCACCGCTGAACGTATCGAGGCAGCGACGCGGGGCCGGACCAGCCCGGCGCCGGCGAGCCCCGCCGCGTCGTCCGGGAACACGCCCGGCGCGGCCCCGACGGCGGCGTCGGGCGCTCGGACGGTGCTCCCTGGAGAGCGGCTCTCTCGGCGTGACGCCGGAGGCCCGTCGGGCGGCCAGGATCCCGCGAAGAACCGTCCCCCGCCGATCCCAAAGAAGGCCGTCGAGCCCGACGACGACGACGACGATGAGTCGGACTCCTTCGAAGACGACGACGACGCCACGTCGACCGCAGGACGCACGGCCGAAGGGGCTGATGGGCGACGCAAGAAGCGGCGTCGTAAACGCCGTCGCACTGGCGACCGTGCCGATGGTGCCGCCGCAGGAACGGCCGCCGCGCCGGCGGGCGAGGGCGCCCCACGCGCCGACGTCCCGCCCGAGGCCCCCGACGGGGGTGACGACGACGGTGACGATGACGGCCCCGAGGCCGCTGCTGACGGTGAAGATGGTGCCGCGGGCGTGGGGCCCGACGGCAAGCGTCGTCGCCGCAGCCGTCGACGCCGTCGCCCGGGTGATCGCCCGGCCGCGCCGGCCGGTGGCGAGCCGCCCGCCTCCACCTGAGCGCGATAGGCACGCTCCGGCGAACCCCGGCGACGTCTCAGTCGCCGGGTTCCACCGTGCCCTTGGGCATATCCAGGTTGTCCCAATCCACATCGTCGGGTGCCGGCTCGCCGTTCCAGGTGGCGATGGCGACGTTCAGCGCTTCGAAGCTCTTCCGAGCGTGCTGCTCGCGGGCCTCGCGTGGCGCCTGGGTCAACTCTAGCTCCTGTGCGTCGGCGTGCGCCTTCGAGAGGTTGAAGTCGACGAGCTTGACCGTGTCGGCGTCGAGCTTCAGCTCGGCGAGGACGGTCTTGAGCGCGTCGGGGCTGAGCCCGAAGTAGGCCGCAGTGTGATGGAGGTTTCGGAACCGATAGCGGTAGTCGCGATCGAAGCCGAGGTGGTAGTAGGCGAACAATTCGAAGGGATCGGGTGCGCTCATGGCCCGACGTTCCCGCGAAGCGCCCCCGTCGGCCAGCGAATTCGAGAGCGGAGAGACCACGATGAGCACTGACCCGGGCCCCCTCCTCGGGCGGGACTTCTTCGACCGCGACGTGGTGGACGCGGCGAGAGCGCTGCTCGGCCATCTGCTGGTCGTGGCCCCGCCTGATGGGAAGGCGGGGCCGCTCCGTGTCGGTCGCATCGTCGAGACGGAGGCCTATCGCGGACAAGACGACCTCGCGTGTCACGCCGCCAAGGGCCGGACGGCGCGAACGGAGATCATGTTCGGTCCACCGGGGTACGCGTATGTCTACCTCATCTACGGCATGTATGATCTGCTCAACGTGGTGACGGGCCCTGGCGAGTTCCCCTCTGCCGTGCTGATCCGTGCCGTGGACCCGTTGACGCCGGCCCATCTCCTGACGCCGCGCACCGACGGCCCGGGCCGACTCGCGCGGGCCTTTGACGTGTCTCGGCGCGACAACGGGCTCGACCTGTGCGCCGGCGAGAGTCGAGTGCGCATTCACCGCGGCGACGCCATCCCGGACCTGGCCGTCGAGACGAGCCCGCGCATCGGCGTCGACTACGCCGGTGCCTGGGCGGCGATGCCGTGGCGTTTCACCATCGCTGGGAACCGGTTCGTGAGTCGCGCCCCGAAGCGCCGCACCTGAGGCGCAGGAAGGCCGCTCGCGGGGCGCGCACGGTCACGTCGTTCGCAGAATGGCGACAGCGGGGCCGAGCCGCGAGCGGCAACGGGCTAGACCGGAACCGTCGGAATCGATTGGCGCATCGCAACCATGTGGGTAACATCCTTCGTCTTCGAACCGGAGAGACGCGCCATGCAGTACCTGGATCCCGCCGCTCTGTGCCGCAAGGCCGCCCGCGCGTTACTGCCACGAGGCGCCGTCTGGGGCTTGTGCGTCGTGCTCGCGCTCGGCTGCGGCGCTAGCGACGTACTGCCTGTGGGCGCGGACGGGGCTGACGTCGCTCTCGATGTCGGCGATGATGACTCGGGCGGCGGTGGCACCGACACGACTCCCGGACCCGATATCGATGTGTCACCGGCCGAAGATGCCCGCACCGACACATCGGACGTAGGCCAGGACGCCATCGACATCGCTGAGGACGTCCCTCTGATCGCCGAGGATGTTCCGCCGGTCAGCGAGGACGTCGAGACCCCGGACGTCCCTGTCGTCCCGGACGTCCCTGTGGCTCCGGATGTCCCCGAAACTCCGGACGTCCCCGAAACCCCGGACGTCCCCGAAACTCCGGACGTCCCCGAAACTCCGGACGTCCCCGAAACCCCGGACGTCCCCGAAACTCCGGACGTCCCCGAAATCCCGGACGTCCCTGTGGCCCCGGACACGCTCGACGAAGACACCTCGGCCTGCGTGCCCACCGGCATCGAGAGCTGCAACGGTGTCGATGACGACTGCGACGGCCTCACAGACCAAGGGGGCGGACTCGCGCTGGACGGACCGGCGGCGTGCGGCGTCTGCGGGAACGACTGCACCCGGTGCGCCACGCATTGCGTGGAGGTCACCTGCGCCGTCGACACCGCGGGAGAGCCCGGAACGTGCGGCTGCGCCGCGTGCGCGCCCGGTTGGGTCAACCTGGACGGGGGCGCCGATTGTGAGACGTCGTGCACCGCGACCGATCAGCCTGAGATCGTCTGCGACGGCCGCGATGACGACTGCGATGGCGCGACTGATGAGGACGTCTCGCCCTGCGACCCGGCCAGTTGCGGCGGCTGTGGTGTCGCCTGCGAGGCCAAAAATGGGATCCCCGGCTGCGAGGCCCTGGACGCGTTGGCCGCATGCGGCCCGAAGAACGCGATCTGCACCGTCAGCGGCTGCACGTGCACTGGGCCCGGCGACTGCTGGTACGACCTAGACGGCGCTGCCGGGAACGGCTGCGAGTACGCCTGCTTCCCTACGGGCGAGGATCTGTGCGACGGGATCGACAATGACTGTAACGGCCTGGTGGACGACGGCGTCGATCTCGCGCTTGGGCAGGCGTGTCCGGCGTCGGGACTCGGGCGCTGCGGCGCCGGCACCGGCGTCACGGTCTGCGCGTTTGGGCATGTCGTGTGCGCTGGCACGGACCTCGTGACGCCCGGAACGCTCGTCGAGACGTGCAACGGCCTCGACGACGATTGTGACGGGGTCACCGACGACGGCGCGACCGACGCTGGCATCGCCTGCGGGACCTCTGCCTTGGCGCCGTGCTCGCTCGGCTGGCTGGCATGCGTGAACGGCGACGTGGTCTGTCAGGGCGCGCACGATCCAGCCCCGGAGCTCTGCAACGGCCTCGACGACGACTGCGATGGTGTGGTCGACCTCGCCGGTGACCAGCCCCCACTCGGCATGGGCGCGCCGTGCGACGTGCCGAAGCTGCCGCCGGAAGGGGCATCGAGCCCCTGCCGGGCCGGGACCCGGTCGTGCGTGGCCGGGACCGCCCAATGTATCGGCGCGATTCATGCCACGGCCGTCGTCGACGCGTGCGGCGATGACACCAACTGCGATGGCGCGCTGACTGGACAGCCCGACCGCCTCACCGACCCTGCCCACTGCGGCGATTGCGGGCACGACTGCGCGGCCGGCGCGGTGCACGCCATCTGGTCCTGCCAGGGCGGACAGTGCCTGTTCGGAGGCTGTGAGACCGGCTATGTCGACCTCGACGGCGATCAGGCGTGCGAGTACGCGTGCGTGTCCCAAGGCCCGAAGGAGTCGTGCAACGGCGTCGACGACAACTGCAATGGGGTGGTCGACGAGGAGCTCCTCGCGCCGTCCCCGTCGTTCGTTTGCCAACACTCGGTCGCGGCTACGGCGCCCGAGTGCACCTCCGAGGTCCAGGTCAGCTGCGTCAATGGCGCCTGGTCGTGCCAGTACCCGACCGGCGTGTGTGCCGGTGGATGCAGCGCCGACGACGAGATCTGCGACTTGCTCGACAACGACTGCGACGGCGCGCTGAACGAGAACGTCCCGAGCTACGGCCACCCTTGCGCCAGCGACGAAGGGCTCGCGACCGGTCATGGGCCGTGCCGCACGACGGGCCTCCGCATCTGTAATGGTCCGAGCGCGCTGAAGTGTAGCGCGGCCAAAGCGGACTGCGCCGGGCTGCCGGGAGGTTGCGTCGAGGAGTGTGACACCATCGACAACGACTGCGACGGCCTCACCGACGAGGCCTACACGGCAAGTGGCCCCGCGGCCAGCACCTTCGTGAAGCCCGCGGTCACTCGGATCGCGACCGGGTTGTGGATGTTCACGTACGAGGCCAGCCGCCCTACCGCTACCGCCCAGACGGCGGGAAGTGGCAACGGCTATTGGACCAGCGCGCCGGCCGGAATCGCGCGCGACCGCACGCGCGCGTGCTCAAAGCCGACGCGGTTGCCGTGGAGTAACGTGACCCCAAACGAGGTGTCCCAGGTCTGCGCCGCCTTGGGCGGGCGCGCATGCACGCGTGCGGACTTCCAGTTAGCGTGCGGGGCGACGAGCACCTGCAACTGGGCCTACAACCCTCGCGGCCTCGCCTGCACGTTGGCCAACACGCCCACCAAGTACTGCAACCTCGGCTCCACCTTCGATGGGTCGACGTCGATTGACGGCGACCAGGACCGCCTCCTGGTCACCGCGTCGAGCGAGCTCCTGAACTGCTGGGCCGATTGGTCAGGGCTCCAGGGTAACATCGCGTCGAACAACAAGATCTACGACCTCACCGGCAATGTCTGGGAGATCGTCAAGGACGGAGACGTCTGGCGAACCATGGGCGGATCGTTCATCACACGGAGTACGCAGGGCGCGACCTGTCAGTCCACCTTTGCCGCCGTGGCGGCGGACTACGCGCATTACGACGCCGGCTTCCGCTGCTGCTTCTCGTCGAACCCGACCCTGTGAGGCTCGCCATGCAGAACTCGCTCGCCCTTGGCCTCATTGCGGCCTTCGTCTCGCTCGCGTCGCCCTCGCTCGCGGCCGAGCCGGCGGCGTGCCTCTCCCCGAACCCGACCACGTGGCCCCTGCCATCGCGCCCCTACTTCATGCTCGCAGTAGACACGTCGGGGTCGATGACCGCGAATGTCGGGGTGACTCCGATACCCAGCTCCTGCGGCTACGGCACCCGGCGCTTGGACCACCTGCGTTGCGCGCTCAAGAACACGATCCAGTCGTTTTCGGGCCAGGTGAACTTCGGGATGGCCACGTTCGCGCGGAACATGACCGGCTGTAACCCCGAGTGTACGACGTGCACCTACTCCGACTATCCGGATAATGCCACGTCCCCGGGCTGCGGGTCCGGTATCGATACGGCCCGCCGAGGTGGGTTCATTCGGGTGCCGATGCTCCAGGACTCTTTCTGGAATGCGACACCTCCCCCCGACAACACCGCCAGTCTGCTCGAGTGGGTCGACAATAGCTGCGCGAACAACCGCGAGGTGTTTCCCGACGGCCTCACCCCATTGAACGGGATCCTGGCGGACATGGCCCGGTATTTCTCGCCGAGCGGGTGGACCGCGCAGGACAACTCCGTGACCTACGCGAGTCCACTCGCGGCTCAGGATCTCGCGGGCGCAGGTGTCAACGGCGGAACGGCCTGTCGCAGCATCAACATCATCCTCGTCACCGATGGCGCCGAGACCTGCGACAGCCCACAAGCCGCCGCGAATATCGCGGCTCAGATGTACGCGAACGGGGTGACCGTCGACGGCAAGACATTCAAGATCCGGACCCACGTCATCAATTTCATCGGCGGCTCGCAGACTGAGTCCGACGCTATCGCGGCCGCTGGCGGGACGGTCGGTTCCCTCTTCACTGACAACGAGGCGGCGCTCGCGGTCGCCCTCTCGACGGTGATCGCGCGCGCCAGTGCCGCCGAGCTCTGTGACAACGCGGACAACAACTGCAATGGGTGCACCGACGAGGGTTTCACCCACTACTGCAACGTGGGCCAGACCTGCTGCGCGTGGGTGACCCCGGCCCAGCGCGCGGCCTGTATGGCGACGTGGGCGGCCTCGGTGACCCAGGTGAATCCGGATGGCGACCGTACGAAGCTTCCGTGTACGAGCGTGGACGCCGCATCGCTGTCAACGACCTGGCTGTGCCGTGATCCCAGCGACACATGTGACGGCGTCGACAATAACTGCGCCCGGGGCGTGGACGAGAACACGAAGCCGTGTGGGAGCCCGAGCCATTGCCCCGCCACCGAGGTGTGCAACGGTGAGGACGACGACTGCGACGGTCAGATCGATGAGGGCGCGTGCACGACGTGCATCCCCACGGCTGAGATCTGCGACGGCTGCGACAATGACTGCGACGGTCGGGCCGACGACGGGGTTGCGCCGGTGCCATGCGGCGTCGGCGCTTCCAACTGCGCGGGGATCGCATCGTGTAAGCCCGAACAGCCCGTCCCGGCGGGGGGATGTGTGATCGGCGCTGGCTGGCTGCCCTGCGCCAATGCGCCGGTCCCTGAGTTCTGCGACGGGGAGGACAACGACTGCGACGGCGCGGTCGACGAGGGTACCTCGCCCGCCCCGTGTGAGCCCGTCGGAGCCCCCGGGGGCCTCGTCTTCGGCGCCATGAGTCAGTGTAAGCAGGGGTCACTCGACTGCGGCGGCGTCTGCAAAGGGTTCGTGGGTCCGTCGGCGGAGCGGTGCGACGGAATCGACAACGACTGTAACGGCCAGGTCGACGAAGGCGCGTCGGGCCTGAATGAGCCGTGCGGTCTCGCCGCGGCGCCGTGTGCGGCCGGGACCACCCAGTGCGTCAATGGCGCGGTCGTGTGCCAAGGCGGTGTCCGTCCGGCTGCCGAGGTGTGCGACGGGATCGACAACGACTGCGACGGCGCGGTCGATGACGCGCCCTTGGCGGACGCGCCGCTGGGTGGGTCGTCCGGCTGCTGGACGCTGCCCGGAGACTGCTGCGCCGGGCCCGGTGGCCTCGCGTGGTGCCCGCCCGTCGGCGCCACCTGCGGCGGCAGCGGAAGCCTTCGCCCCGGCTGCCACGCGGGGATCGCCACGTGCGCGAACGGCAGTTGGACCTGCACCGGCGCCGCGCTGCCGTCCGGCGAGATGTGCGACGGCCTCGACAACGACTGCAATGGCACGGTCGATGACGCTGCCTCGGGTGTAGGCGACCCGTGCGGAATGAGCGAGGGCCTTTGCGAGGCGGGCATGCGGGAGTGCGTCTCCGGGCAGCTCGTATGTGCCAGCACCGGGCCGGCCGGCGAGATCTGCAACGGGCTCGACGACGACTGCGACGGCGTCGCCGACGAGGAGCTGCCCGAGGGGGTCGCCTGCGCCGTGAGCTATGACGTGGGCGTCTTCCCCGGCGAACGCACCGGGGGCGTCTGCCGCACGGGCCGTCGGGGCTGCATCCAGGGCGCAGAGGTCTGCATCGGCGCCGTCGGACCGACGTCCGAGCAGTGCAACGGGCTCGACGACGACTGCGACGGGTTCGTGGACGAGACCGGCCCGGCGCCGGACGGCGTCGAGGGGGCAGTCACGGATGGCGTCGCCATTGGTGGTGTGTGCGGCGAGACCGTGGGCGCGTGCGTCTCCGGGATCTGGGCCTGCCTGGACGGCTTCGCGAGGTGCGAGGGCGAGCTCGTGCCTCGCGCCGAGACCTGCAACGGTGTCGATGACGACTGCGACGAAGCGGTGGATGAACCGTCGGATCCGGCCATCTGCGGCGCCGAATCCATCTGCATACTCCAAATGGGCAGCGCGTCGGTCTGCGCGGCCTCGTGCGGCACCGGTTGCGCCTATGGCGAGAAATGCGGCTTGGGCTACACGTCGTTCGACGTGGTCCCCGTCCCGAACGTCTGCCTTCCCGACCCCGCTCCGGAGTGCGTGGCCGTTCCTTGATAGGGCCCATGGCGGCCCCGCATCGTCGCGGTCTTCGGCGATGCGGCCACTCTGAAGGGCGGCCTCGTCCTCGAACTACGCCTAGACCGAGCACGCACGACGAAGGACGTCGACCTCCGCATGGTGGGCTCGCCGGAGCACGTAGGGCCGTCGTAACCGAGAGCGCAGCTGCACGTGAAGGACGCGAGGCCATCGGTGCAGGTCCCGCCATTCTTGCACGGGGCCACGGCGCACTCATCGAGCTCGTTCTCGCACTGATCGCCGCCAAATCCCGCCGCACAGTCGCACGTATAGGTGCCCGCGCCGTCCTTGCAGGTGCCGCCATTCTTGCAGGGCGCGCCTTTGCACTCGTCGAGGTCGACTTCGCAGGCATCCGATTCGCCCTGAGCGTCATCACTGCCGCCAGCAAGTCCGACGAGGCGGCGGTCCCGCCCACCCCCGACGCACTGGACACCGCTGATGGTTCTCCACTCTGCGCGACGGACCTCGTCGGCTTGAAGAACTGACCGCCGCCAGCGGGGTCGCCGATCGCCATGCGTACCCGGGCCCCTCAAGCACGACTGACTGAGTCGAATTCCTCACCAAGTCATGGCACGACTTGGCGTTCATCCGACGAATCTTCAGATGTTCGACCTTAGATTCACTTTCTGGCTTGCGTTCGATTCACTAGTCGGAATAGACTCATTCGAGTTGTAGCCAAACGTCGTCTCAGCCTTGGCTGAATTCAGGTGATCGATGCGAATCGAACTCATTCCGATGAAGAACTGTAATTGCCTGATAACCGTCGCCTTCGCACTAGCATCGGCAATGAGCTGCACGTCGGAACGGGGTGGCGCGATGGGTGATACGGCCGTCTCGGACGTCACTCGCGACGATGGCGCGG
>JADMJS010000332.1:10341-18388 GCA_018780435.1 Myxococcales bacterium
CCCCCCCCCCCCGGACCCGCATAGCCGCACCTGAGACCGCTGGCACACCGAACGCCGCTTCAATCGGACAGGCCCCCGCGGCCGATCCCTCTACAGCCGTTCCCGGCAGAATTGAGGAGGACGACGCCGGCACTGCCGCGATCCTATTTGGCCGCGTTTTCCACGCGACAACGGGAGCACCGCTCGCGGGCGTGGGCGTGACCGGCGATCAGGAGGGCGCCCGCGCCACGACCGACGCAGCAGGCCGCTACCAGCTCCCCGTCGTGCGCTTCGGCACCGTCACGGTGAAGGCCAGCGCCAACGGCTTCATCCCGACGTCGCGGCGAGTCCCCGTCATCGCGCACGCGGCAGCCGCTCGGCCTCTCTACGTGCTCCCGAGAGACTCGCGAGTCACGGTCATCGGCCCCGAAGGGGGCACCGCGCGAAACGAACTCGGCGACGTAGAAATGATCGTGCCGGCCGGCGCCGTCAACGCACGACTACCGTTCGCTGCGACGCGTTTCTATGACGCCGACCGCCTGCCGGTGGAGTTACCGGCGACCTCCATCTTCACCTACCTTGTCTGGCTCGACCCGACTGGAAGCACCTTCGAGACGCCCATTACGCTCCGGATACGAAACGACAAGAAGCTCCCGCCGGGCACCCCGGTCCCCATCGGCCATTTCGACGAAGCCGAGTACCGCTGGGAGCATCACGCCACGGCCCACGTGACTCGCGACGGCGAATGGGTAGAGGGCGAGGTTCGCCACTTCAGTCCCAAGGACGTCAATTTGAGCGGGCCGCCTCCTCCGTGCTCGGGCTGCCCGGAAGACGACGACAATGGCCGCGATGATGACGACGACGATGATGACGACGACGATGACGACGACGATGATGATGATGACGGCGATGACGATGGTGGAGACGATGACGGCGGCGACGATGGAGATGACGGCGACGATGGTCCAAGGCCCGATCCTGCGGGCGACGATGACGGAGGTGAAGGCGACGACCCGCAGCCCTGCCCCGACGACAACGCGTCACTCGAAGGCGATGGCGTCGACGGCGAGTTCGGCGCTGAGCCGCCGTTCTTGGACGAAGCGTCGTTTGCCGGAAGCGAGACGGCCACACGAGATCCGGTGGCCTCGTCGGTCGCGCTCTCCGATGGTGGCCTTCGTGCCAATGTCAATCTACCCAAGATGACCGTCGCAGGTCGCTCTGACGGACTCGACCTCGTCTACGCCAGCCACGCCGCGCTGCCAACCGTGAACATCGCTAAGTTCTGGTTCTACGATCGGATTTACGACGGCCCCGCCGGCACCGCGTTCCTACCTGACCTCGACTTCGCGCGCTGGACGATTTCGTTCATGGGCCAGCTCGTCGAGAAGGCCTTCGACCATGGGCTCGGATTCTGGTTCTCAGAGCGACTCGAAGCGAAGGACGGTGCCGGCACGTGGCTCGCGACGGGCTTCCACCCTTACAGCCACCAGCTCGCCCTGGCGCGGCCGGCCTCCATGCTCACGACGCCCTACTTCGCGTGGCCGGCCGCGCCCGGGTCGGCCATCGAGGTGGGGACGACCCAGGCCATCACCACCAAGACGCACTTTGGCGAGCTGCCCGTCGTCAACTTGCGCGAGAGCGCCTATGGCGCCGGCTGGAGCATCGCCGGGCTGCCTCGCCTCATCCGTTCGGACGATGGTCAGTACGTCGCCATCGTCCAGAATGGTCGCACCAAGCTCCTTCGCTCGTCGCCTCAGATTCACACCGTTGCAGGCAACGTTCAGAACCCGGCCACGGGACACTCGGGAGACGGAGGGATGGCGACGTCAGCCGCATTCGGCGCGATCGCGGGGATCGATCGTACCGAGGACGGTGGCTTCGTCACCGCCGAGCAGTTTCAGGACGCCGGCTATGTGCGGAACGTGGACGCGATGGGGATCGTAACCACCGTCGCGGGCGGCGCGTCTCACCCGTCACCGGAAGACTGCGACTTCGCGGGCCATCAGATGACGCCGCCCACCGCCATCGGCGACGGCGGCCTCGCGACGGACGCGCTGCTCCTCCGTCCCAAGGACGTCGCCAGCGACGGCGCCGGCAACCTCTTCATCGCGGACGACTGCAATAATCGTGTCCGCGTCGTCAATCAGGGCGGCTACATCACGACTCTCGCTGGCAACGGCACGCGTTCGGTGGGTGGCGACGACGCTGACGCCACCGCCGTTCCGCTCGCCAGCGTCGGAAGCATCGCGGCGTGTGTGCACGGCGTCCTCTGGTTTACGGAAGGCGACCGCCTGCGGCAGCTCACGTGGACAGCCGGCGGCGCTCCGGGCGGCGCTGCGATCGAGACGATCTGGCCCTCGCTCGCCGACGACCCTGCATCACCCGGCCAGCCCGTCGGCCCGGTAGTGGACCTCTCGTGCGGCCGCGAGAACGAGCTCATCTATGGCGCCGGCCCTTACGTGTTCAGCTTGAACCTTCAGACGGGAATCCGGAGTGTCGTCGCGGGTAATGGCGACGACCTCTTCGACTGCGGCACCGCCTGCCCAAACGTCGCCGTCGGGACGCCCGACTACCTCGAGACCTTGCCCCTGCTCGGCCTCGGCAACGCTGCCACCGGCACCGGGATTGGGACCGTGCGCGGCGTGGCCAAGACGCCAACGGGTGAGCTCATCATCTCCGTGACCGACACCTGGACCGGTGATGGCGGCAACACCCCTGTGTCCCACCTCTTGCGCATCGACACGGCCGGTCGTATCTCGCGCTTTGGCGGTCTCGGCGCCGACCAGGACGGAATGGACGGTCCCCCGATGCACTCCGCCACGGTGGCCGCACGGGACCTGGCGCTCGATGCGCGCGGTCAGGTCATCGTAGCTACCGCGAGCTCGCTCGTTCGACGTTTCGCGATCGAGGACCCCCCGCTCGGACACGGCGACCGCTCGCTCATCACGGCGCTCCCGAACGGCTGGCGGCGTGACTTTCCGTCGGGGGCGTTTCAGGAGTTCGACGCGGACGGGAGGCTCACCACACGCGCCAAGAACCCGGTCCGCATCGAGACCTTCACCTACGATTCCCAAGACCGCCTACTGACCCGCACGGACGAAGCAGGCCAAACCTGGACGCTCGGCTACTCGGCCCAAAACGGCACTCTGGCGAGCATCACCGACCCATCCGGTCGCTCGACCGGGTTCACCATCGATGCTGCCGGCAATTTGACCGAGGTGACGCTCCCGGACGCGAGCACCATCGAGTTCACCTACGACACCGATCACCGGCTCATCACGAAGACGGACCCACGCGGCGTCGCCTGGAACTACGCCTATGGCCTCTACGGCGCGGTCTCAGAGGTACAGCTCGGGGACGGGTCGTCGCGGCAGTACCGTCCCAAGACCTCGCAGAACCTCCTTCGACATGTCCCGTCAGGCCAAGGGACCGAGTCGAACCCGGCCGCGCCCTTCGTCGAGCCGGAGGCCGAGGTGGATCGCGGCGGGGGTACGGTGGCTCTGAACCTCACGCCTTATGGGAAGCGCCGGTCGGCGACGCTCCCGGGCGGCGGTGAGTGGACCTTCACCCGCGACGCGTGGGGCGAAGTCACTGAAGCGACGGGTCCCGAGGGGCGCGCGTGGGAGGTGGAGTATGACGATGACCGCCGAGTGACGCGTGAGCGCATTGAACTCGGGGTATGGCAGTGGCGGGAGACACGCTACACCTACGCCATTGGCCGACGTCGACCGTCCACCATCGAGACCATCAGTTCGGCCGGACAGCGAATGGAGACGCGCACTTACGATGCCCTCGACCGCATCCTGGCCGTGACGGATCCGAGCGGCGCAGTGACCAGCCGAACCTGGAACGGCAACGGGCGGCTCGCGAGCGTGACCGAGCCGGGAGGGCGCACGCGGGCCTACGCGTACGACACCGCGCGTAACCGGGTGGAGGTCGAAGATTCTGCGGCCGCGGTGACTCGTTACTTCAGAAACACTCGTGGTGAGGTCGTGCGGGTGGAGAGCCCTGAACTCCGCAATACAGAGTACGAGTATGACGTCCTGGGGCGGATGACGGTGTTGCGTGCGCCGTCCGGGGCCGAGTCGGCGACAGCCTGGCAGACCATCAACGACTGCCCGACGTGTGAGGCGGCGCATGCCCTCGGCCTCGCGACGGAGAGCGTTGACCCCGATGGAAGGACCACGACCACCACGTACAACGCGCTCGGCCGTGTCGCGACGGTCGACCGCCCGATGGAGCTGGACTCGGCGGTCACCTTCGACCCCGTACACGGGCGTCCGCTGACGCAATCAGCCCCCGGTGGCTATTCGAAGCAGCTCGCCTGGAACGCCCGCGGCCTCTTGACGAGTGAGACCGAGACCGGGCCCAATGGCAACGTGACTCGCACGCACCTCTACGACGGCCTCGGACGGCGCGTCCGAACGGCGGCGCCGCTTTCGACAGGCACGACGTGGGAGTACGGCCTCGATGATGAGCTGATGACCCTCACGGTGGACTCGCCTCACTGGTCCAAGACGTATTACACCCAGGACGGGTTCGGCGACCTGAAGCAGATCCTGGACCCCGACCTCGGAGCGACGCACCTCGAGCGTGATGGCCAGGGCCGCATCGTTCACCGCTTCGACTCGTCGGGGCGCCACGATTGGCGCACCTACGCGGCAACGGGCGACCTCGTCACCATCGCCGGCTCCGGCGGCGGGGCGCCTTCCGAGAGCATGACCTTTACCTACGACGCGGTCGGTCGGCGGCTCACCTCGGTTAGCGCGGCCGGCACCACGACGGTGACGCGCGACGGCGACGGTCTCGTATTGTCTCGCGCGCAGACGACGCCGCCGCTGACGCACACCTACGATCGCGACATCGCGGGCCAGATCGTCGCCGTCGCAGGTGCCATTAACCTGCAAGTCTTCCGTGAAGCCAGCGGCATCCTGATGGGGTGGATGCTCGGCAATGAGGACGCGATCGCGGTGCACCTCCCCGACGGTGCCGGGCGAGATTGGCTGGTCTGGAACCCGCCCACGATGGCCGACGCGGACGCCTGGTTTCAGCTCGGTCTCACCCCGACCGGGATCGCCGACCTACCGCCGCTCGGTCGCGCCCGCGAGAACACCTACGGCAGTGGGCGACTCCTCGGGCAGGAGCTCCGGCACGACGGGATCACGCTCCACACGCGGAGCTACGACCACGCGCCCGATGGTCGCGTGACCGAGATCGTCGATAGCCTCATTGGAACGTGGGCCTACGTCTACGACGACCTCGGCCGTCTCACCGGCGCGACGCTCACGAGCGGGATGGGCACGATGTCCTTTGCCTATACCTACGACTCGAAAGACAACCGCCTGAGCCAGACTGTCGACGGCGCGACCACCACCTACGCTTTCAACGTCGGCAACCGCGACGGCGACCGCCTGCTCTCCAGCACGGACGCAGGTGGCACTACCACTTACACCTACGATTCGATGGGCCGGCCGCTCACACGCACGGCGCCCGGCAATCAGGTCACGAGCTATGCCTGGGACGTATGGGGGCGCCTGCGCACCGTGACCTTGCCCGATGGCACGACGGCCACCTACGGCTACGACACCTGGGGTGACCGCATTCGCAAGGACGTGACGGTGTCCGGCACCACGACGACCACGCTCTTCTGGCGAGACGCGTTCACGGTCTACGAGACCGACGCCACTGGCGTCCCCATCGCGATCACAGGCTTCGCAGAGGACGGCCACACCCCCGTTTGGCGGCAGGATGCGGATGGCGCCTACTACTACCACACCGACCATCTTGGGACGCCCATCCTCCTGACGGACCTCACGGGGACTGTCGTGTGGGCGGCGGTGTACGAGCCCTTTGGCGCTGCCGACGAGATCGTCAGTTACGTGTCGCAGCCCTGGCGCTTTCCTGGGCAGTACTACGATGCGGAGACTGGGCTTCACTACAATCGGCAGCGGTATTATGAGCCGGCTACGGGGCGGTATCTCAGTCCGGATCCGATTGGGCAGTCGGGGGGGCTTAACACAACCATCTACGCCAATTCGAATCCAATTCGTATCACAGATCAGACAGGGCTTCTGGTGCCGCCGGCCCCTGCTCCGCCATCGCCGGATCAACAGTGCGACAGCGAGACTACAGCTTCAAGTAATATATCTCTTGTGTACAAGTGTCTGCTGAAGTGCGAGGTCCGTGGGAGCTCGACCAAAAGTCATGATGAATGCAATAAATTTGGATTCATGCAGTGCAGCGAGTTCACAGGTAATAAAAATTACAACGAATCGCTTAAGGACGCGCAGCAGAAATGCGGAGAAGAAATCGGTGCAAGGACAGGGGGCTGCTCCAAAGGCCACTGTCATGGAGCAATTCACGCGACCAGGGCTTGTTCGCTCAAGTAGTATCAATGAAAACACTGATGGAAGCTATCAAGTTTCGAACTCGTCAGTGGCGAGAAGCAGGCATCAGCAGCAAAGTCGTTGATGAAATTGTCGGATCAGAAGCGGTTACAATTAAAGTAATAGCAAAAAAGTTAGATAACGTGAGCCTCGATGGTCCGTCATGCATGCAACTTCTCGAGCTTTTGGCTGATACCGGGTCGATTATTGCTACTAGGTGCATCGTAAATGAAATTGGGCGTGAACGATGTGATCAATACCATTGCGCTCGTCTTCTTTGGAGAATGCCCCCTCGAACAGCCTTGGGCCTACTGCTGGAATTCATTGAAACGACTCGCAATCACACGTCTCTTTGCGCAGCGGCGTACGCAATGTCCGGAATTATGGACTCAGGTTTTGTACCGATAATGATCTGCATTATGTCAGATGAATGCTTTCCTTTGCGAGCAAGGGAGCTATGCGCTGAAAGCATCGGAATGGCACTGCTGGATGTCGAGCGTGGGCCAAGTGTAAGGTGGGCCGGAGAGGCGCTCTTGACGCTACTCGCCAGTGACGAGCCAGACATGAGAGTTGCCGCCTGTCGCGGGCTATCAGATCTTCGATACGGGCCGGCTCAGGACCGAATGGGATCCCTGGTTGATGACTACTCGGTTTCGAGTACAGGTGCGACCGTGTCAGGAGCGGCCCTACTGGGTTTGACCTACTTTTGCCCACCATTTCCCCCCGGCCAGCATGTGTGGTGGCCCTAGCAACCGGGCAGGTCGGAGTGATAGCGGTGTCCAGGAGCCAGTCGAAGTTGACGCGATCACCTTCGAGTCCAGCCTTCGGGGGGATGTGTTTCTTTTCGACTAGAACAACTTGTGTAACCATTCTGGGGGCAACTTCTGAACCACAACGGTGAGGGGCCCTGCCCAAACCGGTCTCACGCCCCTCGGGGAAGCGAGTCTGGACGCAGTGGTACCTTCGAGTCAGCGGGGTCCGCTCTCGGGTGGTCGTCCGCGGCCCCGCGGGGCGCGCGACGATCACTTCGGCGGCGGGACGCAGACCTTCTGCTGCGGATGGCAGACGTTGGTTGGGGTCTCGGCTGGGCAGTCCGCCGCGGTGGTGCACGTCGGGCGGCAGACCTTAGCGCCATCCATCTTCGTGAAGCACGTGCAACCAAGGGCGCCCGCGGCGCACTTGCCGGTGCAGTCCGCGGCCGTCGTGCACGAGGTCTCGCCGCCGCCACCGGTCGTCGTGCTCGGCGTGCCGCGGTAACAGCCGAGGAGGTACGGGAAGCCTGCAGTGGCGTGGTAGCGGTACTTGCCGTCGGGGCCCGTGCGGCCGTTGCACTGGTCGAGGTACTGCGTCCCGGCCTTGGCGACATAGGCGTGGTTGTCCCAGGCGTAGGTCGTCGGGTCGCCCGTCTGCTCCCAGCTACTCTGAAACTCGACGACCTGCGTACAAGCGGCGTCGACGCAGCCGTAGGGGCCGTAGATGGGGAAGCCGTCGAGCGCATAGCCGAGGATGGGGGAGGGCGTGTCGAGGTCGCCCGCGCCGCCAAGGCACTCGTCGAGGAAGGCGTGGAAGTGGTAGTCGCCCGCCTGGGCGGTGTGGCCGAGGCAGTCGTCCATGATGCCGTTGTAGACGGGATCGCCGTAGGGATCGGGCGTGGGGCCTTCGTTCGGTCCGTAGAAGGGCGA
>JADMJS010000656.1 GCA_018780435.1 Myxococcales bacterium
CGGCTGATCTCGTTGGTCGTCGCGGTCTGCTCCTCGACGGCGCCCGCGATCATGGTCTGGATGTCGCTGATCTGATTGATGATACCGCCGATCTGCTGGATGGCGGTGACCGCGCCGCTCGTGTCAGCCTGGATGGCTTCAATCTTCTTGGAGATGTCCTCGGTCGCCTTTGCGGTCTCCTTGGCCAGCTCCTTCACCTCGTTCGCCACGACCGCGAAGCCCTTGCCGGCCTCTCCGGCACGCGCCGCCTCGATGGTCGCGTTGAGGGCGAGGAGGTTCGTCTGCTGTGCGATGGACGTGATGACCTTCACGACCTTGCCGATCTCCGCGCTCGACTCACCCAGCTTCTGGATTGTCGTGTCCGCCGTCGCCGCCACTCGGACCGCCGACGCCGCGACGCGGGCCGCCTCACTGGCGTTCTTGGCGATCTCGCGGATCGACGCCGTCATCTCTTCCGACGCCGTCGCCACGGTCTGAACGTTGCGCGAGACCTGCTCGGACGCCGCCGACACGACGTTGGCCTGCTGGCAGGTGCGGTCCGCGTTCTGGCCCATCACCTTGCTCGTCGCCGTCAGCTCCTCCGAAGACGCGCCGAGCGCCTGGGCGTTGTGAGCGATGCTCGTGACGCTGTTCCGAAGATCCGTAAGGAAGGTCGCGAGACCCTCACCCATCTGCCCGATGGAGTCGGCGCCCTTGACCGTGACTTCGCGGCGCAGGTCACCCTTCGCGGCGGCCGTGACCACCTCGAGGATCGACTGCACTTTCGAACGCAGCTCTTCCTGAGCCACGCGTTCGCGCTCGGCCGCCTCCGCGACCCGGCGCTCATTCGCAAGCTGCTCGGTGATGACCTGCCACGTCACCATCGGGCCCACGTAGACTCGATTCGAGTCGAAGATCGGATTTACCCACAGCTCAAGAGTGTCCTCACCGAGGCGGATGTTGGCCTTGTGCGGCAGGTTGCGAGCGTCGCTAAGCATGCGGCGCTGGTGTTCCGGGCGTTTGTGGAAGATGTCGATCGACTGACCGACGATCTCGTCCGCACGCACGGGCAGGGTCTTCTCGAGCCCCTTGAGCGTCCGGAGGCTGGCCGGGTTCATGTACGTGATGATGAAGTTCGTGTCGGCCATCATCACGTTGATCGGCATGTTGTCGACCATCTGGCGCATGGTCATCCCTTCGCGGAGGACCCTCTCGTCCTCTGCACTCCGCGCGGGCTGCGCCGCGTTGACCGGAGCTGCCTTGCCCTTGCCCTTCGACGGAGCTGCTTTGGATGCCGACTCGTTCTCGAACTGTACATGTCCCTGCATGGTAGACCCCCACTCTGCTGCTGACGGCGGTGCCGCCGAATTGAATTAGCGTCGCATTCACGCCGCGTCTATCGCCGCGACGTCGTTTTCCCGGTCACGTCGGAGCCCTCACTCCGCTGTGGCCATCCCTCTCCTGGAGTTCGCATCTAGATGATCGCGTCACTCCGCATTCCGATGATGATGTCTCGGTCCGAATCGAGCTCGAGCAGGAGCCGACTTCGGTCGAGCTTGTAGACTCCCTTCACGAGCTCCCGCATTCGAGGCGGGAGTGTGTCGGGCACGGGTTCGTAGCCGCGCTCATCGACCTCCACGACGTCGTCGATCTCGTCCACCAGCAGGCTGTATGGCCCGCCTTCGGAACGTACCACGACGTTCATGGGCAGCCGGTCGGCAGGGCGGTCCGGCAGGCCGAGGCGCTTTCGCATCTCCACGGCGGTGACGATCTGCCCGCGCAGGTTGATGAGCCCCGAGATGACCGGAGTCGAACGCGGGACGCGGGTCATCTCCTGGTAACGAATCACTTCTTGAACGACGCGAACGTCGATTCCAAAGAAGGTATTGTCCAGGAAGAACGTACAGAGTTGGTGGGTTGCCATGACCCCTCCTGTGTGAGGTCATTCTGGCGCGCTTCGCCTGAATGACCGCTCGATTTGGATAACGTGCTGTGGTCGCCCCGGGGGGGGCGCGTCAAGCCGCGAGACTCAGCCGCACCCCACCTGCGGCGGCGATGCCGAGCACGCCGTCCACGTTGAGAACATCCGTCACGCGGCCCTGGATGACAGCCGCACCGAGGAGGGCTGGTTCGGTCGACTTACGCTTGATCTCAAGGACTTCGTCCACGATGTCCACGATTTCGTCGACGACGAGCCCGAAGTTCACCCCGTTGCCGGACGTCACCACCACCTGCAGCATGCCTCGGTCGTCCGCACGCGCGCCGTTCTCTTGGAGGCGGTTGGACAGATCGACGAGGGCCATGATGTCGCCGCGGTACTGCACGACGCGGTGCTTGCCTGCGCGTTCGACTGACGAGACTGGGATCTCTTCGAGGCGAGCGACCCGAGCGAGCGGCATCGCGATACGGCCTCCACCCGAGACGCGGAAGAGGAGCAGCGGCTCGGTTTGTACACGGGCCTCGCCCTGGCGCTCGTCGAGACTCCCGCCCCCGCGGCCCGAGATGACGATGTTGGCGAGGCGGGCCAGGCCGAAGACATCGAGGATGAGCGCGACGCGCCCATCACCCATGATGGTCGCGCCGGCAAAGGACGCGACGGTCTTGAGCTCTCGGCCGAGCGGCTTGACCACAATCTCTTCCGTGTCATTGACGCCGTCGACAATGAGCCCGAACTGCCGCTTATCGGCCTTCACCACGACGACGAACGTCGCTTCCCGATCACTCGGCTTCGCTTCGACCCCGAGTGCGTCGGAGAGACGGACCAGCGGGAGCAGGTTCCCCCTCAGCCGAAGTACGGGCGTGCCCTGAATCGTCTCGACTCCCGACTTCTGTGGGTCGTTCTCGAGTCGAACCAGCTCGAGCAGGTTCACTTGAGGAATCGCGTAACGATCACCACCACACGTCACCACCAGCGCTGGAATGATGGCGAGAGTGAGGGGGATCTTGATCTGAATGGTCGTGCCCTTGCCGAGCGTCGATCGGATGTCGATGGCCCCCCCGATCTTCTCGATGTTCGTCTTGACGACGTCCATGCCGACGCCGCGCCCCGAGACGTTCGTCACCTTCTCGGCGGTCGAGAAGCCCGGCGCGAAGATGAGCTCAGTAACCTCGCGCGGCGACAGACGGGCGGCCTTGTCGGCCGTGAGGAAGCCGCGCTCGACGGCCTTGCGCCGAACTCGTTCGACGTCGATCCCTGCGCCGTCATCGGCGATCTCGATGTTGACCTGTCCGCCCTCGTGGTAGCTGCGGAGCTCGATTCTGCCGTTCGCCGGCTTTCCGGCCGCGACACGGACCTCAGGCATCTCAATGCCGTGGTCGACGGAGTTCCGGACGAGGTGCGTCAGCGGGTCCTTGATGGCCTCGATGAGAGTGCGGTCGAGCTCGGTCTCGCGTCCGACCAACTCGAGCTGAACGTCCTTCCCGAGCTGAATGCCGAGGTCGCGAACGACGCGGGGGAACTTGCTGAAGATGCTCGCGATGGGCTGCATTCGCGTCTTCATCACGCCAGTCTGGAGCTCGGTCGTGATGATGTTGAGGCGTTGAGCCGTGCTCAGAAGCACCGAGTCCTTGGACGAGGATAGGTACTGGAGGATTTGGTTGCGAGCGAGAACCAGCTCACCAACCAGCGTCATGAGATTGTCGAGCTGACCGACGTCGAGGCGCACCGACGAGTCGATGGCCTGCGCACGGACCGACTGAACTGCGAGCGCCTCGTCGACGGCGGCGGGTGACACCTTGCCTTCGTCGACCAGAACTTCGCCAAATTGGCGGCCCGTCCCGACCTGTTCGGTGAGGGCTTGCGCGACGTCGGCAGCGTTGATCTTGCCCTGCTCGACCAGGATCCCGCCCAGGCGATTGGGGACGGGCTGCGGATTCAGGATTGCGACGTTGGCGCGCACTTCCGCGGATTTCGGAGCTGCCGGCTTGGAGGCTTGCCGCGTCTCACCCTTGGACAAGCGAGTGATGTTCTCGACCAGGTTCGAGGTGTCCTCGGCGAGCTCCTTGCCCGACGCCTCCACCGACCGCAGGAAGCGGCGTAGCGTGTCGGCCACATCGAGCAAGGTCGACGTCAGCTCGCGGCTGACGCTCAGCTCGCCCGCCCGAAGTTTGGTCAGCAGGCTCTCGGCGGCGTGCGCCACCGACTCGATCCGTGGCAGTTGCAAGAAGCTCGAAGTGCCCTTGATCGTGTGCATCGTGCGGAAGATCGACTGGATTCGCTCGGGCGATGTATCAGCTTCGAACGCGACGAGGTCGCGATCGATGCTGTCGAGCCCCTCGTAGCTCTCGATCAGGAATTCGCGCAGCAGTTCTTCTTCTTCGTTCATCACGTCCCCCAGGGCGCACCAGCCCACACGATGCCCCGTTACGCAGAAGCGCAGGCGTGCCGCATGGCGGCTCGCTGCGGGAATCGAGCCGAGTCGGCCTCGAATCTCGTCCTTGCAGGGGGGATGAACGGCTCCGAACCCACCACGCTTTAGGTGAAAATTCGATAGGTCGGCATCGAAATGGGGGACCGGTTCAGTATCCGTTCACTAGCCCCACACCGTGCCTCGACCGAGGTCCTTCGACTTCGTGGCATGGTCCCTCGATGGGGGGCGATGTGAGGCACCCGTAAACCAGTTCAGAACCTACTCAAAATCACCGCAAGGGTTTGGCTAGGCGCTCTCGGAGGCGCTCTCGGGCGGCTCGCCCTTTACGCTCAAGGAGGGGGCGCACCACTCTCCCAACGAACGGGGCGATATACCCCAGCGTCGTCAGCAGGCCGGACTGCCAGGGCATCTTCCGCTCGAAGCGGTCGTTGCTGGAGAGGTCCACGATCGCGGCGGCGACCTCGGAGGCGGTGGACATCGGCTGGGAGAGCGTGAGGTCGGTCACGCGATCGAGATCGTCCAAGATGAATCCGGTGTCGACCGGGCCTGGCGAGACGACCTTGATCCGGATCCCGGACCCACGCAGCTCGTCGTCAAGCGCTCTCGCAAAGGCCCGCAGACCGAACTTAGTGGCCGAGTAGGTCGCCGACCCCGGCGTTGGGACGCAGCCGGCGAGCGACGCGACCTGCACCACCGTGCCCCCGCCCCTCGAGCGCAGGTGAGGGAGCGCGAGGCGGGTGAGGAGGATCGGCGCGCGAAGGTTCACGTGGACCATCATCGCGAGGTCGTCGGCGTCGTTCGACTCGACCGAGCCGCGGTGATGAAGGGCCGCGTTGCAGATGAGAATGTCGAAGCCCCCGAAGGTCGCGACGGTCTCATCGATGAGACGGCGGCAGTCCGCGTCCGAGCCCAAATCCATTGAGATAGCGAGAACTTGAGTCCCGGTCGTGCGCAGCGACTCAGCGAAGGCGGCGAGCTTGTCGGCCCCACGCGCGGCCAGGACGAGCCGTGCGCCTTGCGCTGCGAACCGTCGCGCCACCTCGGCGCCGATACCGGCGGATGCGCCAACGATGACGACGGTCTTGTTCGAGAAGTGCGCCATTTCGGCCCTCGTTGCCGGTTTAGGGCTCGGTCGAAAATAAGTGGGAGATTTGACCGCGCCGCGCCCCGCCCGGTTCGGGCCAAGTCCGAAGACATACTTCCCGTATTTCGAGGACTTGGAAGGGGCCGAGCGGGGATGCGGCGCGAGGCAAATCGAACCACTTATTCTCGACCGAGCCCTTAGGCCCGCGAATTCACGAAGTCGTCGTAGCTGCCGGTGTAGTCGAGGACCTGGCCGGGTTTGTCGCCCACGGACCAGACGCGAGTCGCGACCGTCGAGAGCAGGTCTTCGTCGTGCGTCACCAGGAGGAGGGTGCCTTCGTACTTCTCGAGCGCCTGCCCGAGCGCGATCACGGCTTCGAGGTCGAGGTGGTTGGTCGGCTCGTCGAGGACGAGGATGTTGGGCTTCTCGAGCATGAGCTTGCAGAACATCAGCCGCGCCGACTCCCCACCGGAGAGGGCCTCGGTCGGCTTGAACGCCTCGTCGCCCTTGAACAGCATCTGCCCGAGGAGGCCACGCACCGCTTCGACGCCGGCCTGTCCGTCGATAAGGCGAAGCCAGTCGAAGGCGGTGATGCCCTTGGGGATCGAGGGCCGGTAGTCCTGCGCGAAGTAGCCGATGTGCGTCTCGTGGCCCCAGCGGAGCTTGCCGCCGCCGTTCAGACTGTTCACCAGGGTGTCGACGAGGGTCGTCTTACCGGAACCGTTGCGGCCGACGACGGCGATCTTCTCGCCGCGCAGGATGTTGGCTGTGAAGCTCTTGATGACTACCTTGTCGTCGTACGCGCGCGAGACGTTCTCGGCCTCGAGCACCACCTTGCCCGACGGCCGCTTCACTTCGAAGCGCAGATACGGGCGCTGGATGTTGCTTCGGGCGAGCTCAGTCGGGGCGAGGCGTTCGACCTCTTTCTTGCGCGAAGCCACCTGCGTCGACCGCGTCCCGGCGGCGAACCGTGCGATGAAGTCCTTGAGCTGCTCGATCTTCTTCTCGCGTTGAGCGTTGTCCGCCTCCACGCGCGAGCGTACCTGCGTCTTCTGGACCACCATGGCGTCGTAGCCGCCGGTGTATTGGATGATGGTCTGGTAGTCGATGTCCGCGATGTGAGTGCAGACCTGGTTCAGGAAGTGCCGGTCGTGCGAGATGACGATGACGGTCCCTTCGTAGTGGCTGAGGAAGTCCGCCAGCCAGTGGATTGATTCGAGGTCGAGGTGGTTCGTCGGCTCGTCGAGGAGCAACGCGGGCGGGCGGCCGAAGAGCGCCTGCGCGAGCAGCACACGGACTTTCTGACCGCCCTGAAGCTCGTGCATCGGGCGTTCGAAGAGGTCCTCCGGGATGTCGAGGCCGCTCAGGAGGACTGCTGCGTCCGCTTCGGCGGTGTAGCCGTCCTCTTCCGCGACGAGGCCTTCGAGCTCGCCGAGGCGCATGCCGTCGTCGTCGTCGAGGTCGCCCTTCAGGTACAGCGCGTCCCGTTCTTGGAGGGCCTCCCAGAGCCGCTTGTTTCCCATGATGACGGTGTCGACGACTCGGAAGAGGTCGAACGCGAATTGGTCCTGACGCAACATGCCGAGCCGCTTCGGCCGCTGCACATGGCCGGTCTGCGGGTCGAGCTCGCCCGACAGGATCTTCACGAAGGTCGATTTCCCGGCGCCGTTCGGGCCCGTGAGACCGTAACGATTGCCGGGGTTGAAGGTCACCGTGACCCCCTCGAAGAGGGTACGGCCGCCGTAGCGCATGGTGACGTTCTGGGTCGCGAGCATGATGGGCCTCCGGGCGCCGAGCGGACTTGCGCCGCGCGCAGGAGTGCCCCCGCGCGTCCCGGCGGGCCGCAGGGCGTGTTTTACGCGCCCAGCGTATTTTGGGAATCGGAATCGAGTGGAGCACGATCCATCGGCTTGACGTCCTGGACTCGCGTGGGCACGGTCCGCCGCGAGGAGCCACCTGTGAACCTAGACATTGAACTCGTCGTCCCGCTCGCCGCCATTCTCGCCTTCGACGGGGCGCTGCTCTTCTTTCTGACCTGGGCCTATTACTCGCCCCGGGCAACCGCGTATCGCATCAGCCCGAAGACCTCGATGAACGTGTCGGCGCTGAAGCGGCTCTTGAACATCGCGATGAACAGCGTGCTGTCACTCATCATCGTGTTCGGGCTCCTCTCGCTCATGGCCAAGTCCATGCTCCATGGGCGCAGCGACGGCGTCGTCCGAACGGTCGTCGACGTCTTCCTCATCCTCCTCGTCTACGACTTCGCCTACTACGGCCTCCATCGGCTCATGCACCTGAAGTCGCTCATGCAGTACGTCCACGGCGTCCATCACCGCGTCCACAACCCGACCGCGATGGAGAGCTTCTATCTCCACCCGGTCGAGCTCTTCGCCGGGATCGCGTTGCTCATGACGTGCACCCTCATCGTGGGACCGGTATCGAACCTCTCGTTTCTATTCGTCTTCGCGTTCCATTCGACGCTGAACATCGTCGTCCATTCCGGCCTCACGACGGGCCTCTGGCTGCTCAGGCCACTCGACCACCTGATGGTGAAGCACCACATTCACCACCGCGGCGAGCTCGACGCGAACCTCGCGTCGCTCACGCCGCTGCCGGACATCGTGTTCGGGACGGCGCGCTAGTTAGGGGCAGAGCGGCGCGACGCCCACCCCGTTCGGCGAGCCTGGGAGCAACGTTCCGCTCTGCGAACACGTTGCGAGCCCGCCGCAGTCGGCCGAAGCGAGACACGTCAGGACGGCGGGCGGCGGCGGATCACTGCCGCATAAGAAGCGGCAGACGGCGTCATCCATGCCTGGGCAACACGACGCCCAACCGGCGCAGGCCGCGTCACACGACGCCTCGATGCCCATCGCGAAGCCTTGTGCTTGCCGGCACTCCGCGGCGCTGTTGGCCGTCGTGCATCCATCCCGAGAGCAGCAGATGGCGGCCGGATCGTCGGGGCGTTCGAGCGTGTGGAAGCCGGCGGCGAGGCCCAGCCAGGTGGTCGTTCCGCCGTCCGGCCACGTGACCGTTACCGCCGGGAGCACGTCGTAGAGTCCGAGGCCGACGTGTACGGCCTCATCGTTCTGGCTGAGATAGCTGTGGCCGATATTCAGGACTCGTACGTTGCCGATGGCCTTGCCAAAGACGTCGACCGTGGCGCCCACCGCGTAGCGATTCTTGCCGCGCTGACGGAAGCGCAGCGAGATAGCGCGGTGGTCTGCTGCGCGAGTCCCGTCGTTCACGAGGAGGAGCGGGGCGCGGATGGTGTCGTCTTCGACCCCAGGGCCATAGCCGTCCACCCCGACGAGGGCGTCGAGATCGCCGTCTCGGTCGATGTCGGCCGTCGCCAGGCCCCAGCCGTCGATCGTGCGGTCGAAGACCAACCCGGAGGTCGCGGAGACGTCGACGATGCGTCGGTCTTCGCCCGACTGAATGTGCTCGAACAGGGTCATGTACCCGAGCCGGAACTCACTCCCGCTCGCGCCTCCGTCGGCGTTGAAGTTCGAGGCGCGCAGGATGTCGAGGTCGCCATCGTTGTCGAAGTCCGTCATCGCGACGCCCCAGCCGGTGAGCTGCGTGGTCGCGTCGTAACCCTCGACGATGCGACGGAAGGTCTCCTCGTAGCGCTTCTCGAGGTCGAAGCCGAGATAGAGGGAGTCCCCCGACCGGCGCGTCCCGAGCAGGTCCATGGTTCCGTTCTGGTCGAAGTCGCCGCAGTCGAGGCCCATGATCGACGTCGGCTGGTTGCCGTCCCCGGGCAGATGGTCGCGGCTCCCGTCGACGAACTCCAGGCCGCCGAGGTTCAAGAAGAGCTGGTCGGGGCGGAAGTCGTGGACCGAGAAGATGTCGACGTCCCCGTCGCGATCGGCGTCGTAGAGGTAGCCTTGGAAGGTCTCGCCGCCCGGTCGACCGGCGAGCAGCTCGCTAACGTGGCGGGTGAAGTGGCCGTTGCCGTCGTTCAGGTAGACGCGCTCAGGAGCGCCCGTGTCCCCTAGGACGTAGTCCGGACCGAGCATGGACATCGGGAGCGCGCCGAACGCGAGGAAGAGGTCGAGGTCGCCGTCGCCGTCGAGGTCGCCGAAGCTAGCCCCCTCGGCGCCGTGGTCGGTCTCCTCGTCGAGCCCGGAGCCCGCCGTAATGTCGGTGAAGACCCCGGAATCGTTCCGAAATAGGTGGTGACGGGGCGAGCTCGTGGCGACGAAGAAGTCGAGGTCGCCATCGTCGTCGACGTCCACCCACGCGATCCCGCGCGCGCTCGCCACGGGGAACTCGGTCCACGGCGCGAAGAGTCCTTCGCCGGCGCCCCGGAGCAGGTGAACCCGCTCGAGGCTCGTCGTGGTGACGTCGGGCCACCCATCTTGGTCCACGTCGACGAGCGCTACGCCGCGACCGCCGCCAGCGAGCCCGCCGAGCCGAGCCGACGCATCGTGAAAGCGGAGGGGGCGCGGCGCTTCGTCCGACGGCCCTTCTCGGGGCAGGTCGTCGAGCGAGGTCGTCGTGTCCGTGGCCGGCGCGACCGGTTCGGATGAGCCGCTGCACGCGACCGTTGCGTTCCCCGCCCAGACGGCGAGCAGGAACGTCAGGGCGGTGTGGCGCAAAAACACTCGCCCAGTGTAGTCGAGCGCAAGGGCGGGCCCAAATCGGGAGTTGGGCCGGGCGCCTGCTCTTGTCTTGGGCCAGGACCCCGGTCAGTCTCCGCGCGTGGGCGTTCTCTCTCGGGTTGGTCGGCGTGAATGGCTGTTGCTGCTTGGCAGCGTCCTGCTGACGCTGACCGTGGCCGAGCTGGTGCTTCGGGTGGGCGAGCCGAGCGCCACTTACGATCTCATGTATCGGCCGAGCGACGATCCGGTGCTCGGTGTCGAGCTCGCCCAAGGCGCGGACTTCGAGTTCGACGGGCTCGACGTCCTCATCCCGCCCACCCGCATCCGTACCGGCGCTCAGGGCCACCGCGGGCCCGACGTGGCGATCCCAAAGCCGCCGGGACGCCGCCGGGTGGTGTGTATCGGCGACTCGATGACCTTCGGGTGGGGTGTCGAGCACAAAGACACCTTCTGTGCACGGCTCGCACCGAGCCTCGGGCCCGAGTGGGACGCCGTGAACCTCGGTGTGCCGGGCTACAACACGGTCCAGGAAGTTCGGATGCTCGAACTCCGAGGCCTTGTCTATGAACCAGACCTCGTGGTGATGCTCTTCAACGGCTCGGACCTCGAGCCCCCCATCGACCACGGCGACGCGGGCGGGACCTGGGCGTGGCTCGTCGACCACTCCGCCATCCTGCGCCGAGTCCACCGGGCTTTTCGCGGGAGCGAAGAGGACCACACCGACGCGGGCAGGACAGCAGAGCCGGACTTCGCGCCCGCGGTCGCCGCCGTCGCGCAGCTCGGCAAGCTCGGGAGGGAGCACGGCTTCGACTCGATCCTCCTGTCTTTCTCGGACTTTGGCGGCCGGCAGGCGCTCAAGGAGGCGGCCCAGACCGCCGGCCTCGTGACCGGCGAAGCGGGCCCGGACTTCGCGGGGCGGGACGCCGAGCTCATCATCCCCGGTGACGGCCACCCGAACGCTCGTGGCCACGAAGTCATCCTCGCGCGGCTCCTGGCGCTCGTCGCGACGTTGGACTAGAGAAAGAGCCATGAACATTCGTATCTGGACCTTCGCGATCACTCTGGGGTGGTGCGTCACCGCCAGCGCCGGCCCCACCCCCGTGACGGCCGAGGGCATCGCGACGGCCTCCTGTTTCGGCTGGGACACCTCGACGGACAGCGCGTTCGTGGCCCGTCAAAAAGAGACGTGCACCCCAGAGGCCGGCTGCACGCTCGGGGCCTACCTCGGCAAGCTCGGCCCAACGGGTGGCGCACGCACGGTCGCTCACGTCGGGCTCGCCAAGGACGCCGCCGGGCATGTCGGGGTCGCGGCGCTCATCCTGTCGGCCAAGCCGAAGTTCCTCGCCAAGGCCAACACCGTGCTCACGGCCGAGGCCGACGCCGCGTGCGAGACCTACGCCGACGGGGTCACCTTTCAGCTCAGTGGGCAAGCCGCGAGCGTCGGTGTCGTCGGCGGTGTCGTCACCGTCACGGTGGGCGCCCGCGCCGTGCCGCTTGACACGCTCTCCACGGGCGCCGTGACCGAGACGCTCGAAGCGGTGCACCTGCGCCCCGGCGGTACGTCGCTCGCCGTTCGGATCGTGTCGCGCTCGGCCGGGGTCCAAGACGTTCGTTTTCTTCACGTGGGCGCGGGTAAGCTCGGTCTCACGCCTGCCGCCGTGGTCCCCGGCTCGCCCCCGGCCGTGGCGCCCGACGTCGCGCCCACGCTGTCGGCCCCAACACGGCTCTCGCGCTGGCCTTGGCGTGGCCCGAGCTGCCTCGGGTGGTCGGGGGATGGTTCCCGCGTCTACGTTCTCCGGGATCGCGTCGTGTGTGATGACGCGGGCGCCTGTCAGGCCTCGACCGCGCTCGTCGAGGTCGGCCGCGATGGCGCCAAGGCGCTGAAGCCCGTCGCCCTTGCCGAGGAGCCCTACGAGGCCGCGATCGCGGCCACTCAGGCCCCGGTGGCGGCGGCACGCCTCGAGGCCGTGAACGCGCTCGTCGTCGCGCAGCTCGGGTGCGCCATCGGCGGGAGCGGAGTGCTTCCGTCAGGGAGGCGCTTCACCGTCCGTAGCGCCGAGCAGGGGCCCGAACGCCCGATCTGGGTGCGAGTCGACGACGGCGCCGAGACCGAGGTGGGCGTCCTGACGCACGGCGAGGAGATCGAAGACGCCTTTGGTGACGTGACTCCGGGGCGATTCGAGGAGGTCATTGGCGTCTACGGCCACCCGCAGATCGGCGCCCTCGTCATCGAAGTGAGGCGTCGCGGTGGCCAGAACCTCGACAGCCGCTTCATTCGGGTCGACGGGCCGGCGCTCGAACCCAAGGCCGCCGTCGCGCCGTTCACCGAGACGCCCGAGGAGGCGATCAGGTCGCCCCGAACGGCCGTCGCTTTCCCGCTCTCCGGCCGTCGTTGCCTCGGGTGGTCCCGCACCGATGGCGCGGCGTTCGTCATCGCTCGGAAGTCCTACTGCATCGACGCGGGCGGCGTGGACTGCACTGCGTCAGTGGGCGTGACCCGAATTGATGCGAAGGGAGCGCGCTCCGTAGCAACCTTCGGGCGGGCGTCTGGAACGTCGGATGCCATCGACGCGCGCCTCGATCGCGCCATGGGCCCCGACTCCGTCGCCAAAACGTTGGCCGCCTTCGCCGACCAGATGGACGTGGGGTGCGCCGTGGGCTCCACCGGGACCGCCGGTGGCGCGCAATTCGTCCTCGCTGAGACCGGTCGCGACGTCACCATCTCCGTGAACGGCGGCGAGCCGACGCGAGTCATGACGCTCTCGAAAGGCCACGCAGGCGAAGAGTCAGGGCACTACGCAAACTACTCGGTCAGCGCGGCCTACTCCCACCCCGACGTGCCGGTCATCGTCATCGAGGTCGAGGAGGAGACAGACCGGGGTAATTCAGTGACGTTTCGGGCGGTACCAATTTCGCCCTGACGTCGGAATCGGTCGGCTTGCTCCTTGCTTCAGCGATGCGTTCGCCATCGAGAACCCAGGGAGGCACCACCATGCAGCCGATTCGAGCACCCGAATCTCCCGATTCGACTGGCCAACGTGGAGTACGCGTACCCAAGCGTTGGCGGTCACTAACGGCGGTCTGCGTGGCGTTGTGCATCGGTACCCTCGGGCTCCACACCCCCGGATGCGCCAGAGTGCGCCGGTTCACCGTGGACAAGGCGACCTGGCTCTCTGCCCGAGCCGCCCACCGCCCGCTCCCCGTTGATACGGGGCGCGGCACCCAGCGCTACCTGCGCCCAGAATACGTCGCCAATGCCTACGAATACGGCGAGGACCGGATCGCCGTCCACGATCCGGGCTTGCCCCTCCGCCGCTGGGGCGTCGGCTCGATGTGGACGGGGGTCGGTCTTGCCTGCCTGTCGCTTGTGCCCTTTGCGTCGGCTGCCCTGGCGGATGGTTTTGTGTTCTGGGGAGAGAAGACGCCCGAAGAACGCCGAGAGATTGCAGCGGACGAGCATCGGGGCGATGTGGCCGGCTGGACCCTCCTCGGCACGGGCGGGGTGCTCCTCTTCGTGGGCGGGATCCTGCTCGCGGTGGGCCACGGCAAAGCCGACGAGATCTTCCTCCCGTTCGGGGTGGACCCCTTCGCCTCCGAGGTCGAGGCGGACGACCCGTCACTCGAGCCGCGTGGCCCCGACGACGTCGACCAACGTAAGGGCGCGCTCCCGGCGCTTTAGGGAGCGCTCGGAGGAGCGCCGGAGACGCTCCCCTCCTGGATGGATGCGTGGTTCACTCGTTCTGAGGGGCCGTGGGTCACCGGGGTGGCCCCCTGCGCGGCTACTCGATCACCGTCACCTGGCCAAACGCCGAGAACGCCGCCTGGTCTGCGTCGTAGTAAGGCTGCGCGCGCACGACGCCGCCGCTCAGCGTGCCGACGCGCCGCGGCGTGAGCGGGAGCTCGACGACCTTCTCGGAGCCGGCCGCGAGGGTCTGCAGGTAGAAGGCGAGGCGGCGCCCGACGAGCTCGACCTTGTCGAAGCCCTGTGCCTCGAGGCGCGCCATGTCCACGTCCATCGCCGCGGGGAGCTCGACCGTGATGAGCGGCATCCGAACCTCGGCCCCGGTCGCCACGATGCGAAGTGTCCCCGTCACGGTCTTGCCGCGGGCCATCGGCGCGTCTGGGAGCGAGAAGGTCGCCGTGAGGGGCGCCTCCCCGGATTTCATTGTGCTTACAGGGACTTCGCGCTCGGCGCCGAGCTGGTAGCGGAGGCCACCGGTCCCGGTGAAGCGCAGCTCGACCTGGGCGTCCTGGTCGGCGGGGAGCCGGATGGCCTTCACGACGTCGGCGTTATCTGCGTTCACGGTGTGCACTTCGCGGAGAGCCGCGTCGCCCTTCGGCGTGGTCACAACGAGCTGGCCGTCGGGCCGGACGCGCTGCAGCGCTTCGCGGGTCAGGAGCGCTTCGAGCGCCAGGATGGTGCCTTGGGTCGAGTCCCAGCCGCCGCCCGGCGACCGACGAGCGAGCAGCCAGTCCACGCACGCTTCGCCGAGGGCCTGCGTCTCGGGCCCGGCGAGGAAAGCGAGCGCCGCGAGCGCCGTGGTCTCGAGCTGCGCGCCATCGTCGCCGGCGTGGGTCGCCGTGGGACCACCGGCCGCGACGAAGGCGCCCGTGTCGTCACGTCCCACGAGGGCCGCGAGCTGCTTTCGGGCAGCGGCCGCCTTCTTCGAGCCCCCGACCTGAAGCGCGAGCGCCACCAGCGCCTTGGCATACCCTCCCGTGGCGCTGTCGCCGTTCTTCTCCAGCCAGCGGACCGACGGGGCCAGCGCCTTCTTCTCGTCGCCCGACTTGGCAAGCGCCCACGTGACGTAGGCCGTGACGGGGACGGCGCCGGACTGGACCGACGACCACGCCTCCGCGTGCAGATACTCCTTGTCCGGATCCCAGGCCCCGTCGGCGCGGCGCTTCGAGAGCAGCCACTCCCGGGTACGATGGATGACGTCCTGCTCGATCGGCATGAATGCCGCCATGCGCCGGAACTCCATCACGCCGAAGGCCGTCAAGATGGTGTTCGCTGGCGCGTCGCCGAACCACGAGTAGCCGCCGCCGGTGACCTCGAAGCCGCGGAGCCGCTCCCAGCCCGACTCGAGCAGGCCCATGGCCTTGGCGCGAATCTCGGGACGATCGAGCTTCCGGTCCTTCAAGTAGCCGACCACGAGCGCGTTCGGGTAGGTCGTCGCCGACGTCTGCTCGAAGCAGCCCGACGGCACCGCGAGCAGCCCGTCGAGCCCTTCGACGACGGCACCGAGCGCGGCGGCGTAGACGCGGAGGACGATCGACGACGTGCCGGCGATGCCGTCTCGCGGCGCGGCGACCGACGCCGTGACCGCTCCACCGCCCGACACGCCGCCCGACTGGGTCGCTTCGCGGGGGACACCGCCCGAGACGACGGCGAACTGCCGCTTCACGCGGTCGCCACGCCCATCGGGTGCGATCGCGTCCACTTCGATGAGCGCGTCACCGACCCGGTCAGCGCGGAGCTCGACGGGGATGGTGACGGTCTCGCCCGCGGCGACGTGGCGGACGCCGAGCGCGCGTTCGGCATCACCGTCGAGCGACGCGGCCCCTGAGGCGCGGACCGTGATGGTGAGCGGCGCGGCGGCGGCGCTTCGGTTTCTGAGCTCGACGGGGAGCACGATCCGGTCGCCCAGAACGAGCTCCGGCTCCACCGCCATGTCGGCCGCGACGGGTTGGGTCACCGGCAACTCGATCTCGACGCTGCCGAGGCCGCCATCACGGCTGACCACGCGACCCTGCACGACCCAGGTCGTCAGGCTGTCGGCGAGAGGGAGCGTCCAGACCACCTCCCCATCGGGCCCCGTGAGGAGCTCTGGCGCGACGGCGAGGGTGTCCGGGAACCACTCGCGGACCGGCGGGAGCGCCACCATCGCCGCGCCTCGACCGGCCGAGCTGTAGCGGACGCTGCTGTGTCCGGCGCCCATGCCGGCCCCCCCCATTCCCACGCCGAAGTTCGCGAACCCTCCCCACTTGCACGCCTTTTTGCACGTGGACCACCCCGTGAAGGAGGCGCTCGCGGAGAGGTCGTCGTCGTTGCCGATGACGCCGTCGACACCGGCGGACTTGATGGAGAGCGAGTGTTCGCAGCACTCCTCGTCGGGGGAGTAGGTAACCTCAAGTGGGCGGCCCCACGGGTCCTCGAACGCCACTTTCGGAGCGGCGTTTCCGGAGAGCAGGCCATCGGTCGTGATCGGCTGCTTGCGGGCCTCTTTGGTCGCCTTGTAGTAGGCCGAGAGCGCCTTACCGAGCGCCTCGGCGCGCTTGCCGATCGCGGGCTGGAAGGCCGAGCGCGTCGCGGAACGGCGGGCCTGCTGGGTGAAGCGGGCGTTCGGGACGTCCAGCGTCACGGCGATGGCCGAGAGCAGGACGCCAAGGCGGAGCGAGTCGCGTGCCATCAGGAGCCCTTCACGGGCCCAGTCCGGCGCCGTGACGATGGGCTTGCCCCAGCGCCCGAGGCGAGCGACCGCGCGTTCGATCCCGGGCTGTTCCAGACCCAACATCCGAAGGCCCGCGTCGACCGCCAAAGCGCCGACGGCGGCGTCGACGGGCTGCCCTTCCTGGTCTCGCACCGAGAACGTGACGTTTGCGGTACCCCGGGGACGGTAGTCGGCCGCGTCAAGCGTCGCGGTGACGGCGAGATCGTGGCGGGACTCGAAGAGGACGAGCCGCGCGTCGCCGACCGGCTCGCCACCCTCCCCGAGGTGGTAAGCACGGACGACGGCAGTGCCCGCGATTTGTGACGGCGAGACCAACGACGCCCGCGCGGTGCCGCCCTCCACGCGCGCCGTCACGACATGGACCGACTGCTTCTCGATGACGAGCTCGAAGGTCGCGAGCGTCCCGTCGGGGGCGTCGCTGAGGTAGGTCGCGCCGACCGGTTGGCCCGGGGCCACGAGCGCCGACTCGATCTTGAGCAGTGACCCGCTCGCGACCTCGGGTAACACCCGCGTCGCCTCACGTCCCTCCTTCGCCGCCGTCAGGACCGGGGGCTTCGTGACGAGAGACGCCACGGGGACGCTCAGGTAGACGAGCCCGGCGGCGTTGGTCGTCCCGCGTACGACGTTCTCGGGGCGCGGCGAACCGGCCGGGACATCGACGGTGACGGTCGCGCCCTCCACACCATTGCCGGCGCCGTCGACCAACACGGCCCAGACGCCATTGGTCACCCCACGTACGTAGTGACCACTCTCGGGGATGGCGTAAAGCGTGAGCTGCCCGGCGTCGACGAAAAGTGAGGTCTCGGACCGGCCCATACGGCCACCGGCGACCTCGGCACGGGCGCCGATCGTGAGCACGCCGCCATCCTTCGGTGCGGTCAGAGACGCCGTACCGCGACCGTTCGCGTCGAGGAGGAGTACCTGATGGTCGGCGCTTCCCGAGGGTGCCGCGACGGTCAGCTCCACGCGGGCGAGCGCAGCCGGGCCGCCGTCGTAGCGTCGGGCGTCGACCGTGACGGCGTAGGAGGCGCCGGCTGGCACCTGGTCCGGGACGCTGAGCGAGATCTCGAGCCCTGCCTTCTGAAAGCGCCCGAGATCCAAGGACTTCTGGCGCGTCACTGGGCCGGAGACGGCGCTGAGATTGAGCTTGGCCCCGCGGACCGTGTCGGGCAGCACCAGCGCGGCCGAGCCGACGCCGAAAGCCGACGTGGTCGCGGGTGCGGCCACGACGACGCGGCCCGACTCATCTTCGAGCGCGAAGCGAACGGGCGCCCCTTCGAGCGGGCGGCCAGATGGGCGTTCGAGGACGACGGCGCGGGCGTGCACCGTGTCTCCAGGGCGGTAGATCGGGCGGTCGGCGCTTAGCACCACGTCGCTTCCCGTGATGACCTCGACGGCGGAGCTCAGCTCGGCGCCGGCGGCGTACGCGGTGAACTGGCAGGTGCCGCTCACCCCCTTGGGAAACAGGACGTCGCTCGCCGCCACGACAAGTCCGTCATTGCGGCTGCGAGCGGTGGCGCTCCAGACGTCCTTGCCGCGGCACGTGATGACGAGCTCGCCGTCGACGTCCGACAGCGGCGAGCCATCCTTTCGATTGACGAGTTGAATGCGAGGCGAGACGGGCATGCCGGGCGACACCTGCTCGGGGAGCACTCCCACGAGCTCGGCTGGCGGCAGCAGGTCCGAGAGAGGACCCACCCAGCTCGTCGACGGGTGTTCGACCCGAAGGATCCGCAGCATGGGGTCGACGCCATCGCGGGCCAGCGTGACGGGCCCGTTGGCCGTGACGGTCGTCACGACGGCCTCCGCCGCGTCGAGGAGCGTCACGACGGCCCCGGAGGGCACCTCGATGACGATCCCCGAC
>JADMJS010000353.1 GCA_018780435.1 Myxococcales bacterium
GCCGAGTTTGGCGGCTTCCGAATCGCACTCACCGCCAAGAACGGCGACCGCCTGATGGTGGCACCGGCTCCCGACCTCGCAGCGGGAGTGACCGAGCACGCTGTCTTCGCGAACCGGCTGTTCGTCTTCACGAGCTCGACCTTGAATTGCACGTCGTCCTGCGGAAGCTACTGGCAGGGCGACACCAACACGTTCTACATGAGCAAACACACGGTCAGTACCACCATCAACGCCGGGATTACGCTCGTTGGCTCTGCCGTGCCTCAAGACGTTAGTGCACGGCTGATCCATAGCCGCCTCGGGACCGGCTGGGGTGGCGGGACAGCTCACCAGGACAATGACGGGGACACGCTCACCTGGGAGCTTGAGAGCCAGAAGTCGACACACGCGAACGTGGATGTCCGACGGGCTCTCACCATCGACACGTGCGACACGAGCACGGGGCCTTCGACCGACTGCGCTGGCGGGCGCCAGTACTCCCAACGTGAGGCAATCGACGGACTCGGGACCTGGGATGCGAGCGACACCGACAACGACGGTTACGATGACGCGTGGGAGATCTTCGGATTGCGCCGCGGGTGTACAAAAGTACCGATGGCGCCGTTCTACGATCCGGGTGACTGCAACACCCGGACGTGGTCGACGCCGCCGGAACCCTACCTGATCTCCGCGTCGCTCGCGGCCCTCGATGCGGACCCGCGTGAGACCGACCTGTATCTCCAGGTCGATCGACAGGCGACCAGCACCTCGCCGTTCCACAACGACCTCTCAGACGCCGAGTGGGAGAGCATACGTCGGATCTACTCGGAAGAAGGTCTCGAGTGCGAGGGCAGCACGTCGACCGCCTGCGGTGAGACCAATCGAGTGCGCTTTCATCGCGTGCCGGGGGCAACCGTCCCAGCGATGCCGCATGATAGGTCCATCTATCGCTCCTGGCCAGCTTTTGACTGGTTCAATAAATGGCCGCACTCCTTCAGAAAGTACACGGGGGTGTTTCGTTTCGGGCAGCTCCTCACGGTGGGTGACTTCGCGTGGGGCGCTGACCGGGTCTTCGTGGGATACGGCAGTGGCATTTCAGACGGTCCGCCCGCGGGCCGACGGTTCACGGTCACGGCTCATGAAATAGGCCACTCCGCAGGGCTGGCGCACGGAGGACTCGACAATGACGACTCGAAGGCCAACTACCCCTCACTCATGAGCTATGGGTTCGGTGCACTCCCGGTGAAATACGCCTCCGGCGCCACCGATACGTCCTGGCCGGGCACGGCCCCGGGAGCCAGCTGCGCGACCGACGTCGACTGCGCGGGCGGCGTTTGCCTCGGCACGGTCTGCGAGGTCGATTGTGAGCGCATGTCTCTCCGATTCTCGCGCGGGCAATCCACGATCTCGCCTTGGAACGAGACGAGCCCAATGTCGACTGGGCTCACCGCCAACTTCGCGGCGGCGCTGCGCTGTTATCTGAATGGTGCTCGGCGGTCGAGCTGGGTTCCCGCGTGTGCCGGTTCTACTTGTAGCGTCACGCTGCCGACGCCCGTCGATCTCAACAGCGACACGGACACCTCCGACACGGCTCTCACCACGACTAACGACTGGGCGGCCATGTACGATCGGATCAGCAATGCTATCAACGTCTATCCCGCTGGGAGTGAGTGGAACAAGCTCAGGCGATACTTCCGCGTGTATCAGTCGCTCTTCGACGGTGGCTCGGCCAGCGACCTGTCGGCGTGGGGTCAGACCGTCTCCACGTCAGGTACGCTCACCACGAGCACCGACAGCCCCGGTTCGGAGTTCGGCGGCTCGATCAACTTCGGTTCAAGTGGGCTCGTCACGGTCGCGAGTTCGTCATCCCTCGAGACCATCGGCAATACGGTCGACGGCAAAGTGCCGCGTGGCTTCCGTTTCGACGTCCATGTCCGCTTCGACGCCTTTGGGTCCAGCTTCGAGCACCTCATAGCCCAGTCCGATCTCTTCGAGATCTTTACCGTTGCGACCAGTGATCCGGGTTGCCCGAGCGCCACGTGCCGCTACATCTCGGCTTCGGTGCGGGACGGCTCGACCACGAGGTACCTCACCGCTGAGATTCGCGCGACCGTGAACCAGTGGTACTGGGTGGTCCTGCAGAACGTCCGTGATGAAGGGGAGGCGCGGCTTTACGTGTCGAGGTGGGTGCCCCCCACCGCTGGCTGGTCGGCCGACACGACCAACGCCACAGACGCTGCCTGTGCGGCGGTGAGCCATACGCTCGGCGATCGCAACCCCGGAGCACTTCGCCTCGGACGGCACAGTACTCTCGGAACCTACTACCAACTCGATGGCAATCTCGACCACGTCCGTCTCACCAACTACCCCACCTGTCTGTACAACACCACTCCCAGCGATGACGTCACCTCGGCTCGTCGGAGGGGAGATATTGTGTTTCGAATGCGTACAGCGTGTGGTTCGGCCAATCCGTGCGGTCACGACGACTTCTTCGACCACCTGTGAGGTCTGCCATGACGATGATTCGTTTCGAGTACATCCTTCTCATGGGAGGGGTCAACGTTCTACTCCTAGGGTGGTCCGGCTGCGGCGCGAGGTCGGAATCGCTGGATACCGGTGGCGAGGTCGGCGGGCCCGACGTGACACTTGGTCTGCCTGACATTCCGCTCGTACCTTCAAGCGATGTAGTGGACGTATCCCCCAATGACAACGGGCCGGCGGACGCAAGCGACGCCTCGCTGGATGCGATCTCCGTTGAGGACGTCGTCGTCGAAGATGGCTACACAATCCCAGACTGCGCCGTCTTGGTCCATCCCGAGGAGGAGCCAGAGCCTCCGGACTTCCCCGTCCAGCCTCCGTCTAGCCGTCAATCGTGCCTTTGTTATCCAAACGGTGACTCCTGCACATACTACTTTCATGAGTCATGCATCTGGTCTTCTGCTCCGTTCATCCAGGACGAGAAGGCGCGTTGCCCTGCCGGCGAGATTTGCACAGGTGATATCCTTCAGGGCTTTGTTCCCGACATGGGCGTCTGCGTCCGGCCCTGCTACCGACCCGATGCCGCGGTGACCGCAGAGTTCAATTGTGCGTCGACAGAAGAGTGTATTTCCGTACCTGGCTTGGCTGCTGCCGGCTCCGATCTTCCGTGCGTGACCGACGACAAACCGTCAAAGTGCCTGCCACCGGAGGGATTCAGGACCTGTAAAGACGCAGTGGACGCCTCTTACGTCGCGATGTGCGTCCCAAGGGAGCGCAAGCAGCCAGACTGGGACTTCTCCGGCTGCCCGCCCGAGGATCGGCCCAAGATCTTCCTCCCGGACGTCACCCCGTGATGGCGCATTGATGCGTCGCGGCCGAGCGGGCCGGTGTCTCTTCGGTGACACAAGAGCGCTATCTGAACCGCTCGCTCTCGTGTCGCGCACGGCCGACAACGGCGACCTCATCTTCACGGGCACCCTCTCCACCTCCGCTTCAAGAAGCCGAGTGGCCAGGGCCT
>JADMJS010000106.1 GCA_018780435.1 Myxococcales bacterium
CAGGACACCGGAAGGACGCATGAGCACGTACAAGGCCGAATACATCTGGCTCGATGGCACCGAACCCTCTGCCTCGCTCCGTTCCAAGACCAAGATCGTCGCGCTGGGCCAGGAGCCCCCGGTCTGGGGCTTCGACGGCTCAAGCACCAATCAGGCGCCCGGTGACAAGTCCGACTGCGTGCTGCAGCCCGTCTTCGTCTGCAAGGACCCGCTCCGCGGCGACGACGACAAGCTCGTCCTCTGCGAAGTGCTGCTCGCCAAGGACTTCGGACCTCACCCGACGAACACCCGCGCCGCCCTCACGACCGTAGCGAAGCGCTTCGCGTCGTTCGAGTGCCTCTTCGGCATGGAGCAGGAGTACACGTTCTTCGAGGGCAACAAGCCGCTTGGATGGCCGAAGGACGGTTTCCCAGGACCGCAGGGCCCGTACTACTGCAGCATCGGCGCGGGCCTCGCTGCCGGGCGCGAGATCGTCGAAGACCACATGCAGGCGTGCCTCGACGCCGGCCTCGCGTTCGTCGGCATCAACGCCGAGGTGATGCCCGGTCAGTGGGAGTTCCAGATCGGCGCCATCGGCCCGCTCGAGATGGCCGACCAGCTCACAATCGCGCGTTACCTGCTGAACCGCATCGCGGAGGACTACAACGTCTCTGTGAGCCTCGCGGCCAAGCCCGTCATGGGCGACTGGAATGGGACCGGCTGCCATACCAACTTCTCAACCAAGGCGATGCGCGACGGCTACCAGCCGATCGTCGACGCGTGTGAGGCCCTCGGTCGCAAGGCCGCGCTTCACATCGAGAACTACGGGCCGGGCATCAAGGACCGCTTGACCGGCCACCACGAGACCTGCGCGTGGAACCAGTTCAAGTACGGCGTCTCGGACCGTGGCGCGTCCATCCGAATCCCGTGGCACGTCGCCAAGGATCAGAAGGGCTACCTCGAAGATCGCCGTCCCAACGCGAACTGCGATCCCTACGTCGTCTGCCGGCTCATGATGGAGACCGTCTGCGGCGCGGCGAGCTGAGCGACCCGCTCCGCTCAATCCAAACATCACGGGATGTTACGGCCTCCGGGCGGTGACGCCTCGTTGACGTCCGGGTCTCTACTCAGGGGGATCCGGTGAGAGGGCTCGGTCGGAGAGCAGCGGGAAGAGTCGACCGCGCCGCGCCCCGCTCGGGTCGGTCCAAGTCCGAAGACATACTCCGTGTATTTCGAGGACTTGGGCCGACCCGAGCGGGGATGCGGCGCGAGGCGAATCGAGCTGCTGATCATCGATCGAGCCCGCAGTTCCAGTGTCCTCGAGTTCTGTGCGGGCGTTCGTCCGTGCATGCTCCGCTCGGGCCTCGCGCCCGGGCGGAGCGCACCTTTCAATCAGATCAATCAGAAGGCGAAGGAAGGCCGGAAAGCGCGGCGCTGCCGGCGCATCGCGAAAGCCGAGGCCAGCGCGACGTAACCGCCCGGGATGAGCGTCGCGGCCACCGCGATGAGCAGCCACTGCAGGCGCGTCGGTTTGGCCGTCGCGAGCCACGCGGGGAAGCCAGCGATGAGGGTCGCGAGCTGTACGGGGGCTGGGCTGGGCATCGTTTGCATCATCATGGGGCACCTCGTCGTGTGGCGCCGGGAGGGTCCAGGTCACCCGGGTGGTCGTCTCCCACCTCGCCCAGTCAGGATAGCCGCGCCTGACGGGCCGTGCGGTCATGCCTCGGTCACGCTCGGTCACAGTTCGGTCACTAGGAATGTCCCGGCCGGTGGCGGTCGGGCGCGTTCCGGCGTGTAGTTCAGATGGACGGTGATGCCCGCCATCGTGTATCCACCGCGCGATGCCGTGGCTCCATGACCTCGTCGTTCCCATCGAGAATATCGACGACCTGACTCAGGTCGCTGCGCAGGCGCTCGGCGTCCGTCGTGACGACGTCACCACAGTTCGCGTGGCGCGGAAGTCGATCGACGCGCGTCACCGGCGTCCGCGCTGGGTGCTCACGTTGGCCGTCGGGCTACGCGGTGAGGCCGCGCCCGAGCTCGATCCACGGTTAGTCGAGGCCCCGGTGGTGGCCGATCCGGCGCGGCGCGTCGTCATCGTCGGGACGGGGCCCGCGGGGCTCTTCGCCGCGCTGCGCTGCGCCGACGCGGGGATCGGGGTGACGATCCTGGACCGTGGCGGCGCCCTGAAAGACCGCCACCGCCGGTCGCGCCGGCTGCGAGCGGAAGGCGAGCTCGACCCCGAGACCAATCTCTGCTTCGGCGAAGGCGGCGCCGGCACCTACTCGGACGGCAAGCTCTACACGCGAAAGAAGGACGAGCGGGTCCGCGAGGTCTACGAGCGGCTCGTCGCGTTCGGCGCGACGCCGGACATCCTGGTCGAAGCCCACCCGCATGTAGGAACCAACGAGCTCATCCCGGTGCTGGCGGCGATCCACGAGCACCTCGAGGCCCGCGGCACCCGCTTCGCGTTCGATACACGCGTCGACGACCTCATCGTGGAGGACGGGCGCTGTCGTGGCGTCATCGCGACGACGCTCGCCACGGGCGAGTCGGTCGAATTCCCGGCCGACGCGGTGCTCTTCGCGACGGGCCACTCCGCGCGGGACACCTACGCGATGCTCGCCCGGCGCGGCGTCCGGCTCGAACGCAAGCCCTTCGCGGTCGGCGCGCGCGTGGAGCACCCCCAGGAGCTCATCGACCGTATCCAATTCGGCGACTCGGCCGGGCACCCGTCGCTCGGGGCGGCCGAGTACTTCCTGAAGTGCCAGGTCGGTGGGCGCGGGATCTACTCGTTCTGTATGTGCCCGGGCGGATTCATCATTCCGACCCCCACCGAGGTCGGCCACCTGAACGTCAACGGCATGAGCAACGCCTCCCGCGCCAACGGCTTCTCGAACGCGGCGTTGGTGGTGACCGTGAACCCGGACGACAGCGCGCCATCGGGAGACGCGCTCGACGGCCTCCTCTGGCAGCGCGCCATCGAGCGCAAGACCTTCCTCGCGGGCGGCGGCGGCTATGCAGCGCCCGCGACCCGGCTCACGGACTTCGCGCGCGGCAAGCCGTCGACGACGCTGCCGGACCGCACCTCGTACCGCCCGAAGCTCGCCGCGACCGACATCGGGGAGGTGCTCCCGGACTTCGTCTCGGCCGCGATCCGGGCCGCGCTCCAGCAGTTCGACCGCAACCTGCGCGGCTACCTGACTTCGGAGGCGATCATCGTGGCGTCGGAGACGACGACCAGCTCGCCCATCCGCATCCCGCGCACGGCGGGCTACGAGTCGGTGACGCTCCCGGGGCTCTTCCCGGTCGGGGAAGGGGCCGGCTACGCGGGCGGGATCGTGTCGAGCGCCATCGACGGGATGAACGCCGTCGAGGCGGCGCTGGGGGCGCCGCGCTGATCGTCCCTCACAGGCCGGCGTACAGGTGCCAGGCGAGGCCGAGCAGTGCGCTCCCACTGAGGACGAGCCCGAGCGACACGCGATAGCGGAGGA
>JADMJS010000248.1 GCA_018780435.1 Myxococcales bacterium
AAGGCCGACTGCGGCCCGGGCCTCGGCTGCTACGACTACGTCTGCCAGAAGGGCGCCGACGGCAAAGCCTGCGTCGAGAACGCGGAGTGCGCGTCGGGCGTCTGCGTGGTCGGGATCTGCACGACGCCGGTCGGCAACGGCCTCTCCTGCGGCGGCGATGCGGCCTGCCAGTCGGGCCACTGCTGCGCTGGCATCTGCCGAGCCTGTTGCGCCAAGGTCGACTGCGCCGCAGGCCTCGGGTGCTACGACAACGTCTGCCAGAAGGGCGCCGACGGCAAAGCCTGCGTCGAGAACGTGGAGTGCGCCTCGGGCATCTGCGTCCAGGGGATCTGCACGACCCCGGGTCCCATCGGCACGGCGTGCTTCTTCGACGACCGGGCCTGCCAGAGCGGCCACTGCTGCGGCGTCTCGTGCCAGGCGTGCTGCACGGCGGCCGACTGCGACCCGGGCCTCGGCTGCTACGACTACCAGTGCAAGAAGACCCCGGACGGCCTCGCCTGCACGGCCGACAGCCAGTGCAACTCGAACAAGTGCGTCGCTGGCTTCTGCAGGACCCCGGGCCCCGCCGGGAGCTCCTGCGCCGGCGACGGGGCCTGCACGAGCGGCCACTGCTGCGCCGGCATCTGCCGAGACTGCTGCACGAAGCCCGACTGCCTCGACCCGGGCCTCGGTTGCTACGGAAACACGTGCCGAAAGGGCAACGACGGCGAAGCCTGTGTCATCGACGCCGAGTGTGCATCGGAAACTTGCGCAGCAGGCTATTGCACGACGCCAGCCCCGTACGAGGCTATCTGCTATGCCGACAATGCCTGTCAGAGCGGTGCGTGCTGCTACGCCGGTCTGTTTGGATTGTGCAAGCAGTGCTGCGACAAGGCGGACTGCAAAGACCCCGGCCTCGGCTGCTACGGAAACACGTGCCGTAAGGGCAACGACGGCGAAGGGTGCATCAACGGCGCCGAGTGCGCCTCGGGCACGTGCATCTCCGGCTTCTGCAGGACGAAGGTCGATGACGGCGGCTCCTGCGCCTTCTTGGGCGACGAAGCCTGCAAGAACAACCACTGCTGCGCTGGAACCTGCCGCCAGTGCTGCACGGAAGCCGATTGCGGCGGCATCGGCTGCTACGGCTACGTCTGCCGAAGGGGCGACATCGGCGAACCCTGCTCGGGCCACAACATCTGCGCCAGCGGATTCTGCTGGGAGGGCTACTGCCGAGCTCTCGGCGACAGCCACGTAAACCACCCGTGCTCGGAGGGCTGGCAGTGCAAGAGCGGCAACTGCGCCTACAGCGGCAAACACGTCCGAAACGTCTGCTTCAGCTACGAAAACCTCGCCATCGGAGACGGCTGCGACGTCGACCAGGAGTGCGCCAGCGGCAACTGCGACTTCTTCCTTCTCGGCTGGCTCATCCCCTACCGCGCGCCGGGGTATTGGTGTGCCGATCCGTAGCGGCTACCTCGGCGTGGCCTGATCGCACGAGGTGGAGGCGCCAGGACCGCTCTCGCCGCTGGAGACGTCACGAGCGTTCGTCGCCGCTGGTCGCTGCGGCAGCGTTCGCCCCGGGTGCCGGTGGCGGGTCGGCGTCGCGACGATTCCGCAGTCTGAGGTGAGCTCCCACGCGAAGCGGCACTCGTTGCGGCACAGCCCGAAGATGACTACCGTGAAGCCGCAGGTGGCCTGCGGAGTGGCTGCCCGAAGGCCAGAGGCGGGATCTTGGCAATCGCACCGCACGATAATGGACAGGCCGAGTCCGCCCCGGCGGAGGATCGCTTGGCTACGCTCGGTTTCTCCTGTGCCCAGCTCGGTGGCCGCGCCGCGCAGTCCATGACGCTCAGTGAGATGGAGGGGCTCCTCGAAGTCACGCGCCCCGACGCGACCGACCTTGGCATCAGGCGCAGCGTCCTGGCCGAAAACGCCCTCGCCAAGCCGACGCTGACGAGTCGCCAGAGGAGCTTGCAGCGAGAGGCCCAAGCATGACCGAAGAAACGCAAGATTTCGGAGCGCTCGTCGAGCTCATCGGAAAGGTCCACGACGAAAGCGCCGCGATCGTCAATCGGAGCGTGAACACGACGCTCACGCTCCGAAATTGGGTCATCGGCCACTACATCGACCGCTACGAGCTGGTCGGCCTAGACCGCGCGAAGTACGGCGCCGGCGTCATCAGTGCGCTCGCAGAGGCGTTGACTGGTCGCGGGCTAACGCGATGCGACCGGAGGGAACTCAATCGATACCTCAAGTTCCGACGGGCGTACCCGCAGATTCTGGAGTCGGCGACGCCACTCTTGAAGCTTGGGGGACCAAGAGCTTCAATTGGGGAGACGCTGTCTCCCCCGCTCTCGGGTTCAGGCGATCACGACCCATCGGCAATTGGGGAGTCGCCGTCTCCCCAATTCGGCCTCAGTGGCGAACGCCTCCTTCGTAGCCTTTCATTCTCGCATTTCGCGGAGCTCCTCGAGATTGAGGAGCCACTGAAGCGGGCCTTCTACGAGATCGAGTGCATTCGCGGCGGGTGGTCCGTGAGGGCGCTACAGCGGCAGATCGCGTCACTCTACTTCGAGCGATCCGCGTGGTCAGCGGACAAGGAGCTGCTATCCCAGATGACCCACGCGGCGGTCGAGAGGGCCGAGCCGCGATTGGCTATCCGCGATCCCTATGTGTTCGAGTTCATCGGGCTGCGGGCCGAAGACGCCCTCAGCGAATCGCAGCTCGAGGCAGCGCTGATAAGGCATCTCCATGACTTCCTCTTGGAACTCGGCCACGGCTTCTGCCTCGAAGCGCGCCAGAAGAGCATCGTGATTGGGTCCACCCGCGGGTTCGTCGACCTCGTCTTCTACCACCGCGTCCTCAAGTGCCATGTGCTCATCGACCTCAAGATCGACAAGTTCACCCATGAGAACTTTGGCCAGCTCAACACCTACGTGAACTGGTACCGCCAGCACATGATGACCGAGGGCGACAACCCGCCGATCGGGCTCTTGCTCTGCACCCAGAAGGACAACGCACTCGTCCAATACGCGACGGCCAACGTGGCCAACGACATCTTCGTCTCGAAGTATCAGGTGGCGCTGCCGACGTCCGACGAGCTCGAGAGGTTTCTGGCCGCCAAGCGCCGTGAGCTGACCGGAGGAGGTGAAGTGTGACGGTACTCGACGCGCTCGAGACCGCGATTCAACGCGCTCCCTCCTTCTGCGCTCAAGACATGGCAGCGCCGTGCGTTATCCGCCGGCAAGACGAGGAGCGACACTGGGGCGAATGCATCGAGGCACTTCGAAGCTGACTGCCGGAGTTCTGGTCCCTCGGAGAATACGCGCCCGCTGCCGGGATCGGTCCAGCCGTGTGGTTCCGGTATCAGCTTGGATTCCACAGCAAGATCGGCGTCATCCACCTTGCCACGTCGAGAACCGCTGCTTCGAGATCCGGGTGCCGCACTTCGACCTCACGTACAGCTTCCACGAGGCCGTCGAGCTCAACCTCG
>JADMJS010000355.1 GCA_018780435.1 Myxococcales bacterium
AGGGCATCTAGCCCACTTTGCGCATCGGCGTGCCCGTGTCATCCTCACGCCTGGATGTCCCACCTTCTACTCATCGACGACTCACCCCTGAGACCCGCTCTCGAAGCGGGGCTACGCGCCCGAGGCCACGACGTCACCGTCATCGCCGACGGCCAAGACGGGCTCAATGAGGCACGTGCGCGCGCCTTCGACTGTATCTGCCTCGACCTCCTGACCCCCACGGTGCACGGGTTCGAACTGATCCAGCTCCTCCGAACCAACTTCGCAACCCTGCGCACACCCATCGTGGCGGTCACGGACAAGACCTACCACACCGATCTGCGACAGGCGCTGAGCCTCGGTGCGGACGCGGTCCTCGAACGGATGGGTGGCCAGGAGCCGATCATCTCGGCAGTGGAAGAGCAGCTCGCCGCGGTACGAGTCACCTTCTGGGGAGTGCGCGGCTCCATCGCGTCCCCGGGGCCTGAGACCGCGCGTTACGGCGGCAACACGCCCTGCGTCACGATCGCTCACGGGCGCGACACACTCATCCTCGACGCCGGGACGGGCATCCGTCGGCTCGGGCTCGTCCTCCAGGCCGAAGCGCGCCAAGCTCCCTTGAGCTGCTCACTGCTCGTGACACACACTCACTGGGACCACATCCAAGGCTTCCCCTTCTTCGTCCCGGCCTACGGAGCGGCCAATCAAGTGGACGTGTGGGGCCCAAGGTCCCTGTCGCGCCCCCTCGAGGAGGTGCTACGAGGCCAGATGGACCCGGAGTACTTCCCAGTGGCGCTCGGCGACATGGCAGGGAAGATCGTCGTGCACGACATCCGTGAGGCCGAGTTCGACGTGGGGCCCTTCCGCATACGGCACGCCTACATGAACCACCCCTCGGTGACGCTCGGCTACCGCGTCACCGTCGCGGGACGAAGCGTCGTCTACGCGACCGACACCGAGCCTTTTCGTCGTTTGCTCGGCCAAGTCGCGCCCGCGATGGGCGCCGCCGAAGCCCGCGTCCTCGACGGCCGCCTCGTGGCGCTCGCGGAGAACGCCGACCTCTACATCGCCGACGCCCAGTACACCGCGTCCGAGTACCGCACCAAAGCCGGGTGGGGGCACTGCGCCGCGGAGGACTCCGTATCCATCGCCCACGAGGCGAAGGTGCGTCGTCTGGCGCTCTTCTCTCACGACCCGATGCAGGACGATGAGGCCGTCGATCGCAAGGTGAGCTCGAGCCAATCCCTGGCGAAGCAGCTCGCGCCGGAGTCCACGATGGTGGTCATGGGCGCGCGCGAAGGCCAGTCGGTTCGCCTCTGAAGACGGTTCCGGTGGCCGACGCCCCGCCGCGCTGGCGACGCGCACTTCATTTCACCGTCACCGGCGTCCTGCCCTCCGTGCTCCTGGCGCTGCTCGTGTTGCTGGCGCTACTCGTCTCGGCCTTCGAGCTCCGTGTCCTCGATCCGAGACGTCAAGCGAAGCACCTCGCCGCCGCGGGTACTTTTCAAGCGCTGTCGGCGTCAGCGATCCCTGGGCTAGTGAGAGAGCGCTTCGAAGCGGCGCTCCCGGGTCGCGACTCGCGGCTCCGCGACGAAGCCGAAGTGTGGGCGCGACGGATCTTCACCCCGGACTGGTTCGAGCGTTACGCGAGCGAGCTCCTCGTCGCACTCCGCGACTATGCGTACGAGTACCGAGACGGTATCGGCGAGAGCCGAGACGAACGCACCCTCACGCTCGGGATCGCCGGCCGACTCGACGCCATCGGCGTCGTCATGTCCGAACGCCTCGACGAGAGCCCACTCGCTACGGTCGCTTGGGAATCACTCATCGACTACGCCGCCGTGACGATCGCAGAACGACAGGCTCAGACATCCCTCGGCTTCTCGTCGCCCCTCGTGGTTTGGCAATCGGTGCTCCGCGCCGTCGCCCCCGAACCCTGGGTCGCGGCCAACCTCGCTCGCGGCGTGCAAGGCACCCTCGACTGGCTGCTTGGCCGCCGGCCCGAGTTCTTGTGGGTGCTCCCCCTAAATGAGCGCCAAGGCGCGGTGGTCGACGCCGTAAAAGCGCTCGTTCGGGAGAGCAACGTGGGCGAGATCATCCGGGAACAGGCCTTGAAGCCAGCACTGATCGAACAGCTCGACGATCGTGTGCTCATCGATGGGACGGACATCGAAGTGACGCGCGACGAGCTCATCGCCGTCCTCGACCCACTCGTCGACACCGACTGGGCTCATGCGCAACGGGACGCCGTGGCGGGCGCCATCGCCGACTTCCTGGTGTCTCGACGAGCCGACCTCGACGTGGTGCTCGACCTCGTCCCGGCGCGCACCCTCGCCGCCAGTCGAATCGCGACGTTCATCGAAGGCGAGGTCGACCGCTGGCTCGCGACGCGTCCGACCTGCACAGGGCGTCAGCTCACTCGGATCCTCATCGGCGCCGACTCGCCGCTCGCGTGCGCCCCCCGCGGTCGCGAGAGCACGGTCTTCGAAGTCCTGCTGTCGTCCTTCGTGAGAGAAGAGGTCTCGAAGGTCATCGATGCGAACGTCGGGAGCACGTGGATGCTCACCCTCGAGCCCATTCGCGACGCCGTACCGCGCGGCGTGTGGGAGCTCATCGTGCGGGCACGATCGTGGTTCCGCTCTGGGCTCACCATCGACGAAGATGACCTTCGTCAGCTCCTCGACTCGCCGGTCCTCCCGCCCTTCGTGACAAGCGCTCGCATCGATGATCTCATCCGGCTGGCGCGCGACGGCGTTACGGTCTCCCTCGCGCCGGTGTTCAGTGAAGCCCAGGGCGAGCTCGACGCTGTACGTTTCCTCCTGTCGACGGTCGAGTCGGCCCGCCTGCCCACGCTGGGCGTCATGGCCGCGCTCGCCCTCCTGCTGCTCCTCCGACCTTCCTTGCGGCGGCGGACGCGCCTACGACTCGTCGCGCTTGCGTTGGTCCTGGGGCCAGCACTCGCGCTGATGATCGCCCAGCTCACCGCCGATCGACTCGGCCCTTTCCTCACGGAGTCACTCGCTACGAGCGCGCTCTCGTTCGAGCCTTATTGGCGGCCCGTCATCGCGACCCTCCCAGAGGCCGCCGACGGCCTCGCCGAAGAGGCGTCCAAACACGTGGCCGATGCTGCCTACGGAGTCGCCGCCGCCGGTGTTCTACTGCTGGGCCTGTCCTGGCTCGTGCCCTCGGCACGAAAGCGGCTCACCCGACGTCCCGAAGATACACCCGGATGAACGTCTCAACTACCCCGGCGTTGGCCGGCCCAACCGCACGCGAGGCCCGTTGGGCGCGGGTCGTACGCACTCGGCCGCTACCCGCCCCCCCCTCGCCAGTGGGCAAAAGCGGTTGCGCGACTTTCAGTCCCGGCCATACTCCGGGCCTCCGTCGGACGCGACCGCGAGGCGGTGGGGCCCCGCGAGGCCCGTCCCAGTTCCTCCCAAATCTGGCGCCACGGCGCCGGCCGGAGACGAGTTACCCCTAAATGGCCGACGATCTTTCCGCCCCCCCACGCCTCCTGCCGATGGTCGGTACGATCCCCCCGGGACCAACCGAACCCTTTGGTAAGTACCGACTCCACGGCCAAATCGGCCAGGGCGGCATGGCGGAAGTGTGGCTGGCGTCACTGCAGGGCGCCGCGGGCTTCGAGAAGCCACTGGTCTTGAAGCGCATCCTCCCGGAACTCCTCGAGAAGCCGAAGCTGGTTGAGATGTTCATCCGAGAGGCGAAGATCTCGAGCGGCCTCCAGCACGCGAACCTCGTCCAAATCTACGAGCTCGGCGAAGTGGACGGTCGTCACTACATCGCGATGGAGTACGTACGCGGTATCGACCTCTACCGGCTGCTCTTCCGAGCCGCCGTCCATTCTTTCGAGATTCCGATCCCCGTGTCGCTTCACATCGTCGCCGAAGTGCTGCGCGGCCTCGATCACGCCCACCGCGCCCTCGGCCGGGACGGCCGTCCGCTCGGGCTCGTCCACCACGACGTATCGCCGTCCAACATCCTCCTGTCGATGGAGGGATCGGTGAAGGTCGTGGACTTTGGCGTCGCCCGCGCTCGCCTCGACCCCTCGTTCGGCGGCGGTTCCTTCGGCGCTTTGCGTGGCAAGCTCGGCTACTTGTCGCCTGAACAGGTCGAAGGCAAGACCGTCGACCTACGTTCCGACGTGTTCGCTGCGGGCATCTGTCTCTACGAGCTCTTGACCCGCAAGCGACTCTTCCGCGGAAAGACCGCCGTCGAGACGCTGGCCAACGTGCGCGCAGCGGAGCTCGAACCGCGTCTAGCCCGGCACCCGGAGCTCCCGGACGCGGTTCAGGCGATCCTCCGTCGGGCCCTGGCGCGCTCGCGGGACCGTCGTTATCAAGGCGCCCGCGAGTTCATCGAAGCCATCGAGTCGTACCTCTTCGAGAAGGGGCACCGCGTCGGTGCTCGTGACGTCGCCACAGTCGTGGCCGACCTGCTCGCGCGCCCCGCCGAAGGTGAGCGCACCGGCGCCAAGACCGGCACGGGTTCGATCTGGACCCTCGCGAGCCCACCCACTCAGACCGGGTCCATCATCCTGCCGGTGCCGCGCCGAGACCGCGTCCGACCGTCGACCCTCCACGTGGACATCGGCAACGATCGTTGGATCGGCCCGTTCAGTCTCGACGAGCTGCGCGCGATGTTGACCGGCCGCCGGCTGACTCTCGAACAGGGCGTCAGCGTCGACGGAGGCCCACCCGTCCCCGCACGCGAGGCCGTGCAACGGCTGGAACAGCTTGGCCAAGGGCTCGAAGGCTCCCCGCACGAAGTGATGGCCTTCGACCGCATGAACGCGTCAGCGGTGCTCGCGCGTCACGCTCACGAGAAGACGACGGGCCGGCTCGTGGTGCTTCGAGAGGCCGCCCAGAAGGAGACGAGCCGGCAAGAGCTGTGGTTCAAAGACGGCAAGATCGTGCGCCTAGGCCCGGCATCGCCCGGCCTGCCCTTCGGCAACTCGCTGGTCGATCGCGGGTTCCTGACCTTCGAAGGCTCCGAAGCCGCAGCCAAACGCGCCGGTACAAACGATCTCGGCATGGCGCCCGCCATCGTGCGCCTCGGACTCATGGCCCATGCCGACGTGCTGAGGCTGGTCAGCGAGACCATCGACGCCCGTCTCGGCTCCTTGTTCCGCAACAGCACCGCGCGGGCCGCCTTCTACACCGGAGGTGCGCCGCCGCCCGATCCCGTCCCGCTCGACATCGACATCATCGGCCGCCTCAGCGACGCCGCACGACGCTGGTACACGCTCGACGAGCTGAAGGCCTTCTTCACCCGCGTGGGCAACCCCCGAGTCCACCTGAGGCCCAACGCGCTCGCCGACGCGGCGCCATTCCGCTTCCAGTCCAAGGAGTCTCGGATACTTCGAGCGCTCGACGGCCCGGCGCTCCCCGTCGACGAGCTCATCTCGGAGATGGGCGACGACGAGGACACGCTGCGGGCACTCCTCACGGTGCTCTTCACGACCTTCCAGTCCGGGCTGCTCGCCCACGTGACGCGGCTCAACCCGGGCTTCTAAGAAGGTCAGCCGAGCGTGATCTTGTCGCGCCGTGCCTCGACTGCTTTCAGCATGAGGACGAGGGTGTCGCCGGGATTCGGCGTACGCGACGGCGTCGGATGGACGGCCTGGACGCCGAAATCCATGAGCTCGACCACCACTCGCTTGCCCAGGAGGCGCAGGACTTCGCAACGCACCCGCTGGCCAACCCGCGCCTCGAGGTGGCGCAAGATCCAGAAGCGACGGCTCTCCCGCTCAACCTCGCGCATGGTCCCGGCCACCGCTTCCAGCGCATCGAAGTGGCTGAGCAGCTCATGCTCGGACCACCGCGGCACGCCACGCCGCACGACGTGTCGGAGCTGCCGCTGCATGAGCAGATCCTGGTAACGCCTGAGCGGCGACGTCACTTGGGTGTAGCAAGGGAGCCCGAGGCCGGCGTGGCTCAGCGGCTCGGTCGACAGCTCGGCGCGCCGCATCGTCTTCAGGATATTCTGGAGCTCGTATCCCGCGAGCGGCCGTCCCTCCGGCAAGACCGGCCGTTCGTCCGGAGGGGCCTGGCCGCGGTAGACGGCCGGCACCCGCCGCTCGCGACAGAAGATGGCCGCGTGGCAGGAGGTCTGGATCATGAACTCGGCGACCAGGCGCCGAGCCGGATCGTCCGTGCGATAAACCGTCACATCGACCTTGCCATCGGGCAGTCGATGGACGCTCACGTCGCGACGGTCGAGCGTGATGGAGCCCTGCCGACGACGTTCGGCGCGAAGCCGGTCCGCGATCGCGTGGAGCGCCAGGAGCATCGACCGCAATGGGTGTTCGCGCCCCTTCAGGATGGCGTCGACGTCCTTGTACGGGAGCGCGTAGTCGACGCGGATGAGCGCGTCTTCGATCTCGAGGTTCGTGACGTGGCCACGATCGTCGACCTCGAACACGAAGGCCATCGCTTCCCGGTCCTGCCCCGTCACGAGGCTCGCAGCGTCCTCCGCGATCCGCTCCGGCAGCATGGTGACCTTGCCCTCGGGGATGTAGAGGGTGGCCGCTCGACGCTGGGCCTCTTGGTCGACCAGGCTCCCCTCTCCGATCCATGCGGCCGGATCGGCGATGAACACGTAGACGAGCGGCCTCTCGCCCGGCGCGTAGGCGAAAGCGTCGTCAATCTCCGTCGTATACTCGTCGTCGATCGAGACGGTCTCGAGATGTCGATAATCTTTACGCTTCTCGAGTTCGACGACTCTGGTGGCGAGGACCTCGGCCTCGGCGAGTACGTCGGGCGGGAACTCCCTCGGGAGCTTCGAGCGGCGTAGCCATAGGTTCTCGTGGTCCGAGTAGACGCCGATGTCGACGAGGCGCCGAAAGGCGGCCGTGCCGTCGCCCTCGGGCGACTTCGGCCCGAGCCGACGCATCACGGTGCGCGCGGTCTCACCCGCAGGGCGTTCGTCGTCCCAAAGCGCGAGCACTTCGAGCGACTCGATGAGCTCGAGCGCCTCGGCTGATTTCGGCGTCTCGGCGGTCGCCGTGCGTAGCCACGCGGTCATGGCGTCGAGGCGGCGCGCATGTTCGGCGGCCGCGAGCCGGGTCGCCTTGTCGCTTACCACCTCGTCTTCGGGGCGAGCCGTGAAGCGACGAATGGGCGACGCGTCGGCTGCGCTGCTCCCGAGCGGTTCGAGTGCGCGGAAATAGACCCGGTCGCGATAGAGGACCCAGGCCATGGAGTCCTCCGACGACGGGCCGGGCGAGGGCAGCGCGAGCCCCGCGAGCTCGTCCAGCGTCCAGATGCGCTCCGGTCCGTCACCGCGGCACAACGTCCACGTGGCGTCGAGGTCGATCTGGTCGATCAGCTCGCGAAGCTCGTCCTCGTAGGCGACGAGCGCCGCGGTCGTCGGGACGTTCTTCTCGCTGGTGCGCGCGATCCGCGCCGACCCGTGGTGGCTTCGTTGGCCGCTCGGTTGTTCGACCTCGAAGGTGGACTGCGAGGCAGCCGTGATACGCCCGACCCGGAGGTCGCCGCCCTGATGGAGGAAGACGATCTGCCCGACCTTCACGGAGTCGTCATCGCGGTCGACGCCAGCACCGGGCGTGTAGTCGAAGGCTCGTGCGATGGACTTGAGACGGACTGAACGAAGCTTGCGGCCATGGGATCGGGGTTCCTCCAGCGGAACGTATACCCGGTGCGGCGCATCGGCGCGAGCGTCAACGGCGGGAATCCCGGCCCAAATGGTGTGACCCGATGGGCACACCCACGGGGCCCGGTCGTCCTACCCGAGCCGCCGCCGGAACCGTCGCAAATTGGCGAGGGCGTCGGCCATGAGCGTCTCCTGATAGCGGTACGCCATCTCCCCGCCCATCGGGACGAGCATCGACAGCGACTGCGTGCGGCAGCGGTCGTTGAGTCCTTCGAGGCTGGCAATAGCCTCGTCGAGCGCCCGCAGCGTCTCGGGCCTCCGATGTTCGGATGCCGGCTCAAGCGCGCCGATCTCGTCGACCGTCGTGGTCGGTCCGAAGACGCGCCCGATGCGCATCTCGACGTTCACGCGGTTGGCGTCGATGCGCCAGAGGCGAAAACGATGCCCGAAGCCCATGATATTGAAGAGGATGCTGATGCCCATGACCGTGTAGACCCAGTTCTCCGGAGGCATCACGTCACTGACCCGCGGCATCCACGTGTCGAGGAACTCAGGACCGCCATTCTGGAAGAACTGGCGCGACGCATCCGAGAGCGGGAGCCCGGTTCGGTTCGGAGTCTCCTGGTTGTGTCGGACGAAGTCCGGGAGTGCATCGGCGAGCAAGGAGAGCATGGCGATCTTCTGGCTGCGGACCGCGCACGAGTGAACGACGACCAACGTGTCGACCCGAAGCACCGTTCGATCCGTCGGCGGCAACAGCGCCACGGCGTCGTATTGGCCCGCACCGATTCGCCCCGTGCGCAGGAAGGGAAAACGACGTGCGATGGCGTCCACATGGGCAATAGGCGCGATCTCGAGCTTGCGGACGAGGAGCGCGTTCTTGATGAGCTCCGCGTCTTCGTCGATGACGACGACCGCAAGGTCGAGTGAACCTGCTTGAACCGCGTCGAACGCGGCCTCGTTCGGGAGGGCAACGAGCGTCGTTCCGAGCTTCGAGAGCTCGGGCAACGCAAAGACCGACGACGCGAGGCGATTCGCGCCGCTGCCCTCGGGGCCAATGCCGACGCGTACGCCGCGGAGAGACTCGAAGCTCTCGTAGCGCTTCCCCGGCGCCGAGAGCACGAAGACCGTCTCGGCTTTCTGAAGGCGACCGAGCAGCTGGAGATCGTGGGGACCCGCGGGGGCGAGCCCGTCCTGAACGAGCGCGAACGGCGTGCTGCAATCATCCGCCCCGGCGGCGAGACGGGCCAAGTTGTCGGCCGATCCCTGGCTCGGCTGGTTGCGAATCTCGCCGCTTCGGAGCCGTGCCGCCTCGGCCAGCCCTTCGGTGATTCGAAAGTAGGAGCCGGACGGCGAGCCGGAGTAGACGCCCACGGCCAAGTGGGAGAGCGACGGCCTCAAATCGACGGTGGCCACGAGCGAGGCGAGGCCGATGAGGAGGGCCGCGAATGCGAGCGACTTGAGGGTCGGCGATCGCCAGAAGGCTCGCAGCGCCTTCACGTAGCGAGCTCCTTCGACGGCGATTCTTCAGCGCGGGGAGGTCCTTCCTCGAAGCGACTCATGAGCTCGACCAGGTTGCAGGGCCGGTGATCGATGTTGAGCTGTTCCACCAGGATCTGATCCCAGGCCGTGCGGCACGCGCCCGTGGAGCCGGGCAGCGCGAAGAGCAGGGTCCGCCGGACGAGGCACGCCGTGGCCCGGGATTGCATGGTGGACGTGCCGATCTCCGCGAAGCTGAGCCACCGGAAGAGCTCCCCGAAGCCCGGGATGTGTTTCTCGGCGAGCGCGTCGACCACGTCGGCAGTGACGTCGCGCCCCGTGAGCCCCGTGCCGCCCGTGATGAGGACGACCTCGACGCTCTCATCGGCGATCCACCGCTCGAGCTGCCACCGGATACCGGCGACGTCGTCGCGAAGCAGGCGGCGGTCGACGAGCCGATGCCCGGCCGACGTGAGTCGCTCGACCAAGAGCGCCCCGGACGTGTCGTTCTCGAGGGTGCGGGTGTCGGAGACGGTCAGGACGGCAATGTTTACCGGACGGCGTACCATGGCAGCTCCTTGGGGCGGACGCGGAAAGGCCCATTGGGGCCAGTGGGTACTCAGGCCCCGTGGACGGTACCTTACGGCCAAAGCCTCCCGAACCAAAGGTGCGGTCGGCCCTCGACGTGGCGAACGGCCAGACTATCATTCCGCCGCCTCGACCCGCCCGGCCTGCACCCGGCGACGCGCCGCTGGCGAGACACACGAGAGGAGACCTATGAAAGGCCCGTTCATCAAAGACGTCACCATCGAGAACTTCCAGTCCGTGCTGGAGGAAAGCCTCAATCACCTGGTGCTCTTTTACTTCACCGCGAGCTGGTGCGGCCCCTGCAAGACGTTCGGACCGCAACTGGAGGCGCTCGCCGACGAGTACAAAGGCACGTTCCTGCTGGGCCGCATCGACGTCGATCAGGAGCCCGAGCTCGCGGGTCAGTTCCGCGTGCAGTCCGTCCCGACGGTGTTTGCCATCTACAAGGGTCAGCCGATTCACGGGTTCTCACAGGCCCTGCCCGTGTCGGAGGTCCGCCGCTTCCTCGACGACATCATCGCGCGCCTCGGCATCAAGGCCCCCGCCCCCGAGGGCCCCCCGACCGACCCGGTCAAGGCGCTCCGATACTGGCAGGACAAAGTCAAAGCCAACCCCGCTGACGGCGCAGCGCTGCTCGCCCTCGGCCGCATGTTGATTCGAAACAGCCGGGTACTCGACGCGCGCGAGCAGTTCCTCAAGATCGACGCCAAGATGCCGGAGTATTCGGCCGCACAGGCCGCGCTCCAGACTCTCGGCCTCGCCGAGCAAGTCCACGAAGCCGGCGGCGAAGACGCGGTTCAGGCCCGGCTCGACGCCGACCCGAACGACTGGAACGCCCGCTACCTCCTCGCGTGTTCGGCCGCGTCGCGCGGCGACACCCTGGTGGCGCTCGATGGCCTCATCGACTGCGTCCAGAAGGCACCGTCCGAGGTCAAGGAAGAGGCCAAGAAGGCCGCCAAGGTCGTCTTCGAAGCCGCGGGCCGCGACATCCCCGAAGTCGAGGAGCGCCGGCGCCGTCTCACGAGGCTGCTCTTTTAGCGGTCAGCCATCAGCCGTCAGCCATCGGCGGTCGGCGGTCAGCCGGCCAAAGACGCAGACCTGAATCCCAGGGCCGGCCGGCCCTAGCTGACAGCTGAGAGCTGACAGCTGAAAGCTCAGAAAGGGGTGACTCATGTCGGTTCTATCCATCGCGGACGCTCGGTCCGGTGCGCGCCTCGACGGACGGACGGTGCTCGTCCGCGTCGACTTCAACGTCCCACTCGATGGCCAGGAGATCACGAGTGATCGCCGCATCGTCCAGGCGCTGCCGACGCTGCGTCACCTCCGGGGTCGCGGCGCGCGGCTCGTGCTGATGAGCCACCTCGGCCGCCCGGCCGGCAAGGGCTACGAAGCCGAGTTCTCGCTGGCCCCGGTCGCGACCCGCCTGTCGCATCTCCTCGAAACGAAAGTCACTCTCGGCCCGAAGGAGGTCACGGGCGACGCTGCCGTGGCCGCCGCGCGCACCCTCGACGCGGGTGGTGTGCTCTTGCTCGAGAACGTCCGCTTCGCCGCCGGTGAGACCATCGCGGACAAGGCCTCGAAAAACCCGGACAAAGTCCTCACGCCCGAACAGCAATCGACGCTTTCGGCTTTCGTCGCGGGGCTCGCCGAGCTCGGTGACGACTATGTGAACGACGCCTTCGGCACCTGTCACCGAAAACACGCGAGCATGTATGGCCTCGCCGAAGCGATTCGAGCAAAAGGCGGTTTCGCGGCCGCTGGCTTCCTCGTCGAGAAGGAAGTGCGCTTTCTGCACGGGGCTGTCGCGACGCCGGAGCGCCCCTTCGTGGCGGTTCTGGGTGGGGCCAAGGTCTCGGACAAGCTCAAGCTCATCGCATCGCTCCTGCCGAAGGTCGACCATCTCCTCATCGGGGGAGCGATGGCCTACACCTTGCTCGCCGCAAAGGGAGTTCGCATCGGCAAGAGCCGAGTGGAAGCCGACCAGGTCGATGCCATGAAGGCCCTCCTCGCGACCGCGGGTGGCAAGATCCTCCTCCCCTCCGACCACGTCGCGACGGACGACTTCGAGAACGGACTCCCGGTTTCGGTCGCGACGGAGTCCCTCCCGGACTCGCTGCTCGGCCTCGACATCGGCCCCGAGACGCGGGCGCGCTTCGCCGAGGTCGTCGGGAGCGCCAAGACCGTGGTCTGGAACGGGCCGATGGGCGTCTTCGAACGCCCGGTCTACGCGGCCGGCACCCGGGCGATCGCCGAAGCGATGGCGGCCGCGACCACGCGCGGGGCGACCACCATCGTCGGCGGTGGAGACTCGGCGACCGCCGTCGAGGCCTTTGAGCTCGACAGCGCCATGTCACACATCTCGACGGGTGGTGGAGCCAGCCTCGAGTACCTGGAGGGCCGTCGCATGCCGCCGCTTGAGGTCCTCGACCCCGCCGCACCTCGATGAGCTGACATCGCGTTCGCGGGACCAAGGGCTCGGTCGGAAAGAAGTGGCTCGATTTTCCTCGCGCCGCATCCCCGCCCGGCCCCTTCCAAGTAGGAAACGTCTGCCTCGAAATACGGGGAGTATGTCTTCGGACTTGGAAGGGGCCGGGTGGGGCGCGGCGCGGTCACCTCTCCCACTTATTTCCGACCGAGCCCCTAAGACACCAAATCTTGTGCTCCCACTCGCGCCCAATGGGTAGATGAGGTAAGCTTTATCGCAGGCTGTTGGGGCGTTCTAATCTCTCGACACTGGACCGATGACGACATCGTGGGCGTCATCAAGTCCATGCACGAGTCCGTAAAGGTCCCACTTCTGGCCCGAGGTGATCTAGGTTGTCTCTCGACACCACCATGCAAGCAGCGCTCGGCGGGAACGCAGAAGCTCAGCTCACCCTCGGCCTCGCTTACTACAGCGGGCGGGGCGCTCCGCTCGACCACGTCGAGGCACACCGCTGGCTTCGAGCGGCCGCCTCCCAGGGACATCGCGGCGCCCAACGAGTCCTCGGCACCATCTTCCTGAAGGGAGATGGCGTCGCCAAGGACATCCCGCAGGGGCTACGTTGGCTCGAGGTCGCGTCGCAGAACGGCGACGTCGAGGCCGCGTACCTCTTTGGGTTCGCGTGTCTTGGCGAACACGGTTGCCCCTCCCGGCCGGCACAGGCGGAGCGATGGCTGGTCTGGGCTGCTGGGAACGGTCATCGACGGGCTCGGCTCGCGCTGGGGCTGGCCTTCAAGAGCGGCGCCGTCCTCTCGAAGGACCCGGAGCTCGCCAGGACGTGGCTGGAGCGCGCCGCCGAGCTGGGCGACACGGAAGCCTGCTTGGTCCTCGGCGAGATGCATCTCGTCGGAGAAGGAGTCCCGGAGAGCCCCGCGACGGCCGCGAACTGGTTCCGCCTCGCGGCCGAGTCCGAGAGCCCCATTGCCCAGTATCGGCTCGGACTGCTTTACAGCCAGGGACAGGGCGTTCGAGCCAGCGTCGAACAGGCGCGGCAGTGGTTCGAGCGCGCCGCGGTCGCCGGGCTCGCCGAAGCGCAGTTCGAGCTCGGCGCCATTTACGAACGGGGCGACGACGGGCACCCGGATCTGCTCCGCGCCCGTGAGTGGTTGGAACGCGCGGCCGAGCAGGGGCATCCCGACGCGGCCTTCGCGATTGGGACCTTCTACGTCTTCGGCCAAGCCAACCTCGAAGCCAATGACCGCATGGCCCTCGAGTGGTTTCGCCGCGCCTCTGACGGCGGCCACGGCCGTGCTGCCTTTCACCTCGGCCTCGCGTATCGAGAGGGCGCCGGTGGGGCGGAGCAGAACCACGACCGCGCGCTCAATTACTTTGAGCTGTCCGCCGAACGCGGGTACGCGCCGGCCATGACCGCCCTCGCCAAGCTGGTCCGGTTGACCGACCCTGGTCCGACTGGCGCGGCTCGAGCCCGTGAGCTCTTCACTCGGGCCGCCAACGCGGGGGAAGCGGAAGCGCAGGCGCTCGTCGGGATGGGGCTCCTGACTGGCAACGTCGCGTCGCGGAACCACTACGAGGGACGTCGATTGGTGGAACTATCGGCCGCACAGGGTCACCCGTCAGGGCTCTTCGCGCTCGGCCGGGCCCACGCGGACGGGCTCGGTGGTCTCGTAGACCCAGATGCGGCCGCCCGATGTTACGAAGGGGCCGCGCGCGCCGGTCACACGCCGGCCATGGTGAACCTCGGTCGCATGCTGCTCGAAGGCCCCATCGCGCGCGATCAGATCGCGGCATTCGGTTGGTTCGACCGAGCCGCGAAGGAGGGCAACGCCGAAGCCAAGCGCCAGCTCGAAGCGCTCCAGCAGTCGGCCGCCTTCAAAGCGGCGCTCTACGCCGAGACCGACACTGAGGTGCGGCCGAGCGCCATTTGGTCAGACACGACCCCGAACGTCGACTTCGACTAGCTCACCGCCTCACGCACCGCGGCGCGCCGAAGCGATACGCCCGACGACCGCTCGGGCGCGTACACCAGCGGACTTGAAGCCCGCTTCGAAGGCGCGGGCGACGAGGTTCCCGACGAGCTCGTTCTCGACGAACGCGAACATCGCCGGCCCGCTGCCGGAGATCCCGACTGCGAGGGCGCCAGCGGCGAGGGCAGCCGCGCGGGCGGGCCCGTAACCCGTAATCAGCGGTCCGCGGTACGGCTCGTGTAGGCGATCGTCCACGGCGATACGAAGCCGAGCGAGGTCGCGATCGTAGAAGGCGGAGACCAGCAAGGCGAGGCGGGACGCGCTGAAGACCGCGTCCGCGTGCGGAATCATGGCTGGAATCGCCTGCCTCGCGTCGGAGGTGCGCACTTCGAGCTCCGGGATGACGACCACCACTCGCAGCGCAGGCGGCACCGGCAACGACACGATCTCGAGACTCCCATCGGCGCGGCTCGGGTGCGATCGGTCGGTGTCGACGATGAGTTGAGCGCCGCCGAGCAAGGCGGGGACGACGTTGTCTGGATGGGGGCTCCCAGCAGCGATGGCTTCGCCCGCGCGCCCGGCGGGGATGAGCTCCCGGAGCGTGAGCGGGTGGCCGAGCGCCTCGTTCGCCGCGAGCGCAGCGGCGGCGGCGCTCGCGGCCGAGGATCCGAGCCCACTCCCGAGCGGGAGCCCCTTCGTCAGGCGAAGCTCGAAGCCGGCGTCCGAACCGGCGAGTGCGAAGACCGCTTTGGCGGCCACGCTGGCTACGTTGAGGTCGGGCTCCCTCGGGAGGCGGCGTCCGTCGCCTCGCACCGTCACGGAGAAGCGCGGTCCCGGCCATCCGGGCGGCAGGACGCGCAGCGAGACGCGGTCGCCGAGCCCCATCGACCCGTGCAAAGCCAACCCGAGCACGTCGAAGCCTGGGCCGACGTTGGCGATCGTGGCCGGTGCCCGCACCGAGATCCACGGTCCCGGCGCCACTACGGAGCCCACTCCAATGAGGGGTGGCGCGGTCGACCCTCGTCGGGCGGTCTGAGGCGTCGGCGAGCGGGGCGACTTGGACGTGACTGACATCGGCATCCAGACAGGGTATCAAAGGAGCGTGATCTTGCCTCCAAAAGTCCAGCAACCGACGCGACCCAAATCGACTCGCGTCGGCCGATCGTCCATCGGACCGTGCGGCAAAGAAGGGGGGCGGCGCGCGCCACGCGTTGGTTTTGGGTGGAACCGATGCGGGCGCCCTGCGGTAACCCGAGACGCAACTTCATGGCCAGCCTCCACCCCCAGTATCATGCGACCGCACGACCCAATGGATGGTCACGTCGCGCACGCCGCTCTGCGACGGCGTCGCCGGGTCTCGTCGGGCCAGCCGGTTCGGCGGTTCCAGGGGGCCCACGTTGGAGCGTAGTGACGAAGAGCTGGCGGCCGATTGCCTCGGCGGCGACCGCAGCGCGTTTGCACAGCTCGTCGCCCGCCATCAGTCACGCGTCATCGCCATGGCGCATCGTGCCCTCCGTGACGGCGCGCAAGCCGAGGATCTCGCTCAGGAAGTCTTCGTCCGTGCCTACCGATCGCTCGGTCGCTTCGAGCCAGGGCGACGCTTCGGACCGTGGCTCATGGCGATCACCGCCAATCGAATCCGAGATCACTACAAGAGCCGGACCAGGCGCAACGAAGTGCCCTTCGAGGTCGACGATCTCACCCCCGGTGAAGGCAGCACGCCAGCCGACCAAGCGGCAGCCCGGCAGCTCCTGGTGCGGCTCGAAGCGGGCATCGGCACACTCCCCGAGGAGACCCGCGAGATCCTGCGACTCCGCTTCATGCTCGGGTACGACTACGAAGAGGTCGCCGAGACCCTCTCGTTGCCCCTCGGCACCATCAAGTCCCGCATCTCCCGTGCGCGAACGGCGCTCAGGCACATCCTCGGCGACGTCGTCTGACGGCCGAGGCACGCACCAACCATCAGGAGCCCGCTTCTCATGAACCCGACCTCGATGGGCACCCACTGCGACACGCTGGCGGACCTGATGGTGGAAGGGCTTGAGTCCGGCGAGCCGGGCACCCTGCGGCTGCTCGTGGACGACCATGTCGGCCACTGCCCGGAGTGCCTGCCGCGCGCCGGGGCGTTGCGGACGGTTGCAAACGCGCTCGACCCAAGCGTCGCCGTAGCGCCGTCTCCCGGCTTTGTGGGGCGCGTCATGAGCGAGATCCGCGCCGACGTGCAGTCCGAGCGGGACCGGTTGCCACCGCTGTGGCAGGTCTTCGGCGCCGCGGGGCTCTTCATGGTCCTCGCGGCCGTGGTGCTCGGTACTCAGGACGCACGGACCGACGCGCCGTGGCATGCACGAGCCCTGACGGGTTTCCTCGACCAGGCGTTGGGCTTTCTCGGCGTGTTGAGCCACGGCATCAGCGACCTCTGGGAGTCGGTGGCACCCGGCCGCGCCCTGCCGATTCTCGCCGCGTGCGCCGTCCTGGCCACTGGCCTCAACATCGCCTTTGCGGTGCGTGCCTATCGGCGCGCTCGCAAGACGGTGGAATGACCCCCGTGGCCGTCGAGTGGATCCTCAGAGTCGCGACCTACCTCGTCGTGGTCTTCAGCTCCTTGGCCGCGATGACGCTCATCGCGGCCGCAGCCCCGACGCTCGTCGACCGGGAGCGGCGCGCGGCGCGTTCCGGGATGCGTCGCTGTTTCACGTGGGGCGTGGTCTTCACCATCAATTGCGTGCTGTTGGCCGCGCTGCTCGCGCTCGTCGACGGCGCCCTCGGCAACGTCGCCGCGCTTGCGATCCTCGTGGGCCTGCTCGTGGTCTCCCTCGCCGGCCTCGGCGCCGTAGCGACCGAAGTCGGCCACCGCGTGCTCCTGCTGGCCGAACGCCCGAAGCCGAACCGGCTCGCAAGCCTCGCCGCGGGGACAATGGTGCTCTTCTCGGTGGCCGTCATCCCGGTCTTCGGGTGGCTGGTCTTCACGGGGGGCCTCCTCACGGGGATCGGCGCTTTCCTCGAAGTCGCTGCGCAGGACTACCGCCCCCTCAAGCGGGGCCAAGAGACGACCGGCGCGGCCCGCGCCTCGCGCGAGGAGTGGGCCCATGAGCCCCGCTGACCAGCCTCCTTCGGCGATCCTCATCGAGCGCCCAACGCCCGCCGTGGCGCTGATCCGCTTCAACCGCCCACCTCGGAACGTGATGTCGCCGGCCCTAATGGCCGGCGTCACCGAAGCCATCGCCACCGTACGGGCCGAACCCGCGATCCGCGCGCTGGTCCTCACCGGCGTGGGCGAGCACTTCTGCGCCGGCGCCGACCTCGGCTCCGACGAGCTCCCTGGTGTCCCGATGACCCTCGGTGGCCCTCCCGGCGCCGCTGAGCGCCTTCGGGCGGTCTACGCCGCGTTTCTCGCGCTCGTCGACTTGCCGTTGCCCACGGTCGCGGCCGTGAACGGCGCCGCCGTCGGTGGTGGGCTGGGCCTCGCCGCCGTCTGCGACTTCCGCGTCTGCACGCCGGAGAGCCGCTTCCTCGCCCCCTTCGTGAAGCTCGGGGTGCACCCCGGCATGGCGCTGACGGAGACACTCCCAGCGCTCGTGGGCCTCGCCCGCGCAAAGGCGATGCTGATGCTCGGCGAAGCCGTCTCCGGACGCGACGCCGAAGCGTGGGGACTCGCCTATCGGTGTGTCCCCGCGGCCGACCTGCTCTCCGAGTCCATCGCCCTCGCAGAGCGACTCGCCGCCGGTGCACCAGCGGTGGTACGATGGACGAAGGCGGCCATCCATCGAGCCATCGCGCTCGACGTCCACCGCACGGCCGACACGGAAGCCCTCGCGCAGGCGCTCACCTTCGGCGCGGCGGACGCTGAAGAGGGGCTGGCTGCCTTTCGTGAGAAGCGTCCACCGAACTTTCGGGGGCGCTGACGTCGAAGGTCGGCCGGACGCGGCTTGGGGTAGCGACATCGCTCCACGCGCGCCCCACCGCCCTTCAGTGACCCAAGCGAGTGGAGCGCCCCCCGAATGCGAGCGGATTACTGCTGGCGCCACGTGGCGTCGGTCGAAGCCTTCCTGAACGTCAAGCGCGGTGAACCCCTCCCCTTCGCGCTGCC
>JADMJS010000331.1 GCA_018780435.1 Myxococcales bacterium
GCGCGTTTCTTTAACCTCGCCGCAAGCTGGCCGGACAAATCGCGAGGGGCCCAAGTGGGCTCTCTCAGGAAAGCACACGCGGATCCTGGCCGCAAGGGTGGGTGCGAAAATCTCCAAAAGAACCCGCGACTCAGCCCGGTCGTGAGCGACGTGCTCGCTGTCGCCACCCGAGCGCCAGGATGGCGAACAGCAGTCCCAGCCAGCCATTCGGCTCGGGTTCGCGTTGGGTCTTCACAGCACACCGCCCGCAGCCACCCTTGGCAACTGGCTCGCCCTGAGACTTGCAGTCCGCGTCGCAGCGGCTCGCGTCGCTGCACTCGCCGTCGTCTTCGACGCCGTCGCCGCAGTAGGCCTCGTCGCACGTCGACCGGCACGCGTTCGGCTCCGAATCGCTGAGCGTGTTCCCCGTGTCGCAGGCTTCGCCCGACTGCAGGACACCGTCGCCGCAGAACTCCAGCTTACACGCGGGGTTACACCCGTCGCCCGCGACCTGGCCGCCGTCGTCGCAGGCCTCGCCGAGCTCGACCTTCTTGTTGCCGCAGACGGCTTCGAGCGCGCACGCCGCGCTACAACCGTCGCCGTCCTCGGCGCCGCTGTCGTCGCAGGCTTCACCGGGCTCGATCTTGCCGTTCCCGCACACCGTCGCTTCGAGCTGGCAGGTCTCGTCGCAGCCGTCGCCTTCGAAGCGGCCGCCGTCATCGCACTGCTCGCCAGGGTCCTGCACCTGGTTGCCGCAGGTCTCCGAGAGCGCGACGAGGTCGAGCGGGGCCTTGCAGTCGGCGCCGCATGAGTCGCTGCCCGCGGCACCATCGTCGCACTGCTCTCCGAGCTCCTGAACGCCATTACCGCACTCGGTCGGCTCGAGCAGGCAGGTCGCGTCGCAGCCGTCGCCGGACTCGGTGTCGCCGTCGTCACACTGCTCGCCCGGGTGTTGGATCCCGTCGCCGCAGCGCTCGATGACGCAGGTCGCCGCGCACCCGTCGCCAGACACATTGGCGCCGTCGTCACACTGTTCGCCCGCGTCCACGTCCCCGTCGCCACACGCGACCGGATTCTCGAGCTGGCACGAGGTGTTACAGCCGTCGCCATCCTCGAGCCCGCCGTCGTCGCACTGCTCGCCGGGACCGACCTTGGCGTCGCCACACGCGTCCTTGTTTTCGAGGAGACAGTCCTTGTTGCAGCCATCGCCGACGCCGCCATTGCCGTCGTCGCACTCCTCGCCCGGACCCGGGAGCCCGTCGCCGCAGTACTCGAGCTGGCACGTGGCCCCGCACGCGTCGCCGGGCTCTACGTTGCCGTCGTCACACTGCTCGCCGGGGCCCGGGCGGGCGTCGCCGCAGCGGTCGACGGTGCAATCGGAACCGCAGCCGTCAGCGGGGTCGAGGTTGCCGTCGTCGCACTCCTCGACGCCGTTCTGGAGGTGGCCGTCGCCGCACGTCGCGACCTGGCACGCGGTGGTGCACGTCGCCGTGTCGACGTTGGCCGGGCCGTCGTCGCACGCTTCGCTCCCTTGTTTCGTCCCGTCGCCGCAGGCTTCGATGGTGCAGTCGGCCGCGCAACCGTCGTCTGGATCGACGTTGCCGTCGTCACAGTCTTCCGAGGGTTGCGCTACCCCATCACCACACCGCTCCGTGACGCACAGGGCCGTGCAGCCGTCGCCATCCACGTTGCCCTTGTCGTCGCACTGCTCACCGGGGTCGAGGTCGCCGTCGCCACACGCCGCGACGTCGGCGAGCGTGCAGTTCGGGTTGCAGCCGTCGGCGCCCGGGGCCGCCGGATCGCACTGCTCGTCCACGCCGACATGCACGAAGCCATCGCCACATCGCGCCGGCTGGCAGGCCGACGTGCAGTCGTCGACGTCGGCGGTGTTGCCGTCGTCGCAGGCTTCGAGGTTCGTGGGGATGGCGCCCGGCGCCGCGATCGTGAAGGCGACCGCGACCGTCGTCGCGGCGAAGTCGGTCATCGCCTGGGACGGGAGCTCGTAGCGGCGAAGGGTCAGGTTGCCCTGGAGGTTGAAGGGGCCGGGCACGGGATAGCCCTGCGCGTCGAGGGTGAGCCCGGTGACCTGCCCGGTGAGCTCGATTCCAAACCCGTCGTCACTTCGCCACCCGATGAGCGAGGCCGCCGAGAAGCTGACGCCGCCGAAGCTGGCGGCCGTGAGCGTGAACTCCCAAGGGAGCCCCTGAAGCACCGGCGCGACGACGTCCTCAAGGATGGGCGCGCCGACGAGCGTCACCGAGACGGGGCCCGTGGTGACGCGTACCGACTTGCCCGAGTCCGGGATCCCCGTGGACGGCGTCGTCTCGAGGAGGTCGAAGGCGATGGCGACGGTCGCCGAGTTGTTCTCGAGTGGGAGCAGCGCGCCGCTGACGGGCTTGCCGTTCAGCACCTCGGGGACGTCCTTGAATGCCGCCGTCGAGGTCAAGCACGCGCCGCCGCCGCTGCATGGCGTTCCACAGAGCTCGCCCGCGTCCGCGTCGCATACTCGGACGGCGCCGTCGCCGCAGCGGGCGAGCTTGCAGTTGCCGAGGCAGCGGTCTTGGTCGTTCGTATCGCCGTCGTCGCACTCCTCGCCGGTCTGAACGATCCCATCGCCGCAGCGCTCGACCTGGCACTCCGCGCTGCACCCGTCGTTCGGCTCGTCGTTCCCGTCGTCACACGACTCGGCGCCCGTCACGATCTCGTCACCGCAGATCTCCAGCGAGCAGTCGCTGCTGCACCCGTCGCCGTTGGCCGTGTTGCCGTCGTCGCACAGCTCGCCGAGCTGGACGGCGCCGTTGCCGCATGACGCCGTCACCGCCGCGTAGATCCCCTTGCAGGCGACCATCTTGGCCATGAGCTCGGCTTTGGCGGCCGTCTTCGACGCGCCGTCACCCTCGGCGATACAGAAGGCGATGCTCTTCTGCTGCCCCGGCAGGAGCGGCCCCGGGAAGATGACGGAGATGGCGCCCTGCTTCTCGCTCTTGCCGACGGCGTCGTCGTGATCGCCGACCAGCGCCGGGTCGCCGAAGAAGAAGCGCAGCCGATTCTCCTCCGTGACGGTGGAGCCGAACTGCGCCAGCGAGAACTGGCTGTCGAGGTTGTAGTTGGCGAAAGCGGGCGCCTTTGTCGGGTCGGGCGAGGCTTCGATGACCGGCGCGAAGCCGAACCAGTAGTGCTTCACGGGATCGAGGTAGGGGTGTTCGTCGTAGACCAAAGCCGTGTGAGTGACGGCGTCGAACTCGGTCTCCTTGTCGTAGGACAGCGGCGGGATGTCGAAGTCGTTCATCATCGCGAGCTGCACGACGGGGTAGATGCGGTCCGTCTCGTTCATGACGGTCCACTCGATGAGCACGACGTTGTGGCCGGGGACAGCGTAGCTGCGCTGGAGCACGGTCAAGTCGGTGTGGCGGCCGTGGAACTTCACCGGCTTCATCACGTCGTCGTCGTCGCCCGAGATCTCGAAGAGGCCGCCCGG
>JADMJS010000693.1 GCA_018780435.1 Myxococcales bacterium
CGCGCCCACGACTCGCGGTTGACTGCCCCGGGGGCCGCGTGTAGACCCGACCCGGTTGGCCGGGCGCGCCGGTGCCTCCCGCTCGGCCGGATGAGGAGCAGCGCGCCCGCGGGCGCCTCTCTAGAGCAGGACTGTGACGCCGATGACGACCGACTCGCCCGCACCTTCGCGTGCCCCGACCAACTTCCTCCGCGAGATCATCGACGATCACCTCGCTCAAGGCGTCCACCAGCAGGTCGTCACCCGCTTCCCGCCCGAGCCGAACGGCTACCTCCACATCGGTCACGCGAAGTCGATCTGCCTGAACTTCGGGCTCGCCCGCGACTACGGAGGCAAGTGCCACCTGCGCTTCGACGACACGAACCCGACCCGCGAGAACGACGAATACGTCCGCTCGATCCAAGAGGACGTGCGCTGGCTCGGCTTCGACTGGGGCGAGAACCTCTTCTTCGCCTCCAACTACTTCGAACAGCTCTACGGCTATGCCGAGACGCTGATCCGCGCCGGTAAGGCCTACGTCGACAGCCTCACGCGCGACGAGGTCGCGGCCTTCCGCGGCTCGCTCACCGAAGCCGGCCGCCCGAGCCCCTACCGTGAGCGGTCAGTAGAGGAGAACCTCGACCTCTTCCGCCGCATGCGGGCCGGCGAGTTCGAGGAGGGCCAGCACGTCCTCCGCGCCAAGGGGGACATGAGCCACCCCAACATGAAGATGCGGGACCTCCCGCTCTACCGCATCATGAAGGCGCACCACCACCGCACGGGTGATACGTGGTGCATCTATCCGCTCTACGACTTCGCCCACTGCCTGTCGGACTCGATCGAGCGCATCACGCACTCGGTCTGCACGCTCGAGTTCGAGAACAACCGCGAAGTCTACGACTGGATCCTGGACAACGCGGGCGTGCCGCAGCCGCAGCCCCGCCAGTACGAGTTCGCTCGCCTCGCGCTCACCTACACGGTCATGAGCAAGCGGAAGCTCCTCGAGCTCGTCGAGAAGAAGATCGTCGACGGCTGGGACGACCCCCGCATGCCCACGATGGCCGGCCTTCGCCGTCGCGGCTATACCCCCGAAAGCATTCGGGCTTTCTGCGACCGCATCGGCATCTCGAAGCACAACAGCCTCGTCGACGTCGAGCTGCTCGAATGGGCCATCCGCGGCGACCTTGAGGCGCGTGAGCTCCGCCTCCTCGGCGTCATGGACCCGCTCGAAGTCGTCATCACGAACTTCCCCGAAGGCGAGACCGTCACGCTCGACGCGCCGCTGCGCCCCGAGGAGGGCGAGGCCCCGCCCGCGCGCCGCCCGCTGCCCTTCTCGCGTCGCCTCTACATCGACCGCTCGGACTTTGCCGAGACGCCACCCTCGGGCTGGTTCCGCCTCGCGCCCGGTGCCGAAGTGCGCCTGCGCTGGGCCTTCAACATCGTCTGCAACTCGGTCGTCAAAGACGAGAGCGGCCGCGTCGTGCGCCTTGAGTGCACCTACGACCCGGCCACCCGGAACCAGGGCGCCGACGGCCGCCGCGTGAAGGGCACGCTGCACTGGGTCTCGGCCGATCACTCGGTCCCCGTGGAGGCGCGCCTCTACGACCGGCTCTTCAAGGACGAAGAGCCGGGCTCGGGCGGCCGCGACCCGCTCGAGAGCCTCAACCCGAGCTCCCTTGAGATCGCCGCGGCGGCCCGCATCGAGCCCTACGCCGCCACGCTCCCGGCCGGGACGCGCTTCCAGCTCGAGCGCGTCGGCTACTTCATCCTCGACCCCAAGGACTCGGCGCCGGGCCGGCTGGTGATGAACCGCACCGTCACGCTCAAGGACGGTTGGGCCAAGACGCAGGAGGCCATCGATCCCGAGGCCGTCCGCGCCGAACGCGACCGTCAGCGCGCCGAAGAGAAGGTCCGCTCGGCCCAACGTGGGGCCGAAGCGCCGCTCTCGGACGCGGCCGCGGCGCTCGTGAGTGGGCACGGCCTCGGACCCGCCGAAGCGCGCTTCGTGACCGGGTCGAGCGCGCTCCTCGGGCTCTTCGAGGCCAGCTTGGCCGCCGGCGCGTCGCCCACGACGGCCGCGACCTTCATGGCCGCGTCGGTACAGACGGTCGGGGGCCGGGACGCGCTCGAAGCGCTGCCCGCGGCGTCCTTCGCCGCCGTCGCGACGGCGCTCACCAAGGGTGAGCTGAACGCCTCCGGTGCCAAAGCCGCGCTCGCCGCCGTCGCTGCCGGCAAGAACGCCGCCGAGGCCGTCGCGGAGAACCGCCCCGTCTCGGACACGGGCGCCCTCGAAGGCGCTATCGCTTCGGTGCTCGAGAAGAACGCGGACGCCGTGAGCCGTTACCGCGCCGGCAACAAGAACCTCATCGGCTTCTTCGTCGGCCAGACCGTGAAGGCTCTCGGTGGCAAGGCCGACCCCGCGGAGACCCGCCGCCAGCTCGAACGTGCCCTCGACGCCTGACGCGCCGTTGCGGCTCGCCATCGGCCAGCTCGACTCGGTCGTCGGCGATCTCGAGGGCAACACCCGCCGCATCTTGGCCGCCGTCGCTCGCCTCGCTGAGGACGGCGCGACGCTCGTGGTCTTCCCCGAGCTGAGCCTCGTCGGTTATCCCCCGCTCGATCTGCTCGATCGCCCACACTGGGTCGCCGCCGCCATGGAGGCGCCCGCGCTCCTGGCCGCTCGCCTCGGCGACGCGGGGCCGGCCGTCATCGTTGGCGGGATCGCGCGCGGTCCTCGGGGCGGCCTGTGGAACGCCGCCTTCGTGCTCGACGGGGGCGAGGTCACGGCCGTCGTCGGCAAGACCCTCCTGCCGACCTACGACGTCTTCGACGAAGCGCGGTGGTTCGAGCCCTCTGAACAGCTCGGGCTGGTCATGGTGCGTGGGCACCGGATCGGCGTCACGATCTGCGAGGACCTCTGGACCGGCGCCGAGAACCCCTGGGCCAGCCGCTACTCGGCCGACCCGGCGACGGCGCTCGGGCAGGCTGGCTCGGAGCTCGTGGTCAACCTCTCCGCCAGCCCTTTTGCCCAAGGAAAACGACGACTTCGCCAGGACGTCGTGTCTGCCGCGGCCCGACGCGCCGGCGTGCCGGTCGTGCAGGTGAACCTCGTTGGCGGCAACGACGACCTCATCTTCGACGGTGGGAGCCTCGTCGCCGACGCCACGGGGGCGCTCTGCTTCGAAGCGGCGCGTTTCGCGGAAGACCTCCAGACCTTGCCGGAGCCGGTCACGGGTCCAGCGATCATCGTCAATGACGAAGGCCGTGAATCCGACATCTCGGCCGCGATCGAGCTCGGCCTCCGCGACTATCTACGCAAAGTCGGCGGCCGGGGCGTGGTGCTCGGCCTCTCCGGCGGCATCGACTCGGCGGTCACGGCCGCGCTGGCGGTGCGGGCGCTCGGCCGGGACCACGTCCACGGCCTCGCGATGCCGAGCGAGTTCTCGTCGGACCACAGCCTCGACGACGCGCGTGAGC
>JADMJS010000481.1 GCA_018780435.1 Myxococcales bacterium
TCGGCGGTCTGCCTTTACCGCGCCTCAAATCCGGCGATTTCCTTCATCGCCGCGCCGCCCGCCGGGCGGAACGCGTTCGGCGGGGACGCCGATCGGGGTCGCACTCAGGCCGCGAAGCTCATGACCGCTGCCGACTCACGGCGTCGGTCAAGGATTGGACAGCCCCAGCCATGCAACGCCAGCTCTGCGCTCTCCTCGCCTCCGCTACCCTGCTCGGCTCGGTCCTGTCCGGCTGCGTCCCGATCTACTACGTGGAGGATGAGTCCGGACCGGAGGTCTACGTTCCGGACCCGCCCCCGCAGCCGCGGCTCGAGGTTCGTCCGGCGCCACCGGGTCGTTATTACGTATGGATTCCAGGGCGATGGCACTGGGATGGCGGCCGCTACGGTTGGCGGCCCGGCACCTACCGCCGAATTCGCCACAAGACCCATCGTTACTGGGTCCCCGGCGTCTGGCGCAGCACACCCCGCGGGTATGTCTACGGGCCCGGGCACTGGCGCTGAGCCCTTGATTCGTCTCTCCCGAAAGACCGAATACGCGCTCTTGGCGCTCGGCTTCCTCTACGGCCGACCCGACGCCGCCGCGTCCTTGAGCGCGCGCGACATCGCGGCCCACTTCCGCATCCCGCCGGCGATTCTGGCCAAGGTCATGCAGACCCTGAAGCAGCACGGGATCGTCGACTCGCTCAAAGGTGTCAGCGGTGGCTACACGGTGCGCCGCGACTTGAGCGAGGTCAGCCTGCACGAGATTCTCCGTATCTTCGAGAACGCCGATGCGCTCGTGGACTGCCTCGGCCCCCGGGGCGCCGGGACGGGCACGTGTGAGCAGCTCGAGTGCTGCGCGATCCGCGACCCGATCGCGGCACTGAACGATGCCATTCAAGATCAGCTCCGGGGACTCTCGCTCGCGAAGCTCTTCAGCACCCCGGCCAAACACACGCGCGTCCCTTTCTCCCGCCTCGCGACGGCCGACCGCCGAATCGCGGCTCCTCGGGGTGACTTCGCCCTGAAGGTCCCCCTCCCAGAGGACCACGCCATCGCGGCGGTCACCCCCGAGGAACGTTCACCGGTCCTGCCGACTGGCGGAGCGGCGACGTGACCGATCGCCGAACGATTCCAAGCATGTATCACGCTCAGCTCGCGCGGTTGGGCAACCGGGTCTCCACCTACCACAAGGACCCGACTACTCGGGCCTGGGTGGCGACCACCCGCACAGACGCCCACGAGGTCGTGCGCGGCATCGCGTGCGGGCTGATGTCGCTCGGGGTTCTTGCCGGAGATCGAGTCGGCGTCCTCTCCGACACCTGCATCGAATGGTCGTCCGCCGATCTCGGGATCGTCTGCGCTGCCGGCGTCACCGTGGGGCTCTATCCAACCAGCACGGCCGAGCAGTGCGCCTACATCTTGAGCCACGCCGGGGTCGCCGTCGTCTTTGTCGAAAATCGCGCCCAGCTTCTGAAACTGAAGTCGGTCGCCGAGAGCGTCCCTTCGCTGCGCCGCTACATCGTCTTCGATGAGTCCGAACCCGGGCCGGCCGACGCCGCCGTGATGACCCTGTCGGACCTCATCGCGCTCGGTGAGAAGGCTACCATCCGAGACTCCGCGGCGAGGCGCACCTGCGAGGCCTACGACGTGCGCTGGCAGGCCGTGACGCCGGACGACCTCGCCATGCTCGTCTACACCTCGGGCACGACCGGGCCACCCAAGGGCGTCATGTTGACGCACCGGAACATCGTCGCGACGGTCGACGCCGTGAACGCCGCCATCCCGCTGCGCGACGACGACCTCGGCATCGTGTTCCTCCCGCTTGCGCACAGCCTCCAGCGCACCTCGAACTACGCCGCGATGGAGGCCGGTACCACCGGCGTCTTCGCCGAGCGGATCGAGAAGCTCGGCGAGCACATGCAGGAGTTCCGGCCGACCGTTCAGGTGGCCGTGCCGCGCGTCTACGAGAAGATCTACCAGCGCGTCCTTTCGAAGGTCGCCGAACAACCGCCGCGGCGGCAGGCCATCTTCAAGTGGGCGGTCGACGTCGGTAAGCAGGTGAAGGCGCTCGAACGCAGCGGCCGCCCGGTCCCGCTCTTGCTCCGCGGCCAATACGAGGTCGCCGAGCGGCTCGTCCTCGGCCGGATCCGCGACCGCTTCGGTGGCCGACTGCGCTTCATGGTGTCCGGGGCGGCGCCTATCTCGAAGGAGATCCTGGAGTTCTTCGACGCCATCGGCATCGTCATCCTCGAAGGCTGGGGGCTCACGGAGACCAGCGGTCCGGCCACCGTCAACCGTCGCGACCAAGTGCGCTTCGGCACCGTCGGTCAAGACCTCGCGTGTTGTGAGTCCAAGATCGCCGACGATGGCGAGATCCTCGTACGCGGCGCCAACGTGTTCAAGGGCTACTACCGCGACGACGAGGCCACCAAGGCCGCCTTCACGGACGACGGGTGGTTCCGCACCGGCGACATCGGCACGAAGGATCGCGACGGCTTTTTGACCATCACGGACCGAAAGAAGGAGCTCATCATCACGGGGGGCGGCAAGAACATCTCGCCGTCGAACCTCGAGAACCTCGTGAAGGCGCACGGGCTCATCAGTCAGTGTGTGGTCATCGGCGACAACCGCAAGTATCTCGTGGCCTTGCTCGCGCTCGATTCCGACGCGGTCACGGAGCTGGCGCGTCGACGCGGCATCACGGGTGACCCGGCGGCGCTGTCGCGGCACCCGAAGGTGGTCGGTGAAGTCCAGCTCATCCTCGACGGGGTCAACCGCGGGCTCGCGCGCTACGAGACCATCAAGTATTTCCGCATCTTGGAGAAGGAACTCTCGGTCGAGGACGATCTGCTGACGCCGACCTTGAAGCTGAAGCGTCGCAACATCGCGGCCCGCTACCAAGGCCTTATCGACGAGATGTACGCGGTCCCGACGGAGCGCCGGGAGTCCCTCTGGTGAGCGGCGCCACGAACGCCCAGTGGTTCGAGGCGGATCTGGCCGTCGTGGACGTCGAGACCACCGGTCTCGATTCGTCCAAAGACCGCATCATCGAGATCGCCGTCGTCCACATGCGCGCCGGTCAGATGATCGAGCGCTGGTCGACGCTCGTCGATCCCGGCATCCCGATCCCAGACGAAGTCGTCGCCATCACGGGCATCACGACCGAGATGCTGAAGGGCGCGCCGCGCTTCGCCGCCGTCGCCGCCGACGTCCACGCGCGGCTCGAAGGCCGCCTCTTCGTGGCGTACAACCACCTCTTCGACCGTGGCTTCGTCAAGACGGAGCTTGAGCGCGTCGGCGGGTCGATGCCCGACATGCCGTGCCTCGATCCGCTCGTCTTCGCGCGCGAGTTCCAGAAGGACGACGGCTCGAAGAAGCTCGGCAAGGTCGCGGAACGCCTCGGGATCACGCTCTCGGAGGCCCACCGCGCCGCCAACGACGCCGAAGTCGCCGGCTTCATCCTCTACGC
>JADMJS010000731.1 GCA_018780435.1 Myxococcales bacterium
AGATCCCGACGACGTCGAAGCGCGGGTGGGCTTCGAGGAAGAAGTCGGTCACGGCCGCCCCGAGCGCGAGCAGCGTCGCGACTCCGAAGGACACGGCCGTCAGTCGGGGAACCAAAGAGCCGCCGCTACGAGCGGTCGACCACAGACCGCGACCGGCCCAGAGCGCCGCCGTCACCATGACGACCTCGAGCGCGGTCAGGATGTGGCCTACCGACTCGCCGGTAGCCGAGCGGCCGACGAGGTCGGCGGCGATGAGCCCCCCCGCGGCGAGGGCCGAGAGCCCCGCGTCTCGGACAGTCTGGCTGTGTTCGGAATCGCGACGGTCCATCGCGTGTACTGTGGTGGTGGCGCGCCGCCGCACCTCGAAGCCCTCACAGGCCGCGACGAAGGTCAGCGCCTCGTCGATCTCGTCGCCTTCGGTATGGGACTTTTGTGCCCCCTTGGCGCGAACCACCGCGACCGCCAGGCCATCTTCGAAGCGGACGCGGGCCGAGACCACGTCGTCGAGGCGCCCGAGACGCCGCTCGAGACGCCTCGCGTCTGCGCGGGACGCGAGCCCCGTCACCGTGTAGCGGCGCTTGTCGAGCAGAAGGCCGTCGTCGCGCCCATCCGCGCCCGGCGCGACGGCCGGGGCCTGTACTCCCGCGCTCTCGTCGCCCGGCGTGGGCCCGATCACCTCGGCGTCGTTCTCGATCCCGAGGACGTCGCGAAAGCGGCGCACGCGGAGCTCGTTTCGTGACCTGATGATGTCGTTCAAGGGCTCTCCTCGGCGGGCGGCGGCCGGTGCGATGGTGTGACTGCCGGAAGGGCCGTCTCCCGAATGGCCGTCGCCCTGCTCGCGAGCCGCTCTCGGCCCGCACGGTGCAGTGGCGTCCCGTGGAAGGCCGCCTCGAACTCGGCGTCATCCATCGTGATCAGCGCGTCGAGGCGCGGCCGATAGCTGCTCTCTCGGGGTTGAAACTCGGGGCGGTGTGGCGGGATGGGCTTGCGGTTCCAAGGGCAGACGTCTTGGCAGATGTCACAGCCAAAGAGGTGATCGCCGAGGGCCGGCGCGAGCGCGTCAGGCACGGGCGCTTTGGTCTCGATGGTGAGGTAGCTGATACAACGGCGCGCGTCGACGACATAGTGGTCCACGATAGCGCCGGTCGGGCATGCGTCCACACACGCGGTGCAGCTCCCACAGAGGTCGGGCAGCGGCGCACCCGTGGCGACCTCAAGTGTCGTCAGCATCGACGCCAGGAAGAAGTAGGAGCCCCGTTTCGGATGGATGAGGTTCGTGTGTCGGCCTTGCCAGCCGAGGCCGGCGAGGCGGCCGTAGAGCTTTTCGAGCACCGGGCCATGATCGACGTAGCGCATGAAGCGATGACCCGGGGCGGCCGCCTCGAGCTCGTCGACCCAATCGTCGAGGCGGGCTTCGATGAGGCCGTGGTAGTCAGTGCCCCAGGCGTAGCGCGAGACCCACCCGCGCTCCTCGTCGGGCGCGACCTCGGCCTTCCTGGGCGCCCGTGTGTCGTAATCGAGCGCCACCACGATGATCCCGCGCACGCCCTTCAGGGTCCGGTCCGGATCGGTGCGCCGCCGTCGGTGACGCTGCATGTAGGTCATGGTGCCGTGGTAGCCCCGCTCGAGCCACTCGTCGAAGCGTGCCATGTCCGCGTGAGGCGCTCCGCCGTCCGCAAAGGGGGGAGCGATGTCGACGTCGTCGAATCCGTGGCGACGGCCTGACTCCCGGATCCAGTCGCGGCGTTCTGCGGGGGTGGCGGCGAGCAGGTCCACGGGGGACCGTCATAATCCTCAGGAGGCGCGCCGTCCAGCCTCCACGCCGGCGCTCACTCCGCGAAGGAGTCGACGTCGAAGTCGTGCTTCTTCAGGACGCGACGGAAGTTCGACCGATCGAGCCCCGCTTCGCGGCTCGCCGCCGAGATGTTGCCCGAGGTGCGGGCCATGAGCTGCGTCAGGTAGCGCTTCTCAAAGGCCTGCACGGCGAGGTCCTTCGCGGCGGAGAAGGGCAAGTGGGACAGGTCGAGCTGGTCGCCGTTCTTCTTGAAGCGGTCGTCCTGCAGGTGAGGCGGCAAGTGCCTCACCTCGACGATGTCGCCTCGGGCGAGCACCACGGCTCGTTCGACGACGTTCTCGAGCTCCCGGACGTTGCCGGGCCACCGATATCGCTGCATGACGTCGAGCACCTCGGGATCGAAGGCCTTGACGGTCTTTCCGACTTTGTCCGAGTGGCGCTTCAGCATGTGGAAAGCCAGGAGCGGGATGTCCTCGGCGCGCTCTCGGAGCGGCGGCAGCGACACGGAGATGACGTTCAGGCGGTAGAAGAGATCCTCTCGGAAGCGCCCGTCCTTCATCGCTTGCGCGAGGTTGACGTTGGTCGCCGCGAGCGTCCGGACGTCGACGCGGGTCACGTCGTTCGAGCCCACCCGCTTGACCTCGCCTTGCTGCAGCGTGCGCAGGAGCTTCACCTGGGTCGCGGGCGGCATGTCACCGATCTCGTCGAGGAAGATCGTGCCCGTGTGGGCGGCCTCGAAGAGCCCGCGCTTGTTGGCCGTCGCGCCCGTGAAGGCCCCCTTCATGTGGCCGAAGAGCTCGCTCTCGAGCAGGGTCTCGGTCAGGGCCGAACAGTTGATGACGACGAACGGTTTGTCTTTACGGGGCGATCGGAAGTGAATAGCGCGCGCGACGAGCTCCTTACCGGTACCGGACTCGCCCTGGATCAGCACCGAGGACGAGGAGTACGAGACCGACTCGACGAGCTCGAAGACGTCACGCATCTTCTCGGAGCCGCCGACCATGTCTTCGTAGCGGTCGCGACGGTCGAGCGAACGCTCGAGCTCCCGCATCCGGTCCTCGAGGCGCTTCAGCTCGAGCGCCTTACGCACCACGTTGCCAACGTGATCGATGCTCTCGAAGGGCTTGGTCAAGAAGTCGGTGGCGCCTTGTTTGACCGCCCGTACCGCCATTTGGACGGTCCCGAACGCGGTCATCATGACGACCTTCAGGTCCGGTCGCTGCTTGACCAGGATTGCAAGCAGATCGAGGCCGCTCATCCCAGGCATCTGGATGTCGAGCATCACGAGGTCGAACTGGGCCTCGGATAGCACCAGCAGGGCGTCTTCAGCCGTGCCAACGACCTTCACGCGATGGCCCTGGCGCTGGAGGATGGCGCGTACCGCCCTCTGCATGGCGTCGTCGTCGTCCACCACCAGGATTTCGCCCGGTTGCGCTTCGGCGGACGCGGTCTCCTCGGCGGCCGCCTTCGGCTTCAGCGGCGCGGCCACAGGTGCGCTCTGCCCGAGCGCCCTCGCGAGCCCCGGACGATAGGGGGAGCTGGGCACGGCGACGGCCGATGAAGGCTCCAAGGTTCGCAAGTGTTCATAACGACTAGCCATCCGTGCTCTCCTTTCGCGCTGATCGAGCGCTCGAAGCGCCGCTCGCCGCGGGGAACCACACGCTGAACGCCGTGCGCACCCCCGGTTCACTCTGAACTTCGATACGGCCGCCGTGTTCGGCGACGATCCCGTAGGTGATGTAGAGGCCGAGCCCCGTACCCTTGCCTTCGGGTTTGGTGGTGAAGAAGGGTTCGAAGACCTTGGCTACGTCGCCATCGGCGATCCCGGGCCCGTCGTCGCTCACACTGAGCTCCGTGCCGCCGTCTCGGCCTTCGATCGCGATGACGACCTCGCCGAGCCGCCCGTCGAGGGCCTGAATGGCGTTCGTCACGAGGTTCAGCACGACCTGCTCAAGCTGATTGGCGTCGCCGAGGACGGGCGGCGCGGCGTCGTCGGCGCGTCGCAGGAGCCGCAGCGGGGCGCGCCTCGTCTCGGCCGACACCAGGAAGAGCACCTTGTCGACGACGTCGGCGAGCGACACCTCGCGCCGCTCGCCGACGCTCGGTCGGGAGAAGTCGAGGAGCGACCGCACGATCTTCTGGCAGCGGTGGGTCGAGCGCTCGATCTCGACGACATATTCATGCAGGGGCGTGCCCGGCTCGACGTCGAGGAGCGCGAGCTGCGCGAAGGCCTGAATCGCACCGAGCGGGTTGTTGATCTCGTGTGCCACCCCGCCAGCGAGCGTGCCTACCGCGACCATCTTCTCGCTCTGGAGGAGCTGCCTCGTGAGCGCCTTCTCCTCCGTGATGTCGCGATAGTGACACACCGCCTGAATCGGGGCGGCCTGCGGGTCTACCGTGACGTCGCCGAGGCCCGACGAGGTGTCTTCATGGCGAAGGGGGAAGGCCGAGACCCGATAGACGCGCCGGTGTCCGCGGCGCTCGTCGGTCACCTCCGCCGTCCCCTGCCGCACGGTCGCGAGAGCACGCTTCGCCGGGCACCCGTCGCAGGGCCGGGCGCGGCCGAAGAGCACCTCGTGGCAGAGCTGCCCCGGGCTCGTTCGAACGTCCGTGCCCGCCGCTTCGGCATGGGCCCGGTTGGTGCGAATGATCCGTAGCTGAGGGTCGACCAGGGCGAGGGGATCCGAGATCGCGTCGAAGGTCGCTTCCCACGTGCGCTTGGCTCGCATGAGGAGGCGCGTGCGTTCCAGAACCCGCTCTTCGAGAGGGTCGACGCGGCCAGGGAGGGTGGGTGGCGGAGGACTCACGCCAGAGAGGAACGGGACGGGGCAGAGGGCCTTAAGGACTCCCGCTCAGTCCACGCCGGGGCACCACCCCTGCGTCACTGTGCGTAGTCGAAGTCCACGGGCAGCGAGGTCCAGGACGCGTAGTGGTCGAAGCTGCCCGAGAAGGCGTAGATGCGGGCGCCCATGACGTCGAAGCCATCGACCTCGAGATAGTAGGTGCCGAAGGTGAGGCTCGGGATGACGGGTGGCTCGGACGGGTCGAAGGCGATGTAGCCGATGGACTCCACGAAGACCCAGTCGGCGGCCCACTCGTCCCAGACCCACAGGTAATAGTCGAGGGTGTCCGTGTACCCGGCGATGGCGCCATTGTCTGGCTCCCAGATGTCGAGGGCGACATCGCCGACCTCGACCGTGGGCTCGACCACGACCACCGGGTCCGGTTCGACCGGCACCGGGGCGGGTGAAGCGAGGGTCGACTCCATGACCATCGAGACCACCGTGACCGGCTCCTCCATGACGAGCGACGTCGCGGCGTAGCTGACCGACGCCCCCCACGCGTCGAGGCCCACGAGCTCGATGTCGTAGAGCCCGTAAGGCAGGTCGACGATGTCGACGGCGCCGGCGCCCGACGCATCGAAGACGAAGTCGGTGCCTTCGAGGACGACGGGACCGTAGGCGCTGTCTTCCCGTACGATGACGTTGAAGGTCATCGTCTCAGGCGTCGCGTACGCGGTGAGGGCGATGTCGCCGATGAGGAGGGCAGGACCCGGGGTGACCACGCCGCCGCCAACCGGCATCGACGGGCTCGGTTCGACCGGATAGGTCTCGTAGCCCGTCGGGTAGGCGGAGCCGCCCGAGCAGCTCCGAGCGCCGGTGAGCAACGTAAACGCCGTGAGGCCGCTGAGGAGGCCGGCCGCGTGGCGAAATGCCGCCGGGGAGGTCCCCGGGACGAGAGGGGAGGAGGGGGTCGAGTGCTCGCGGGAGAAGTCGCTCATGGCACGCTCCATGGGGCCGAAGCCCGGCCGGTTCACGTTGGAGAGGCCGATGTCAGGCCGACTCTCCGACGCGGCGAGACGGCCTAGCATCGACCGTGCCATGGCCGCGTCGGCCCCCTGTGCACTCGCCAGGACACTGTGTTGGTGGGAATTGCTCGCGCGCTCTCGAGGGCGTTACGGGGGGTGGCGGGCCGTGAGTTCACGCCGTGTGGCTCTCGTCGCCCGGTGGCGAGTCGGCTCGCGAGGAGATCCATCGGCCTCAGCGGAGCACCCCGGGGAATGGCGCCTCGGCACGAACTCGGACCGGGGTGTCCCGAGGTGATGCTCCAAAGGTGCACGTCGAGCGGGAAGTGGAGTATCGTTTCGTTCGTGAGCCGTCGTTCCCAGCGTCTATTCGTCACGTTCGCTTCGACTGTCTGCGCCTCGGCCTTCTGCGTCTCGGCCATCTGGGGTTGCGCTGACGACGCGGTCACGGGCGTCGCGTCCGACGTGAGCTTCCAACAAGACTTCATCTTCAGCTTCGACTTCCAGGCCGTCGAAACGGATGGGGTGGGCGGTGTCGACGGCGACATCGGCGTTGACGGCCCGATCCCGGACGCCGTGAACGACGCCGACGACGATGGCGGCTGCCTGCCCTCGTGTACGGGCCGGCAATGTGGGCCCGACGGCTGCGGCGGGACGTGCGGGAGCTGCGGCGACGGGCTCATGTGCCTCGACGGCCTCTGTCCGACCCTCGGGCAAGGTTGCGCGACTCCGCTGCTGCTCGCCTACAAGGGCACCGTCCTCTCCGAAAAGGTGGGATTCGCCGGCCCGGATGGCACCCAGGTCTGCCAAGGGCCTGAGGGGACCGTGGGCGCGAACAGCCCCGACGCGACCGTGCGCGTGCTCAGCAGCATCGTGGACCGCGTCCGGGTGGAGGTGTTGGCCGGGAGCGAGGCCACGCTGCACCACGTCTCCGCCTGTGGGGCTGAGGGGGCTTGCCTCCAGCAGTCCGACTCGGCGATCGTGGTCGACGTCGGTCCGTCGGTCCCGGTCTCCCTCACCGTCGAAGCCAATACGACGAGCCCGGAGCCCGCGACCGTGACCATCCGCTCGTGCCGCTCGACCTGCAACGTCGGCTCGTGCCAGCTCGACGCGTGTGGTGAGCCGTGCCCCTGTTCGGCAGGGACTTTGTGTTCGTCCGGGGCGTGTGTCCCCGTCTCGCCCGGCGACTCGTGCTCACAAGCGCTCTCGCAAGGACTTCCGCTGGCCGCGTCCTTCAATCTCGCGTCGCACACCGACGCCGTGGGCTGCCGCCAAGGCGCCTCGGGTCGCGACCGCGTCTACCGCTTCGAGCCCGACGCGGATATCCGCCTCATGCTCTCGGTCGACTCCACGTCCGACGTCGCGGCGTTTCTCCCGCCGGTCTGTGGCGGCGCGTGTGGCTCCGCCGCGACGCCCGGGGCGCCGATCGGTGTCGCCGCCGGCGCCGGAGAGCCGATTACGCTCGTGCTCGAAGGGCCGGCCAGCGCCACCGGAGACGTCACCTTCGCGCCTTGCGACGGCTGCGGGCCGGCCTGCCCCTGTTTTCTGGGACAGACCTGCTCTTCCGGGCAATGCGTGGCGCCCACGTCGGGTGATTCGTGCGCCGCGCCGCTGCCGCTGCAGGTGGGCACGAACGTCCACTCGACCAACGCGCTCACGGACGACCAGGCGTGCCTCGACATCTCAGGTGGGCGCGACGCCGTGATGCGCTTCACGGCGCCGCACGCCGCCGAGTGGGGCTTCACGGTGAGAGGGGTTCATCCCGTCACGGTCTACACCCTCGAGACGTGTGGTGACCCACAGAGCTGTCGAGAGCGGGCGCATTCACCGGTCACTCTGAGGCGATCCCTGAGCGCCGGCCAATCGGTGTTCGTCGTCGTTGAGCAGCCCGCGAGCGGGCTCGACGGGGGCTTCGAGGTCGTGGTCGAAGACTGCGTCGCGGCGTGCGAGGCCGCGGGCTGCGAGTCGCAGGCTTGCGGCGCGTCGTGCGGCTGCGGGGCTGGCCAGCAGTGTGGTGCCGGCGAGTGTATCGCCGCCGTCGCGGGTGACGCTTGCGGCGCGCCCCGAGTCGTCTCGGCGGCCCCGATCGTCACGACGCTCTCGATGGCCGGCCTCACGTCGCAGTTCGGCTGTGGCGGCGATGACGGTGGGCTCCCGGACAGCGTGGTCGCCGTCCCGGTCAATTCGTCCGGCGTGTATTTCGCGAGCGTCCTCTCCGCCGGGACCACATCGGTTCACGCGCTTCACGCGTGTCTCGATGGCACCGCCGGGTGTGACGCCGGCGGGAACCCCAAGACCGCGTTCTTCCGCGCGAAGAAGGGGCAGCAGTCGTTCCTCGTCGTCGAGTCGAGCAGCCCTTCGGTACAGCTCTCCGTGGTCAAGACGACCGGCGTCGGTGGCGGCGTGGGTAGCCCGTGCACCACGGCCGCGGACTGCCCCTGGGCCGATCGCTGCGTCGCTGGGTTCTGTACCGCCTTCTGCGACGGCGACGTGAGCGCCTGTGGCGGGGCGGCGTCGGGGCCACGGGGCGCCGGCTTCGGCTGTCCCACCGACGTTTGTGTGTACGACGGCGGGCAGTGCCGCGTCGTGTGCCTCCCCACCGCCGAGAACGACGCGACGGCGGCGTGTGACGGCGACGGCGACTGCGCCCCCGGGCACGCGTGCACCGCTGCGCTCACGGGCAAGAGCGGCGGTGTGACGGGCTTCTGCGCGGCCGTCGGCGGGCTCGCGGCCGCCGGCGCTACCTGCACTGCGGCCGGCGACTGCCAGAGCAACGTCTGCCTGAACGGCCGATGCGCCGCGCTGTGTGGCGACGCCATGGACTGCGCACTCGGGTCCTGCGTCGGCGAGGTCATCCCTACGTCGCTCGGGTCGCTCTTCCACGGCGTCTGCGTCTCGCCGGCGCTTTCCTCGTGCGCGGCCAACAGTGACTGTGCCGGGGGGGCGTGCGACGTCACCCTCGACGCCAAGGGAAAGGCGCTCCGAGTTTGCCGCCCCGTCACGCCCGGAGCGGCGTTCGGCGTTGGCGACCCGTGTCTCGGCGACGAGTTCTGCACCACGGGGCGCTGCCTCTTCCGAGACGCGCTCGGGCTCGCCACCCCGTACTGCTCGGCGCCGTGCACGGAGGACTCGGACTGCGCGAGTGGTCTCGCGTGTCGCCCCTGGACGGTCTGGAATGGCGGGACCACGTCGGACGTGAGCGACGACGTGGGCTTCGGGCTCTGCGTGCGTGGGGGCGCCGGTGCCGTCTGCAACGCCACCGGTACCAACCTCTGCGATCCGGGGCTCACGTGTGTGGCGGCGGGTGTGGCCTTCGGAATCTGTCAGTAGGTGATGTGACCGGAGACGTGGCCCCTCAGGCTGCTTGCCTCGACCTGTCGCGGCCCATATTGTCGGGTCATGCGCAGTACCCCCACCGCTCCGTCTTCTTCGACCTCGTCGCGCTTCACGAACTACGGACTCCGCGGCGTCATCGCGGCCGTCGCCCGAAGCGTCGTCCTGGTCGTCGCGTTCGCCTGCGGAGACATCAACCCCATCGCGGACCCCGACAAGGGCGGTGGGAACACCGACGACCTCGGGGGTAACCAGGGCGGCGGAGACGTGCAGACGAGCGATGTGCCGGGCGTAGAGGACGTCACCGCTGTCGATGCTGTCGAGAACGAAGACGTGTCCAGCGACACCGCCGATGGCTCGGGCGACACCACGGTCACACCCGCCGGCCCGGGGACGCCCTGTAGCGCGAGCGACGACTGCGCTTCGGGTTATTGCGTCGATGGGGTCTGCTGCTACACGACCTGCGACACGGAGTGTGTTGCCTGTACCACGGCGCTCACCGGTCTCCCGGACGGCAGCTGCGGTCCCGTCGCGGCGAACACCGATCCCAAGGGGACGTGCCCCGACGACGGTGCGCCGAGCTGCGGTCGCACCGGGGTCTGCGACGGCAAGGGCGGGTGTACGCGCTACGGGACGGCGGCCGAGTGCTCCCCGCCTTCGTGCGCGGCCGGGCAGCGTACTGGCGCCGGCACCTGCGACGGGCAGGGCGGGTGTGCTCCCGGCGACGTGGTGTCGTGTGGCGATTACGTGTGCAGCGGCAATGTCTGCGCGGGTGAATGCGCGTCGGACGCCGGGTGCGCCGATGGGACGTGGTGCGATCTGACCAACGGGACGTGCGTCCCCCAGAAGTCGACCGGGCAACCCTGTCAGTCCGGCAAGAACGCGCAGTGCGAGAGCGGCTTCTGCGTCGACGGCGTCTGCTGCGACGCGCTCTGCGATGGTGCGTGCTCGGCGTGCTCGGCGGCGCTCACCGGCGACGACGACGGCGTCTGCGCTCCGTCGACCGCCGGGACCGATCCGGACACCGAATGTGCCGACCTCGGCGCCGCGACGTGCAGCACCGACGGATTCTGTGACGGCGTTGGCGCGTGTCGACTCTATGGACCGACGACGAGCTGTGGCGACGGGTCGTGCACGGAGGGTGTCGGGACCTCGCCCCGACTCTGCGACGGCGCGGGGACGTGTGGCGCCGCGATGGTGGCGGACTGCGCACCCTACGTGTGTTCGGGAGCTGCCTGTGGGGTCACCTGCGCCTCCGATGCCGGTTGTATCCTCGGCGCCTACTGCGACAACGGTACTTGCATTTCGGCCACGGCCCAAGGTGGCGCCTGCCAGAGTGATGCCGCGTGTGGCACGGGGTATTGCCGCGACGGCGTGTGCTGTGAATCGACCTGTGACTCCGCGTGTACGGCATGCGCTGCTGCGATGACAGGCGCGTCGGACGGCACCTGCGCGCCCGCGCTCACGGGCACGGACCCGGGCGATGACTGTCAGGACGAGGGGGTGGCCGGGTGCGGCAACAACGGGACGTGTGATGGCGTGGGGGCCTGCGCGCGTTACGCCAGCGGGACGGTCTGTGGGCCGAGCTCGTGCACGGGCGGCGTCGAGACGAACGAGGCCACCTGCGACGGTGCGGGCCATTGCGACGCGGGCCAAGTCCTTCCGTGCGCGCCTTTCGATTGTGGCCAGGACCGCTGCCTGAACGGCTGTGACGTCGATGGTGATTGCCTCTCCGGATCCTACTGCAAGTCCGGGACCTGTAAGGCCAAGGAGGAGAAAGGGAGCCCCTGCACCGCGGCGGGGCAATGCGCCACGGGTCAGTGCGTCGACGGCGTCTGTTGCGACGGCGCCTGCGACGACGCGTGTGTGGCCTGCAGCGCTGCCAAGAAGGGGGGCGGCCTCGATGGGGCCTGTGGCCCGGTGAGCGCCGGCCAGGACCCCGACGCGGATTGTGACGAGAGCAGCCCCGCGAGCTGCGGGATCGATGGGACCTGCGATGGCGCGGGGGCCTGCCGGTTCCACCCAGCAAGCACGCCGTGTTCGTCCGCGGTCTGCACGGGCGGCTCGCTCATCGACAGCGGGCTCTGCGACGGCGAAGGCACGTGCCAGCCGGGGGCATCGTCGCCATGTGCGCCTTACGCGTGTGGCGACGCCGTGTGCAAGAGCACCTGCGCGACGGCGGCGGACTGTACCCAGGGCAACCAATGTGTCCTCGGTGAGTGTATCGGACTCGTTCCGCAGGGCGGCGCGTGTGGTGAGGCCAGCCAGTGCACCTCGGGGTACTGCGTGGACGGTGTCTGTTGCGCGACTGCCTGCACGGGGTTGTGCCAGGCGTGCTCCGCGGCCCGTAAGGGCGCCGGGTCGAATGGCACCTGCGGCCCCATCGGCAACGGGATGGACCCGGACAGCGAATGTACCGACGCGGGCGTGAGCTCGTGTGGGACCGACGGCATGTGCAACGGTGCCGGTGCCTGCCGGCTCTACGCGACCGGGAGTACCTGCTCGAACGCGACCTGCGGCGCGGGCATCGAGACCAAAGCCGGGACCTGCAACGGGACAGGGGTGTGCCAGAGTGGGGCGACGGCGTCTTGTTCGCCGTATCTCTGCGGACCGACGAGCTGCAAGACGTCCTGCGCGGGCGACGGTGACTGCGCGGGTGGTCATTGGTGTAACGGCGGAACCTGCACGGAGCGCCGTGCGGCCGGTGCGGCATGTGCCGTGTCCAATCAATGTCAATCCGGGTTCTGCGTGGACAGCGTGTGCTGCAACACGTCCTGCGCTGGCGGCTGTCTGGCTTGTTCGGCGGCGAAGAAGGGCGGGGGCGCCGACGGTGCCTGCGGCAACATCGCCTCGGGCGCCGATCCCGACGGCGAGTGTACGGACCAGGGGGCCGCATCGTGTGGCACCGACGGCCAGTGTGATGGCACGGGGGCGTGTCGCAAGTTCGCGGCGGGGACCGTTTGTACGCCAGCGGCGTGCACGAGTGGCGTCCAGACGGCCGCGGCGACGTGCAACGGCACCGGAACCTGCATCGCCGGCTCGACCAGCGCCTGTGCGCCTTACGTCTGTGGCCCGTCGGCGTGCAAGACCACCTGCGGCGTGGACGGCGAGTGCACCTCGGGTTTCTGCTCGGGCGGTCAATGTTCGGGCAAAGTCGGCAATGGCGGCGCCTGTTCGGCCTCTAATCAATGTGCGTCGTCGCAGTGCGTCGATGGGGTCTGTTGTGACACGGGCTGCACGGGGCTCTGTCAGGCCTGCACCGCGGCCAAGAAAGGCGGCGGCGTCGACGGGGTCTGTGGGGCGATCGGGGCGTCGCTCGACCCGGATAACGAGTGTGCGACTCAGCCCGCCTCATCGTGCGGGACCGACGGGACGTGCAATGGTGCGGGCTCGTGCCGGTTGCACGCCTCTGGGACGACCTGCGGCGCGGGGGCGTGTAGCCAGGGGAGTCAAACTGCGGCGAGCACCTGCAATGGGACGGGCTCCTGTATCGGTGGCACGTCTACGTCATGCGCGCCGTATGGCTGCGGTGGCGCCACGTGCAAGACCGCGTGCACCGCCGACACCGACTGCGCCTCGGGCCACTATTGCGAGGGTGGCACCTGCACGGCGAAGAAGTCCGCGGGCGGCGCGTGCCTCGTCGGGAGTCAGTGTACGTCGGGCTTTTGCGTCGATGGTGTTTGCTGCAACACCGCGTGTGGCGGCACCTGCCAGGCGTGTACGGCGGCCAAGAAGGGCGCGGGCACGGACGGCACGTGTGGCGCCATCGGGAGCGGGGGTGACCCCGACAGCGAGTGCTCCGAGCAGAGCGCGGCTTCGTGTGGCACGACCGGCGCCTGCGACGGCGGCGGCGCCTGCCAGCGCTACGGAGCGAACACCACGTGTACCTCGGCGTCGTGCAGCGGGGGCACCCAGACGAGCGCCGGCACCTGCAATGGGAGCGGCACCTGCAACGCCGGTGCGACGAGCAGCTGTGCCCTCTACCAGTGCGGGCCCAGCGCGTGTCTCACGTCGTGCGCATCCGACGCGAACTGCGTGAGTTCGGCTTACTGTGCGGGAGGCTCCTGCCAGCCCAAAAAGGGCAACGGCAACGCCTGCGGCTCCGGGAACCAGTGTACGTCGGGTGCCTGCGTCGATGGCGTTTGCTGCGAGACCGGGTGCGCAGGCGTCTGCAACGCCTGCGTCGGCTCCAAGACCGGCCTCAGCGATGGGAAGTGTGGCGCGGTAACGGCTGGGACCGATCCGGACTCCGAGTGCACCGACCAGGGCGTCGCTTCCTGTGGCACGAACGGGGTCTGCAATGGCGCCGGTGCTTGCCAGCGATACCCGTCGGGCACCCAGTGCGCCGGCCCCTCGTGTTCGAGCGGCACGCAGAGCAGTTCGCGCGTCTGCAATGGCCTTGGGACCTGTGGCAGCGCGACGACGTCGGCGTGTAGCCCTTATCAGTGCGGCGCTTCGGCGTGTGCCACGAGCTGCGCCGCCGACACGAACTGCGTCGCGGGTTACTACTGTACCGTTGGCACTTGTCAGCCTCGGAAGGTCGACGGCGCGACCTGCACCGGGGCCAACCAGTGCGGCAGCGGCCAATGCGTCGACGGCTACTGCTGCAATTCGAGCTGCGCGGGGCCGTGTCAAGCCTGCAACGCGGCCAAGACCGGCGCCGCGAACGGCGTCTGTACGTCGGTCGTCGGGGGCACCGATCCGGACAATGAGTGCACGGACCAAGGCGTCGCGAGCTGTGGTAACGACGGGACCTGTAGCGACAATGGGAGCTGCCGCGTCTACGGCCCCGGCACGGTCTGTGCCGCGGCGAGCTGCTCGTCGGGCGTCCAGACGGCTGCCGGGACCTGTGACGGTTCCGGGACGTGTAACGCGGGCGGGACCGCGGTCTGCAACCCGTATAACTGCGGTACGAACGCATGCGTGACCACGTGCACGACCGCGGCAGACTGCCAAAGTGGCTATTACTGCACCAATGGGACCTGCCAGCCCATCGTCCAGCAGGGCGAGGCGTGCACGACCAGCGCGGCGTGCGCCACGGGTTACTGCACCGATGGCTATTGCTGCGACTCGGCGTGCGAGTTCACGTGCTGGAGCTGTGACGGCCAAGGCTCGGACGGGGCAGGCTACTGCTCGCCGATCTCCTACGGCTACGACGGCAACTGCCCGGGCTTTGGCCAGTGCTGCAACGGCCAGTGTCTAGGCTGGCAGGAGCAGTGCTTCATCCAGTGAGACCGGCTCGGGCCCTCCGACAGGAACCTCGGCCAACCTTCCGGACTGACACCATATGGAGACGGACCAACCCTGGCGAAGCCCGTCCCACCGCGATCGCCGTCGAAGTGGACCGCTGGTCCAACACCATTGGTTGTCTCCGGCCTTCTTTTGGCCGAGGTTCCTGTCCGAGGTGGGCTCTCGCGCGCTCACCGAAGCGCGGAGGGTAGAGGGCCGAGGCACGTGGCGTTCAAGAGCTCGTGAGTTCGAGGAGCGCGGCGTCGCCCGTGCGAGCCAAAGGCCGCTTCGGGGTATCGCCAGACCTCCAGGCGACGCAGTCGGTTTCGCCATCGACTGGCATCACGCGTCGAACGCAGTCCCCGTAGCCGGACGGGTCCGATGACGACGCTGCGCACCGCCGCGGCTTGCGGCGGTCGTTCTACCCGCGAGCCGCGGGTTGGACTGTGGATTGGAGCGGGGGAGGGCGCACGCGACTCAGGTCGTCGCGCACGGGAGGCGGGTCATTCGGCGAGCTTGGTCAGCCCGTCGATCATCTTCTGGCGCGCGATCGGGATCGCCTCGGCCGCGTTCCGGAGGGCCGTGACACGGTCGAAGAGGCGGCGCAGCAACATCTGCTCGTAAATGCCCTGCTGCTGGGTGACGAGCAGCTTCACGTCCTCTTCGATGTCCGGCTTCAGCTCGTACTCGACGAACTTGTCGCTGTCGATCCAGTCCTCTTCTTTGCCGACGAGCTTCGGGTCGTCGTACTTGACCTTGATCTGGGTGGTCGGCGTCGCGGCCGGATCGGGGACCATACCCGGCGGAGTCTGGGGTGCGAGGGTCTGGGTCACGAACTTCGAGTCCTTGTCGAGGACCGGCTTCACGCCGACGAGATAACCACGGGGCGAGCCGTCCTTGGAGGCGATAGTCGCCCACCGGAAGTGCCGCGTCTTCGGAGGAACGGAGATGCCCGACAGCTCAAGCTCCGTCTGGAGCTCGACGAGCACGCCTTTCTCCCCGGCCATCAGGTAAGCGGCGTTGTAGACCTTCTCGAGCGCGTCATCGTAGTTCAAGACGATCCGGAGCGCGGCGCCGTTGAAGAGCTCCTTCGGGAAGATGTCACCGAGCCGGGGCGCCTTCTCCACGTAGGTGATCGAGGCGACCCGGAGGTCCTCGAGCGACGTCTCGATGGACTTCAAGAGGGCCGGTGTGACGGTCTCGGCGTTACCGAGGTCGTCGATCTTCTTCGCGGCTTTGTGAATCCCCGCGATGAACTCGCGGGTCACGTCCTCGAGGGGCTCTGCCTTGGGGCCGGCCTTGATGCCCTTGACGGCCGACAGGAGGTTCGTGGCGTCTTCCTTCTGCTGGAGTTCAATTCGACGGTCATACGACGTTCCTTGAACGACGTAGCCCACACCGAACGCGCCGCCACAGGCGAGCAAGATGAGGAAGGCAATAACAATTCGGGTCGTCAATGACGACTTGATCTGAACGTCGGCGTCCTTGATGTCGACCATCGGGACCGCCGTGTGTTGTCGGCCGCGTTCGAGCCCGAGGTCGAAGCCGCCGGGGGGCGTGTGCTGCGTCGACGACTCGGTCGACGACGGCGCTCCGGCGGACGGCGAATCCGCCGCTGCGGGAGCGGCGACCTCCCGCTTCTTGATGCCGAGCTTGGCCTTCAGATCCTCGTAGTTCTTGGGGTCCGACACGCTGACTCCTGTGGCCTCTAGCCCGATTCGTGGCCGACGTCCCGGCGAAGCGGCTCGACGTGTGGCACCAGACCTCACTCGAACGTGCCCCGCTCCCGCGGACGAACACAATTTCGCGCTGGGCATCTCGGGACTTTGGTCCTCTCAATGCAGGCGCGTCACCGGGGGCGAGGATAGAACCGCTGCATCGCAGCGTCAACGTGGCCCGGGGGAGGTGCTTCGCTTATCCGGGCAACCAGGTCCAGCTCGACCGAACGCGGCCGTCACGCCAGAGGGTCAGTTCGAGGAGCCCGGGCGCTTCCCCAACCGCCACGAGAGCCTGAAATCGAACCCGGTCGCCCATCGCGTACACCCTCGGGCTCTCTCGACGCTCGATGAAGTTCTCGACGGCGGTGCGCCGCTCCTCGAGCGAGAGCGACGTGGCACCGAAGGGCGCTCCTTCGTGAGTTGGGGTGCTCGAGGTCACCCTGAGCGTCGGCCAGGCCTCACCGAGAGTCGCTCCCGTCTCGAGCTCAAGGGCGTGCACGCGCTCTGTGAGCGTTTTCTCGAGCTGATGGCGTGCGTCCGAGTCGAGACATGCGGCGGGGAGGGCGTGTGGCCGGATGGAGTTGGACTCCGATTCGAGGAGGGCCGAGACGACGTCCGGCGCCGCGTCCCGGGGCAGTCCGGTGAGACGAATCAAGAGGTCGCTTCGCTGTCGCGCGCCCCTCGGATCGTGGAATACGAGCTCCGTGACCGTTCGGAGGGGGCCGTCGTCGATGGCGCTCTCCGGAGTCAGGAGGGACACCACCCGGTCCAGTGGGCGGGTCGTCTCGATAGCGAGGAGCCCAAGTTGGCGCGCCCTCCCCGAATCGAGCGGGGGAGGGGACTCGGGCACGCTGATGGCCGCCCTCGTGGCGCGTTCGAACGCGCCGATGTCGTCGGTAAGCGCCACGCCGTCGAGGTGGCCCGCTCCCTCGTCCCAGAGTGCGACATAACGTAGCGTCGGGCGCGTGAGTGGTCCTGCGGCGATCCACCAGAGCGTGACCCGGCCGTTCCACGCCAAGGCCGGCACGGACTGAGTGCGAAGGGGGTCGGGCCCGTCGAGGGCCCATAGCAGCGCAGGGTCGCGCGCGAGCACCCGCCTCAGCGCGGCGTGCACCGCCTCCGCGCGAGGCGCCATGGGAGAGAGCAGACGGCGCCTCCGCTCAGGCGTTCGACGTGGGCGTGGTGGGCGTGGAGGCGCTCGCCATCTGCGTCGCCGCGGCCGGGTTGTTGATGTAGATGTTGTTGTAGAGCCGCTTGAACTCGGCCGGCGTCAGAGGCTGCGGGTGGCGCTTACCCCACGGGTTGTAGAGGTTGATCCGCCCGTCGTCGGTCACGGACTCGACGACGTAGGCGTGCCACGGGAAGACGGTGCGGTCGGTGGCGAGCTGATTGAGCTGCGGATCGGCCTTGGCGTCGTCCTTCGACAGGCTGCCGGCCACGACCGGCTTGTCCTGCGAGAGCGCGAGCCGCAGGTCCGACACGAGCTGGTCGTCGCTTCGGGACTTCGTCGTGAAGCCGGTGCTGCGCGAGCCGGTCAAGGTCTCCATCGCGTTGCCGGCGTGTCCCCCGGTGTTCAGCCCCTGGTACTTTCCTCCGGCCATGTGGATGGCGTAGGCCTTCTCGTAGATCGACGGCCACAGCGCGCCTTCCGAGCTGCTCGCGTACGTTGGCGTCGCCTTGTTCACGGAGGGGAGCGCCGTGGACACCCGAATCTCCGACTTGCGAGCGCCCGGCGTGCCCGGCGTCACCACGTTACGGCCTACGGTGTACATGGTGACGGTCGCCGTACCGTCCTGGTGGTCGACGATGTTCTGCTCGAGGATGTCGGGGCGGGTTCGTGCGATCGCGCCGAGCGAGGCGACGAGATAGCAGTCGGCGATGTAGCCCTGTCGGACCTGGTTCAGCGTGGGCGGACCGTGGAAGATCGGCGACGTCTGCGGTTGGTACTCCGCTTCGTGACGTTTGCCGTCGTGAATGGTCACCGGATCCGGATCGTTTCGGAGCGGCGCTGTCGCGGGCCCGATACGGGGCGCCGGCATCACGCGCGGCGCGGCATCGTGGCCGGGCGACTCCGGACCCGGGCCGCGGCCTGTCCGGTTGCCGCCGTTGAGCTTGCCGTAGCTGTCCGCCCAGGTCTCAAGGCCGATGGGGACGCCCCACG
>JADMJS010000499.1 GCA_018780435.1 Myxococcales bacterium
ACTACCCGTACCACTGGTCCAATACTGACAATCGAATCAAGCACTTCCTCTTCATCCTCCCCCAGGACGACGGGCACAATCGGCACATCTTCATCTTCTACCTGAGCCCGGACATCGTGAAGCTGCCGCTGGTGAACGCGCGCCTGCCCCGCCGACTCGTGGACCTCATGATGAAGGCCACCCGCTTCACGACCCTGCAGCCGCTGCTCAGTCAGGACGTCTGGGTCATCAAGCGGGAACAGGAGGGCTGGGAGCGTCACTGGGACCGCGCGGCGCCCGAGCTGAGCCCGGTCGTCCGGGCCTTCCAGGACCTCGCCATTCGCAAGTGGGAAGACTACTTGCGACGGAGCCGTGCGGCACGCGAGAAGGCCGTGAAAGCGCGGAAGTCCGGAGCGCCCGCTCGTGAGACGCCTGAAACTTCCCCCACCTTGATGGAGGCCGCCTCGTGAGCGCCCAGAAGCCCCGCCGCCAGAGTCACCTGAAAGCCGCTGTGAGCGACGTCACCTCGGAGGAGCAGCCCACCCTCCCCTCCCATTCACCGGTGAGCGTCAGCGTCATCACCTGCAAGAGCCCTATCGACGGATCGACGCTCGGGACCGTCGCCGTGGACGACCCGAACGCCGTTCGCCGCGCCATCGCTCGCGCGCGGGAAGCGCAGATCGGCTGGGCCCGGACGGACTTCGGGACTCGCCGCGCCGTGCTTCGTCGCATCCAAGATCACCTGCTCGCGAACATCGACACGGTCGTCGAGGCCGTCGTCCGTGACGCCGGGAAGACCCGTGAGAACGCGCTCATCGGCGAGATCTGGACCGTCCTCGAGAAGCTACGGTGGACCACCCGGAGCGGCGAGAAGTACTTGCAGCCCGAGACCGTGTCCTCGGGCCTCCTGATGCACAAGCGCGCGCGCCTCGAATACCACCCGCTCGGCGTCATGGGCGCGATCCTGCCCTGGAACTATCCCCTCCAGAACATCATGAACCCGATCATCCCGGCGCTGATGGCGGGCAACGCCATCGTGGTCAAGCCGTCCGAGTGGGTGGCGTGGTCGGCCCCGGGTTTCGTGGACATCGTCAAGAAGGCGCTCGCCGCCGAAGGGCAGTCCCCTGAGCTGGTTCAGCTCGTCCAAGGCGACGCCGAGACAGGCAAAGCGCTCATCACGGGCGGGATCGATGGGCTCGTATTCATCGGCTCGGTCCCGAACGGCCGGCGTATCCTCGCGACCGCGGCCGAGGCGCTCGTTCCGGTCGTGCTCGAGCTCGGGGGCAAAGATCCCTTCATCGTCTGCGACGACGCCGACCTCGAGCAGGCGGCCCACGCCGCGATGGTCGGCTGCTTCGTGAACGCCGGTCAGAACTGCGTCGCGTCCGAACGCCTGCTCGTCATGGACGGCGTCTACGACCAATTCGCCGCCAAGATGCAGCTCATGACCGACGGTCTACGTCAGGGCGATCCACTCGCCCAGGGCGGCCACGTCGATGTCGGCGCGATGGTGACACCGATTCAGCTCGAGCTCGTCGAGTCACTGGTCGCCAGCGCCGTCGCCGAAGGGGCCCGGATCTTGTCCGGTGGCAAGGCCATTCGGACGGCGTCGGGCGGCACCTACTACGCGCCGACGGTCCTCGCTGACGTGCGCCCGGACATGACGATCATGAACGAAGAGGTCTTCGGACCCGTCATGCTCCTCTGCCGCGTCCGCGACGAACACGAGGCCATCGCCATCGCCAACGGCGTCCCGTTCGGCCTCTCGTCGTCGGTCTTCTCACGGGATCACGCCCGCGCACGCCGCATCATGGACCGGCTCCACGCCGGCATGTCGGCGATGAACGAGTTCGGCGGCGCCACCTACATGGCGCAGGACCTCACCTTCGGCGGCGTCAAACACTCGGGCTTCGGCCGCATGAACGGTCGCGACGGCCTCCGTGCGTGCTGCAACGTGAAAGCGACACTCGAGGACCGTTTCCCGATACACTTCCCAAACAAAGTCTACCCCGTCGGCGCAGGCGACTACGGCCAGATGAGCGACGTCCTGAAGCTCCTCTACGGTCGTGGCGTGGTCGGTCGGATGGACGCGCTGAAAGCGCTCGCGACTAGGCTCTTCAAGTGACCGTAACAACGCCCGTTTCGGAGACATGGGACTACATCGTGGTCGGCGGCGGGTCTTCCGGCTGTATCGTCGCCGGCCGGCTCACCGAAGACCCCAAAGTCTCTGTGCTGTTACTCGAGCTCGGCCCGTCGGCCGAGGAGCACCCGGAGACCCTCACCGCCGCCGGCTATAAGACGGCCTTCGTCAATGACGAGCTCTTCTTCGAGCGCTACACGACGGCTCAGCCACACGCGGGCGGGCAGACCATCTTCGCAGGCACCGGCTCGGTGCTCGGCGGCAGCGGCTCGGTCAACGGCATGGTCTACACCCGGGGCGCGCGAGAGGACTACGACGAGTGGCCCGAGGGTTGGCGCTGGGACGACGTCGTCCCGGACTTTGAGCGTCTCGAAGCGCGGCTCCGCCCACGTCGTCGCCCCCCGACGCAGTGGACCGAAGCGTGTATCTCGGCGGCCGTGACGTGCGGCTTCGAGCGCCGAGAAGACCTGAACGACGGTCACCTCAGCAATGTGGTCGGCTACGAGTGGATGACCTACGAGGGAGACGAGCGCAGGAGCTCCTACCGCGCCTTCGTTCGTGAGCGGAAGGCGCCGTCGCCGGACAACCTGACCGTGCGCACCCGGGCCCGCGCCCACCGCGTGCTCTTCGACGAGAGCCGGCGGGCCATCGGCGTCGAGTACGAACAACGGGGCGCAGACGGCCAGATCGAGCTACGTCGCGCGTCCGTGCGCCGGGAGGTCGTGCTCACGGCCGGGGCGCTCGAGACGCCGCGCCTCTTGCTCCTATCGGGCGTCGGCCCAGAACAGGCGCTCCGGGCCGCTGGGGTCGCGCCCGTCGCGCACGTCCCCGGCGTCGGCCAGAACCTGCACGACCACCCGAACGTACCGCTCTTCTTCGCGAGCCGCGGCCTCGTCGACTGCATGCAGCCGCAGCTCTACAGCTTCTACCGAACGCGCCCGAACGCGGCGCTCCCAGCCGGCCAAAGCGACACCTGCTACGTCTTCTGGCCGGCGCCGTCGGCGATGAAACAAGCGATGCAGCGCATCCTGCCCGGCCAATTGCTCGGGCCGACTCACGCGGAAGGGCCGGGTCGGTCGCTCATCCGGGCGGGCGTGGAAGCCGCGTTTGCCATCCCCGGCGTGTCGGCCGCAGTGGACCACCTCTACGGCATCGTCGTCATCCTCGGCAAGCCGACGAGCCGCGGCAGCGTTCGCCTCCGGAGTAACGATCCGAGGGCGCCGGGCGTCGTCGACCCCGCCTACTTCAGCGACGTCGGCGACATGGCCACGATGGTCGAAGGCGTGAAGGTCGCGCGCCGGCTCAGCCGTAGCGGCGGACTCGGGGCGTGGCACAGCCGTGAGCTCATGCCGGGGCCCTTCGTGAACGACGACGCCGCGATCGCCCGCTGGGTCAGCAAGAACGCGATCACGACCTACCACTTCGCCGGCACCTGCCGGATGGGCGAAGACGCCGCAGCCACCTGCGACTCGCGCCTCCACCTCCGTGGCGTTACCGGCGTGCGCGTCGCCGATGCGTCAGTCGTGCCGACCACGCCCGTGTCCGCGATGAACGCGCCGTCGATGTTGGTCGGCTGGCGTGCCGCAGACTTCCTCCGCGCCGAGCGGTCCTGACCCGCCCTTCAGCGTTCACCTCGCTCGCCACGAAATGCGTCGCCAGTGCGGCTGACACCTACAAAGGCAGTCCTAGGAGGGCGCTGATTTTCTCCCGTCGCATGCCTTCGCGCTTCCCCACGGGTGCGGCGTCAGATGTCTGCGATACGTCCTCACGTACCTTTGGGTACGCTCCGGGCGTTTCTCGACATCTTCCTTGCCCCCGTGGGGAATCGCTTCGGCCTGCTCGGTCCGAAAATCAGCACCCTCCTAGGAGGCCGCGGCTTTTTTCCCGTCGCCGGCCTTCGCGCTGCCGCACGGGAGCGGCGTCACATGTCTGCGATACGTCCTCACGTACCCAGGGGTACACTCAGGGCGTCACTCGACAGCCTCCTTGCTCCGAGTGACATCGCTTTGGCCGGCTCGGTCCGAAAATCAGCGGCCTCCTGGTGGCTCGCTAGCGCGTGATGGTCGCGGGTACCGAGACCAGGGACCCGCGATCGATCTTCCCTTCCGCCGCAAAAAACTCGTACGCGTCCCGGACCGCTTCTCGCATCGTGGTCGGCTGCCAGCCGAGCTCCGTGCGGGCCTTGGTGGTGTCCGCGTGGCGGTGCATCTGCAGAATGCGGATGGATCCCGGCGTCAGGCGCGGCGTCTTCTTCGAGAAGAGACGGTAGAGGCCACCCGAATAGATCTTGCTCACGGCGCTGAGAAGCCCCGCGGGGAGCATCACGGGGCGGCTCCGAGGCCCGACGGTCTCCCGCCACATGACGATGAGCTCCTCAAGCGTGTGGAACGCCGTCGCGAAGACGTACTTGTGGCCCTTGCGACCGCGCTCCATCGCCCTGATGTGGCCGTCGGCGAGATCGGTGGCGTTCACGAACTCGAAGCCGCCGGGCACGAAAGCCCGCACCTTGCCGTTAGCGAAGTCGCAGAGCGTGCGCCCCATTCGGGACGGAATGAAGTCCCAGGGGCCGATACAGGAGCAGGACGTCGCGATGACGGCGTCGAGGCCGTCGGCCACCACCTTCAGCATCTCGTGTTCGGCGAGGGCCTTCGTGTGCGCGTACGGGAGCACCGCGGGGTCGAAGGGCCAGAAGGGCATGCTGTCGGTGCTGGCCTTGCTGGGGTCCATCGGATCGTAGCCGACGGCCGAGAAAGAGCCCGTGAGGACCGCGCGCTTCACGCCGTTCTCGAGCGAGGCCTGCATCACGTTGCGCGTACCGGTGACGTTGACGTCAAAGAGCTCCTTGAACTCCCGGTCGTTCGGCGAGAGGACCGAAATCTTGGCGGCCACGTGGTAGACGTGGTTCACGCCGCGAGTCACTCGGACCATGGCGTCGTAGTCACGCAGATCGCCTTCGACGAGCTCGACGTCGAGCCCGCGGAAGGGCGCTCGGTCGGCCCCCGGCTCGACGAGGCAACGGACGGCCTGCCCATCTCTCAGGAGTCGGCGGACGAGGTTGGCGCCGACGTGGCCGGTGCCGCCGGTGACGAAAGTGATGCCTGACGGGGTGGTGACGACCGGGTTCTGCGGGGTGCTCATGGCCGCGGAGGGATAAGCGAATTCCGAATCGGGTCAAGCCTCTCGCTGCGAAAGGAAACGTGTTTCGTCCTGCGTCAGCCCACCCGTCCACTTGCCCACCCGTCCCCCGTCACTTATCCTCGCGGCTCGCGCTTGGAGCCTGAATGCATCTCAGCAAGTTGACCTTCTCGTTTGCCCTGACCGTCCTCATCGCGTGCGCTCACACGCCTCCGGCTGCCGCGGTCGAGGTGGAGCTCACCGAGCGTCAGGTGATGCTGTCGGGGCCCGTCACGGACTCGGCGGTGTCCAAGATCGTCAAGGACATCCTGCAGTTCGACGCTCAGTCCGCCGACCCCATCTGGCTCCTCATGGACAGCCCCGGGGGCTCCGTCGAAGCCGGGCTCGTGCTCATCGACGTCATGAAGTCGATACGCAGCCCCATCTACTGCATCGTCATCAGCAAGGCCTTCTCGATGGGGGCCATCATCACGGTCTTCGCGAAGAAGCGGCTCATCTTCCCGCACGCGACCATGATGTTCCACGAAGCCAGCTACGGCGCCATCGGCGAGGATCCGTCGATTCGGTCCCGCATCGAGTTCAGCACGCGGTACCTCGACGGGCTGCACGTCGAGATCGCGAAGTCCATCGGCATGCCGCTCGACAAGTACCGAAAGCGCATCCGTGACGCGTGGTGGGTCATGGCCGACGAAGCCGTCAAAGAGGGCGTCATCGAGGCCGTCGTCACCAAGGTCTCCTACCGTGAACAACCGGAGGAGCAGGTGGAGGTGAAGCGCACGCGCACCCACAAGTCTCGGCTCATGATCCGCCCTACGGACGAGCCGGCTCCCAAGGCCGATTGAATTGGCCCGTCTCTGGGGGCTGACGGCGCTGCTCTGGAGCGGCGCAGCGCTCGCGGACCTGCCGCCACGCCCGCCCCCGGAGCCTGACACCCCCGAACGTTGGATTTGGGCCGTGGCCATCGGCGCTGCGGTGCTCGCCCTGGAGATCGGGTTGGTCTGGTGGCGCTGGGGACGGCGTCGTTTACCGGGGACGCCCTGATGCCGCCAGCGGGGCTCGGCCTTCTGGGTGCGCCGGTCGAAGTCCTCGACGCGGTGCGCCGCTCGTTCTGGCGCGTCGCGACCCGGCTGCGTCTCGGTCGCCGTTGCGCCGCCGACGTCGATGCGCGCCTCACGGCGATCACCGCGGGCCACCTCACGGTCTCGCTGACGCTGACCATTCTCTTCCCGGCGGCGATGTTGCTGTTCGGACCGTTGCTTCTCGGGGCGCCGCACGTCCTCTCCGACCTACGCTTTCTCGTGGCGCGTCCCCTGCGGCACGGTAGCCGGGCGTTTCGCTGGCAGCTCGGGCTCGTCATCGTAGCCGTGGCCGTCATGGTCATCGGCCGGACGGCGTCGCTCGTCGGTGTGCGTCTCCCGGCGGCGTTCGACCCGGTCGTCGGCGCCGCCGGTGTCGGCTTGGCCGCGCTCTTCGGGCTCGTGTCGAGGGGACTATCCCTCCGCACGATCGGGACGACCGCGCTCGCGGCCGGCCTCTTCGTGGTCGCTTGGCAGGCTCCGCGCGAGACTCAGCTCACCTTCGCTCACGGACACAACGTCGTCGCCATCGGGACCTTCGTGGTGCTGGCGCTGAAGCGGCGGTGGTTCGGCGTCACGGGGACGTTGCTCGTGGGCGTCGCGGCGGGCGTCACGGTGCTCGGGAGCGGCATGCTCGACGAGTCCATGCTCACCACCGGCCGCTGGGACGAGCCGCTCCTCGGGCTCTCCGTCGCGTCTTTGTCCACCGTCCTCGCGCCCGAGTGGCCGGGGATGTGGCCCTTTCGAATCGTGATGATCTACGCCTTCGCCCAAGCGGTTCACTACGTCTGCTGGTTGCGCCTGACGCCGACGGCGCTGTCCCCCCGAACGGCGCCCGCATCCTTCGCGCGGTCGTTCCGGGCCCTGCGGTCGGACTTTGGGATGGCGGGCCTGCTCGTCGGGCTCGGACTGTGCATGCTGGTCCCTGCCCTCGCCGCCCTCGACGCGGAGCAGACTCGAAACACCTACCTGACCCTCGCCGGTTTCCACGGATGGCTCGAGCTCGCCGTCTTCGCGCTTCTCCTCTCGCGCGGGGACACGGCATTGCTCGGCGGCAAAGACGCGATGGCGGTCGGGGTCGAGGTCGCCTTGTGACGCCTCCACTCATGCTCTGGGCCGCCGCCTTCGTGTGGACGTGCGCCTTTGAGTTTCCGGTGTACTTCGCCGTCCTGAGCCGTAGTCGACCTGAGCGAAGCGTTCTGAGGATCGTCGTGGCCGCCCTCACCGCTCAATGGGCGACGCATCCCGCCCTCTGGTACAAAGTCCCTCGCTTCGATCCCTATTGGGCGTGGGTCTCGGTGGCGGAGGTCGGTGTGACCCTAGTCGAGATCCTCGTCGTAAAGCGGATCGCGGGGGTCACGTGGTTACAAGCGACCCTGGCCTCCGTCGCCGCCAATACGTTCTCGACGCTAGCTGGACTTCAGATGGTGCCCTGGCTCGCTGAAGCCTGGACCGCGTGAGCGCGGTCACTCCTTCCAGAGCACCTTCCAAGGGTGACGCTTGATGTCCTTCATGAGCTCGCGGGCGTCATCGAACATCTCACGGTCCATGAGGAGCGCCCCGACGGTGCCTTCGCCGCGCCGGATCTGACCCGCGACGTGTTTCACGTCGGCGATGATCTCGTTCACTTTTTGTAGCGTCGCCACGACCTCTTTGCGGCCGTCGGAGAGGGTCGCATCCGCCGTCGTCAGCACGCCCTTGACCTGGTCACCGACCGACTTCACCTGCCCATCGACGTTCCGGAGCATGAGGCGGGCGTCCGTCACGGCGCCTTGGGTCTCGGTCACGATCGCGCCGAGCTGGGTGCCGTCGCCGACGACTTTCTCGACCCCGGCGAGGACGTCGCGACCGGACGCCACAGCGGCCCGAATGCCGTTGCCGGTCTCCCCCTTTCCGGGCGTGTATTCCTCGATAGCCGCCGTAGCGACGTCGAGCAACTTGACACCTTTGGTCTCGAAGATCCCGAGCGCGCGGCTCGCCGTCTGGATGAACGCCCGCCCTTCTTCGAGGGCGGCCTTCGCCGTAGACACGCTCGACTGAATGTCCTTGATGGTCTGCGCGATGCCCTCCTTGTTGTCGCCGAGGATGGCGTTCACCTGTTCGAGGGCCTTCGAGACCTGGCCCGCCAAGATCTCGAGCCGCATGGGCGGCTGCCCGGGGACGATCCCATCCGGCAGGGACGCGTCGGCGGCGCCCGGATCGATCTCGATGTACTTCTCGCCGAGGAGGCCCGCGGTCGTGATGAAGAAGGTCGCGTCATTACGGAGCGTTGCACGCATCTCGGGCACGAGACTGAGCTGTACACGCACCCAGATCGGCCGTCCCGTCTTGGGATCGCGCTCACCCCCGAGGAAACGCACGGCTTCGACCCGCCCGGCGTCGATCCCCGCGATCTTGACCTGAGCGCCGACCTTGAGGCCACCGCTGGTCTCGAAGTCCACCTCGAGCGTCGCCGACTCCCCACTGCGGAGGCCACCGAGGACCACGAGGAAGCCGACCAAGAGCGCGAGACAGACGACGATGAGGACGCCGACCTTCAGCTCGATTCGAGAGTCGCGGGCGGTGCTCATGAAGGTCTACGCTCGGTCACGGAGGGCGGGAGGACGACGAGGGACAGCGTCAGCCGCACGAGTTCAGTCGTCGTCGTCGAAGGGGCGCAGGATGGACGAACCCGCCTTGGGGGTTACAGTCGGGCGCGCCGGGGTCGTCGTTTGCCGCTCGGGCGGGCGGGGCGCCGGTTTCGGAGCGGCCACCGGGGCCTTCGGAGCGGGGGGCGGCGTTGGCCGAGCGGGCTCGGCCGCGAACTTGACCGATTTGAACCCGCTGTGGACGTCACCGCCGACCTGCGACTCGCCCGTCTCGGGCTCGAAGACCTTCTCGTCGGGGATCGCCTTGATGACCTTCAATCGGCCGTTCACGATCTCTTCCCGGATCGCCGACTCGACCATCTGGATGTAAGGCGGCTTCGGCGCCTCGCCGTCGTCACGGGCGGCCCAGAGCGTAGGCTCTCCTGACCCGGGCCGGGCGTCGGGGACCTTGAGCTGAACCACGACCCAACGACCATCGAGGTCAGGACCACACTCGGAGAACTCGAAGATGCCGCCGTGGTGCAATCCACCGACGGAGTACTGGGGGTCACCGACCCACGGTCGATGCCCGCGCTGAATCCCAGCCTCGAACTGCGCGCGCCGGGTTTCTTGACGTTGCTTCTCCTCCTCGCTTTCTCGCTGCTTGCGATCGGCCTCGGCCGTCGCCGCCGCCTGAGCCGCGTCGAGGTCCTTGCGTCGTTTGTCGTGACTCTTGGCGATGTCGTCGAGCAGCCCCATTCAGACCTCCAAGCCTCGTAGGCTAGCGGCAGTCGGCGGAATTGTCATGCGCAGGCCGGCCCTCATGGCGAAGCGCCCCAGAAGCGCCGAGTCCAGCCGACGATCAGCAGGAGCACGAAGAACGACAAGGTCGGTCCGCTCGGAGCCGCGGGCGTCGCGACACACCCGCCGTCGCTCGCCGCCGCGATACCACCGACGTCCGTGCTGGACGTGACATCGCTCCCCGCGACGTCGGGGGACCGCGCGAGCGCGCCGAGGTCGTCGCTCTCGGGTGGCGCTTCCGCGGCCGTGACGTCACCCGCGGCCGTGACGTCACCCGCGTCCATGCCGGCGGCGTCCGCGCCCTCGCCCACGTCGCCCTCGGGCCCAGGCGCGTCGGGCTCGTCCGGTCCGACGTCCGGCACGGCGGGTTTGCCGTCAATGGCCCACTCGGCGGGGGTAACGGGCGGACACGCCGGATCCCCCTCGGTCGCACACTCCGCCTGAAACTCGAAGCCGAAAGGCGTGCCAGCGACGCCGTCGAGGCGAGGCAACGCGGGGACCTGAACGCGATACCACGCGCCGGGCGTGAGCTCGGTCGTCGGCTGGAGCTTGACGATGCGCGTCTCGGCGGGCCCCCAGCGGCTGTTGACGAGCTCGAAGGGGACTGGTCCGAGCGCGTCGCCGGTCGGCCCGGCGAGCCGATCCCACGTCGGCGCGAGCTGGTCGTAAAACACGCCGGCCCCGAACATGAGGCTCACCCAGGCGTCCGGCGTGCCGGTGAGGACCGACGGGAGGCGCCGCGGGAGCTCGGGGAAGGTCGTGGTGACGGTCTCGGCGTCGCTCGGGTCGTGGAGGCGCTTCCAAAGGACCTGGAGGTATCGCATCGTGGGCGGGATCTCGGCGCGCAAGCTGCCCGGGATGGACGGATCGAGGTAGTGGTCGTAGGACCAGGGGATGATGGGCTGGTAGTACTCTCCGGACGCTCGCGCGGCCGCGATGCCGAAGTCATCATTGATGTAGACGCCGAGGACCAGCGACAGGGCCTTGTCGACGGCCGCATCGTAGAGCGTGTCATCGATGTCGACGTAGAGGCCGCGGATGGCGTCACGCGGGACGTATTCCTTCGGGACGAAACGCAGGTGGCCCTGTAACGCCAGAAAGCCGTCGGTCCCGGGGTCGGCCGACTCCTGGTCTCCGCTGTCGTGCTCGCCAACCTGGTAGAGAAAGAGCGTGTCGAAGACCTCGTCCTGAAGGCCGTGCGACGCACACCCCATCAGGAACGCGACACGCTTCTTCGACTCGAGGTCCGTCCACGGCGGTGGATCGTTGTCGCGTATCCACTGCACGTAGGCCGTGATGAAGGGCTCCCAGTGCGTCTGCTCCGCGATGTCGCGAGCGAGCCCTTCGAGCGGGCCCGAGACCGAATAGCCGGAGTCGGTGTAGGTGGCGCCGAAGAGAGCCGCGTTCAGCACTTCGGGGTCCGAGAAGAAGTCTCGAAGCTCGCCGTCGGGCAGGTTCTCGATGGCCCAGCCGGTCACGTGGATGTGCCCCCAGAGCCCGTGCGCCGAGGCGATGGGGACGCTGCCCAGCAGGAGCGCCAACGCGAGCGCGGCCGCGCGAACGAGGCTAGCCATGATGGGCCCCTTTCCGCTCTGCGATCACGTTGACGAGGACTGCCCGAACGCCCGGCTCATCGAGCCCGCGTAGCGCCGCGAGTATTGGCTCCTGCCGCTCCTGAAGGCCGATACACGCGAGCGTGTCGGCGCGAAGCGGGCACGGGATCTGCGCCTTGTGGAGGGCACGGAGGAGCGTCTCGAGGGACGCGGTCGGGACGGTTCGTAGGGACACATCGCTCTCCAACGTGGGACGACACTTTCGCGCCGGCCCCGGGAGCGTATCAGGGTCGCCGCGCCGTGCGCACCACCGATGAGGGAAATGCGACGGAGCGGTCGGAGGTCCGATACCTCGTGCGCAGGCGTTGCAGCAATGGGTGTCATGTTGTAACGAGCAGTCAGTGCCTCGCCATTTCATTGAACACCGCATCGAAGGCGGCCCGAGATGACACTCATGCTCAAGACATCACTGTGGTTCAGCCAATTCTCACGCGCACTGGCAGTGGGTCTCTTGGTGCTGTGCTTCAGCGCTGACGCGCACGCCGTGACTATCCAGGAGGTCCTGGCTTGGACGAAAGAGGGCCTCTCGAGAGAAGAGATCATGAAGCGCATCGAAGCGGACGGCTCGAAGCTTGAGCTCACCGAACGCAGCATCAAGATGCTCGTCGACTATGGGGTTCACCCGGACGTCGTGAACGCGCTTCAGAAGGATGGCGCTGGGCCTCGCGCCAAGGCCGCTACGGCGCCGACGCCGCCAACCCCGCCGACACCACCTGCGCCCTCACGCACGGCAGCGCCACGCGCAACGACGACCCGCCCCACCGAAACGGCACGTCCCAACGCTGGATCACAACCCGGTGCACGAAGCTCTGGCGACGCGGCCGTCCCGGCGCCCGCGACGTCAGGTCACCGAAACCACCGGATCGCGGTCCAAGCGTGGATCGGCGCGACGGGGTACCAGTCGCAGGAGACGGAGACCAAGGTGTCGGACTTGGAAGAGGAGGTCGAGACGTCGTCGGAAGTCGACAGTGGCCAGCTCTATGGCTTCACGCTGAGCTACCTCCGCCTTTGGAAACACGTTGGCGTCGGCGCGGCCTTCGGCACCGGTTTTTGGCAGACGACCGCCGGTGTGGCCGGTGGGAAGGACCGAGCCACCCTCATCGACATTGGACCAGTCGTGTCCCTTCGCTTGCCCCTCTCGGACGCGCTCACTGTCGCCCCCGATCTGTCGGTCACCCTCAGCGGCGGGCTCTCGATCGCGGTTCCGAGCGATGAGGACGCGGACTCCGAGGTTGGAGGACACTTGCGGCTGGCGGTGGGCTGGTCCGTCCCCCTCTCGGAGTCAGTGCTGACTCTGCTCGAGGTCGGTTACGACCTGCACGCCTTTGGCGAGACGGAGACGTTCAAAACGGGGTTCGGGGGCAGCGACGTGGACGTCGAGTGGTCCGTAATGCGGCATGAGCTGGCCTTCCGGGTGGGGATCGCGTTCGCGCCGTGAGTCCCTCACCGACTCCGTGAACCGCGCAACATCTGCGACAAGAAGCTGACGCTGAGGAGAGGACGCGATGTGAGGCGTTCGCGGAGGCGTTGCGTCACGGCGCCAATCTCGCGGAGAGCCACGGGCGAGAGCGGCGGGACGTCCGCGCACCCCGCGAGGAGCGCCCTCGCGATGGTCTCGGAGTCCGGACCGAGCGCAGGCAGCTCCGCTTCGAGTAGTGACGCCGCGTCGAGGTCGGGCAGATGCCCGAGCGCCCGGAACCAGCCGAGCTGAAAGCCGAGCAGGAGGTCCCGACGCTCTGATTCGGGCGAGGTCGCGAGCGCCGTGAGGTGCCCCGCGAGCACGTCGTACCCGGACTCGCACGGATCATCGTCGGCCGTCGTGGCGAGGACGAGCTCGGCCCAGAAGCTCGCGATGGCGAAGCGGACAGGGTCGGCGGCGACGAGCCCGCCGGCGTGCGCCACGTCGAAGCTGGCGAGCGCGTTCGCGTTTCGACCCGGTGTGAAGGTGGCGACGCCGCGCGAGAAGAGGTCGACGTCACCGCCGAAGCGCCGCGAGCCGCCTCGGACGCCCCGCAGCGCGAGCGTCACCCGCCCGTGCTCGCGGAGGTAGAAGTGGCCGAGACGGTCGCGTTCACCCTGATCGACGAGCCGAAGGAGCACGGCGTCGCTCGGGCGGCGCACCGCCTCCGTCACGTGATGCCGAAGAGGGTAGCGAGCGCGGTGGCGATCCCGAAGAACGAGAGCAGGCCGATGACGTCGATGGAGCTGGTCACGAAGGGACCCGTGGCGACAGCCGGGTCGACGCCGAAGCGGGACACGACGATGGGGATCACGGAGCCCGCCGTCGCGGCGATGAGCATCGCCCCGGCGAGCGCCAGACCGACCGACGTGCCGAAGAACGCGATGACGCCGAAGTTGGCCGCGTGACTGCCAAACCAGCTCCAGAGCGCGACGGCGACGCCCACGAGGCTCCCGTAGCCCGCGCCGAGGACGAGCCCGACGAGGATCTCACGCCGAATCACAGCGGTCGACCGACCCGCGTCGACCTGTCCCGTAGCGAGACCACGCACGACGACGGTCGAGGACTGAATGCCGACGTTACCCGCCATGCCCATGACGATGGGTGCGAAGGAACCGAGGAAGGGCCCGAGCGACCCGATGAGCGGCTCGAGGATGGCCGACGCGGCGAAGCCGGAGATGCAGCTCGTGATCAGCCACGGATAACGCATCCGAAGGTGCTCGGATGCGGGGGCCTCGGGGGCCAGCTCCTCGCCGGCGCCGGCAAGCTTGAGGATGTCCTCGGTGGCCTCGTCCTTGATGACGTCGATGATGTCGTCGACGGTGATGATGCCGCGCAGCTTGTTGTTCTCGTCGACGACGGGGACCGCGAGCCAGTTGTAACGGGCCACGATGCCCGCGACCTCCTCCTGGTCGGCTTCGGTCTTCACCGCCACGACGTCGGGCTCCATGACCTCGCTGAGACGCTTCTCCGGGCGGCTGGTCACGAGCTGGCGCAGCGAGATGACGCCGACCAAGTGACCGTGTTCGTTGATGATGTAGACGTAGAAGGCGAGACCGACGTCTTCCCCGATCTCCTGGAGCGTCGCGATCGCCGCTTGGACCGTCATGTCGCGGTTGAGCGCGAAGTAGTCGGCCGACATGATCGAGCCGGCCGTCTCGGGCGCATAACCCAGGATCTCCTCGACCGAGCCCGACTCCTGGGCGTGCATCGCTTGTAGGATCGGCTCGGAACGGTCGTCCGGGAGTGCTCGGAGGATGTCGGCGACATCGTCGCTCTCGAGCTCCTTCAGGATCTCGACGACCCGCGCGAGCGCAAGCGGCTCAAGGAGCTCCCCGGCGTAGCTACGTTCGGTCTCGGCCAGGACGTGCGCCTGCGCTTCCGTCGTCTTCAGGAGGTCGAAGACCTGCCGCCGCTCGCGAACCGTGAGCGACGACATGATGTGAGCGATGTCTTCGGTGCGGGTCTTCTCGAGGAGGTGCTGGACCTTGGGGGCAGCACCACGCCTGAGCAAGCGCTGAACGGACTCAGTCAGCAGCGCTTGCTTGGTTCCAAGCACGTCCCTGCTCCCAGAGTCCGACTACGGACGATATTGGACGTTGGGAGAGGAGGACGGCCCGGGTCGGAACGCGTCGGCGCGGCCAGGCGTTGGGGCCTCGGCAGGGCCCGCCGCGGTGGCGCCGCGAGGCCACGCGCCGGCGTCGTTACCGAGCTGACCTGGGCGCACATCGCCGCGGCCTGACCCGTCGACGGCCAAGTTCTCCGGAGCCGAGCGCGGCGCGACCGCCTCCTTCGGGGCGGCGTCGTTCTTGGCGGTCGACACGCCGGCGGTCACGTAGGCGATGATGAAGGTCGCCAGCGCCAGGACGAGGAGAAGGACGTGCGAGATCTGCAGGCCGCGATGCGAGTCCGCGCCCGACACGTCGGCGCCGCCGCTCGCGAAGAGCAAAGGCGCGAGCTGGGGCTCGTCGTTCGGTGAGGGGTCGCGGAGGGTGCTCTCCCGCAGGAAGGTCTCGTAGACGGTGAGCACGTCGCTCGCGTCTTGGGCGATTTCGCGACAGATGGCCCGGATGAAGCCCCGAACGAAGACCGGCGCTGGGAGGGCCGCAAAGTTGTTCTCTTCGAGGGCGTGGATGGAACCACTCGGGATCTTGGTGACGCGGGCGAGCTCACTCACGGAGAGGCCGCGCGCTTCGCGGGCCGTCTTCAGGATGTGGCCGACTCTATCCACGCTCAACAAAGCTCCGTACGGAGTCGGCAGCGCTGGGTTCGCGCGGTCGACGTCAGGGGTCCACAATCTAAAGTCGTGCGTTCGGCACGGTCGTTGTTTTTCCCCGAAGCGGGGACGTAGTCACACCCCTTAGCGGGGTCGCAGGGCGGAACGGCGTTGCTCGTTTCGCCTCCACGGCGGTAGGTGGGCGGACCCTATCAACGACCCCCGGGGGTGTCAACCGTCAGGATGATCAGTTTTTTGGAGCTACAAGGTTCCTGACGGATAATGGGCAGTTGGCTCCGGCCCCCCCCTGAAAACGCACGACTGCGGCGGTGCGCGCCGTCACTCGACGTACCGAATTCCGTCGGCCGGCGCGAGCCGTCCGGCGCGCGCAGCGGTGCCGATGGTCGCCGCCAGGGTGAGCAGTAGGGTCGCGGCGACGACCACCCCGATCTCGGTCGCGCTGACCGCGATGGGAAGCTCGGAGATGAGATAGACCTCGGGCTCGAGCGGATAGCCGACCAAGGCCAAGAGCGCACACAAGGTGAGACCAGTCACGAGCCCCAGCGCGACGCCGATGAGGGCGATGAGGAATCCCTGCAGGAGAAAGATGCGCCGGATCATCTCGCGGCTGGCGCCCAGCGCCTTCAAGATGGCGATCTCACGGGTCTTCTGATGGACCATCACGATTTGGGTGCCGACCACGTTGAAGGCGGCGACGACGATGATGATGAGGAAGAAGATCGAGAGCACCAGCTTCTGGAGCTGCAGCGCCTCGAAGAGCGGCGCGTTGACTTCACGCCACGAAATGACTTGGAAGGTCGTGTCGCGTGAGAACGCGCTCGGCAAGCTCGACCGCAGGAGCGACACGGCCTGACTGACGTTCCTGAGCACCCCGAGCGCGGAGATCGGCGCTTCCACGTCGTATTGCGAGATCTCGCCCCCGTAGAGCGCTGACACCCGGCGGGCCAATCGCCCGACATCGGTGTTCCACTGAGTGAGGGAGTAGGGATCGAGGAGCGCTTCGACATCGCGTTTGCGCTGCTCGACGCGCTCGACGTCGTCGACGCGAACTTCGAGCCACTTGGCGCGGTCGCCGGAACCGAGAAAGCGTTGCGCAGCACCGAAGGCCACGAGGGCGAAGCGCTTGTCGTAGTCGTGGTAGCCCGTTCGGAAGATACCGCTGACTTGGAAGCGCCCGAGCGTCGGTTCGAGGCCGCTGCCGCTGTCCCGGCCGGTAAGCGAGCGGTAGGCGCTCGCCAGCGAGACGGCGTCGCCCACCTTGGCTTCGAGTCGCTCCGCCAGCGCCGACGCGAGCACGATGCCCGGCATTCGCCCCGGGACCGTCCTCGTGACACCGGCGGGGAGCGACTCGTCGCCGACTCTCACCGCGAAGGGCGTTCCGGTCGCCGTCCGGAGGTCGAGGAGGCGAATCCGCGCCTCGAGCGGCCCCGGCCGGACCCGACTCACCGGGATGAAGTGGGCCCGCGCAGGGCCGGCACCCGTGATGACGACGAGATAGGTCCCCTCCGACTCGAAAGGCGGACGTGACTCGCCGGCGCTCGCGCCCACGGGGGCGTCGTTCTCATCGACGCGAACCTGCTCGACCGGGACGGAAGCGGTCGCGCCACTCGGGCTGGTCGCCCCGGTCTCGAGGGTCAGCTCGAGGTCGGAGGCGGGGACCGAGACGGGGCGCGACACGCTGCCCGGCGCCAGGGCGGCGATGCGGGCGCGATCCGAGCCGGCGAAGGCGAGATCGAGAGGGCCGAGCGATGGCGCGCCGTGGAGGATGATGAGGCTGGCTTCGTTCGGATAGGGGACTTCGGGTCGCTCGAGGATGACGAAGGGGCCGGCGTCGGTCGCGACCACGGTGTACGCGGCTTCCTGGATGAGGTTCGTCGCCGTGAAGGTGCCGTCCGGGGCCGGCTCGAGCCGCGGCACTTCGTCGAGCGGGGCGGTGTCGCCCTCGACCATGAGCGGCGGCAGGTCGACTACGTCGCCCGCCGTCGTGAGGTCGAAGCCTTTGACTACTGCACCCGCTCGCCGGTCGCCGTGCGCGATCATGGACTCGTCGTAGGTGACGGGCGTGGCGCCGATGATGGCCGGATCCTGCATGAGCCGCGCGCGGACTTCGCGGTAGTCGTCGAAGGAATCGCTGCGCGGCCACACGATGAGGTGCGGGTGGAGACCCAGGATCTTCTCGCGGAAGGCTGACTGAAAGCCTCCGGTGACCGAGAGGACCACCGACAGCGCCATGACGCCGGTGGCGATGCCGACGACGGCGACCACCGTGATAACGCTGAGGAATCGGCTCTTCTTCGAACGGACGATACGCCACGCCAGCAGGAGCTCGAAGCTCGCTCTGAGGCCCGCTACGCGGGGCGCGGACGCCTTTGACGAGGACGCTTCGGATGGGGAGGGCGGCGAATTCACGACGGGGAAGCGATCTCCGATCCGGACGAGATGATTGATGCGGAGCCCTGCCCTGTGGCAAAACTCGGCGCTGGCAAC
>JADMJS010000021.1 GCA_018780435.1 Myxococcales bacterium
CGTTCTGGGACCGCGTGATGGAGAGCCGCTGCCCACGGGCCCGCTGGTGCCACTTTCCGGGCGACGACCACCTGAGCGTCGCGCGACAGCCGGTGAAATACTACAAAGAGATCAAGGACTTCCTGAACGAGAGTCGAGGACTTACCCGATGAGCTCGCCGTTCTCGCCACGCCCCGTGAACCGGGTGCTCCTGAGCGCCCTCCTCGTGGTCGCCACCCTCGCCGGTACTCTGCTCGCGACGTGGTTCACGCTGCACTCGAAGGCCTTCGCCGGCGCGGTCGTGAAGCAGCTCGACGAAGACGGCCGCCCGGGCGTCTTCAGCTTCGACCACATTGAGTTCGGCCCTGGGATCTACGACGCGACGGTCTACGGCGTGACGATGCTCGACCGCGCAGGCGCCCCGCTCCTCACGGCCGACCGCATCTTCGTGTCGCTCGAAGCCTTGCCCGACATCGTCAAGGACGTGCGTTCGCGCGTGGTCGTGAAGCGCATCGAGGCCGACGGCTTCATGCTGCGGCTCGAGTGGAACCTGCACGGCTACCTTGAGCTGGTCGACCCTTTCCGTAATCGTTCCATGGACATCGACCGTTCGCCTCCGAAGAAGGTCGACGTGCTCTTCGACCTGCAGGACATCCGGCTCACGAACGGCCGCCTCTTCCTCGGCTGGCCCAAGTTCGGCTTCCTCTTCGATGACATCAACGGCGGCGGCTCGGTTAAGATCGACAACGACGGGCTCCACATCAACGTCCCGACGTTGGGCAGCGCCCTCGGCGGGATCTGGCTCGCGGGCGGCGGGTCGCGCCTCACTGACGCAGCGCAGGGTCTGAAGACGAACGCCATCGCCGAGCTCACCAAGCAGCCGGGCGTGCTCCCGCTCGGGCCGCCCAAGACGGTCCTACCCTTCGACGCGGTCACCTTTACGAACTTCGTGTGGGAGGGGACCGGCTTCGAGACCGGCCTTCGAATCGCGGGCACGGGCGGCTGGTCCGTCGACGTCCTCGGTGGCCTCGTCTTCCCGAAGAAGGGACCGAACGAGCAGAACTTGAAGATCGCCGTGAACGCGCCGTCGAGCTTTACGGAGACCCTTACGGGCGGAAAGGTCGTCGGCCTCGAATCGGCGTCTATAACGCTCAAAGGAAAGGACATGGAGACGCGCTACGAGGTCGCCCCGCTCGCGCTCGACAAGCTCGTGGTCGGAGAACGGACCATTGACGGCCTGCGCACCGACGCGTGGGTAATCGACCTCTCGGGGGGCGCCTTCGAGTTCTCGGGCGGGCTCGCGCTCGAGCGGCTGGTGCGGGTTCAGGAACAGGATGGAAAGCCCTTCCGTACGGAAGTCGGCGCGTCGTCGGGAAAAGCCCGCGGCCGCATCGGCTGGGACGGGTTCACCGCGAAAGCCTTCCTCGCCCCCATCCAGAACCCACCGACGAGCACCCTCGGCTGGGTTCAGGCGTACCCACTAAACGCGCAGGTGGATCTCGGCGTGGACGCGCTCGACGTCGCCTCGGTGCAGAAGGGCGATACGCGGCTCGACAAGCTCGCCCTCCGCGGGGTGAGCCTGAAAGGCGGTCTCTCGGCCATGAAGCTCGGCGCCCAATCGGTCTCGGCCAGTGGGCACGGCAGTGGGTCGGTGGATGGCGTCGCCAAAGTCGGCCTCGGCTTCAGCGGTGTCTCGCTGAACGTCGACGCCACCGCCAAGGTGGACGGGGTGCCGCGCTCCTCTTTCGGCGTGCTCCTGCCCACCGGCGTCGACCTGAGCAGCGTGCCCGACCTCATGACCGGGACCTGGCGAATCCAAGGTGACCCCCGGAAGGGCGCCGAGATGGTCGTCACCGCCTCGGGCGCGTCCCCGGATATCGCCCCGCCGTGAAGTCGTCTCGGACCGCACGGCGCCCACGTCGCGCCTCGTGATCCCGGTCCTCGCTCGGCTGCTACGCGCCCTCGCCCGATTGATCGCGGGCATCATCGGTATCGCATACACATTAGTAAGCCGACTAATTTTATACGTAATTACATTTTATCTATGCGTCTACCTTTTTCTAAACACCGAGTACTTCCGAGAAGAGCTGACACGCACCCTGAGTGACGTCCTCCCCGGCGCCGTCCGCTGTACGGGGCTCGAAGTGGGGCCCATGCTCGTGGATGTGACGCTGACCGAGGTCACCATCGAAGACGATCTCGGCATCGCCGTCATCGACGTCGTGGGTGCCGATACGACGCTCGATCTGGGCCGCCTCACGACGTGGGCCGTCAAGGCGCTGACCGTCGGCACGGATCAGGTCGAGATCGTGCTCAGTCACGCCTACGCGTATGGCCCAAACGTGTTCGTCGACGTCGACCAGGACAATTGGACCGGGATCGGGACCGGGTTCTACGACCGCACGGCCCCCTCCCGCGACGTGGGAGTCGCTCCTCGAATCGAGATCTACGACGCCCAGGTCCGCGATGGCCGCGTACGAATCTACGTCGACCGAAACACGCCCGTGCTCGTGGACAGCGAAGGCATCGAGGCCATCGGCGCCACCGTCATTATCGACGACGGCCGCACCTGGGCGACGGGGCCGTCCGCGTCCGCACGGTCCGGCCGCTTGCACATCGGTCCCACTCGGCAACGGGGTGGCGCCCCCGGCACCAGCACTGGGCTCACGTTGCCATGGCGGGACCTTCGCACCGTGCACCCGACGTGGTCACCGGACCACTTCGAGCTCTCCGAAGGCAGAACGACCTTGTCCGAGAGCCCAGTCGTGTTGAGCGGTCACGTCGACTCGAGCGGCCTCGCCGCCTGGATCGACTGTTCCGTCACGGCGACCCTCGCCCGGGATCCACTCCTCTCGCGACTCTTCGGCGCGGCCGTCACCGGCTCGGTGACACTTGTAGCGCAGGGCCCCGCGTCGTTCCCGCACCTCACGGCGGAGCTCTTGGCCTCCGAGATGCGAGTCGGAGACCTGGACTTGGCACCACTGGTCGCCGACGTGACGCTCGACTCGGACCCGTGGCGTGACCGGGTTCGCGTGATCCCGCGAGGGCTGTCTCTCTTCGGGTCGGAATGGTCCATGGACGAGCTCGCCTGGCGCCCCGATGGGACCGGCGGCGGCGCCCTCGACCTCGCACTCACGCTCGAGGACACGCGCACGGACGATGTCCTTCTGGGCTTGGCCGCGCTCGGCATCGCGGCGCCCGAGCCTCCAGCGACCGGCTCACTCTCCGGGCAGCTCGGAGGACGGCTCGTGACGTCGGACAGCGGCTGGCGCGGAGAGCTCGACATCGACGTCACAGGAGACGTCGACGTCCTCCCTCGATACGGCCTCGCCGGCGGTGGGCTTGCCATCGGGACCGTCGAGCTGACCCGAGGCGGGTTTGCGACGAGTGGGCTCGCGCTCCATCTCGGTGAGCTCCGGACCCGCATCGACGGACACATGAACATGGACGGGCACCTCGACCTCGGTGGTGGGCTCAGGCTGCCCGTCGCAGCGCTCGGTTTCGAGAGCCCAGAGTGTCGCTCGACACCTATCGCGCACCCCATGATTACCTCTCAACGGCGCGGCGGGAGCTGCCCCGCCCCGCTGCTCGACGGCGAGCTCGAATTGCAGCAGACACACGTGACCGGAGCGCTACCGCGCCCGGAGATCCGGACGCGCGCCCGCCTCGGCCGTGGGCGGTTGTTGGGTGAGCGCCTCGACGACGCCGCCGCCACGTTGACCTTCGGCGAAGGCAACCTGGCCATCTCGGATGCGGTCGTGAACACGCCGTGGATCAGCGTCAGCGGCGACGCGGCAGTGACGCTGCTCGCGCCGGGCGGGCTCTGGCTCCATCCGGAGATGCCGCTCACCATTCCGAGAGCGACCGTGAGCACCCGGGATCTCGGCGGGCTCGCCCAGCGTATCGGCGCGTCCGATCCGCGTATCCCCGGTGCGCCAGCGGCCTTCGAGCTGACGAACGTGACCGTCCCGCTGCGGGCCGCGCGGCCGTGGCGACAGCTCCGAGGCGGCTTGAGCGGCACCTTGAGCGACGTCTCCTTCTTCGGAGAACGCGTCGAGCGGATCAGCGTTGCGGTCGACGCCACCGACCGCCGCTTCACCTTGAAGGACTTCGAGGTGCGCGCCACCGGCGGCGCGACCCTGAAGGCCAGTGGTCACTATGCGCCCGGGCCCGATCATCTCGACCTGAAGGCGACTGCCACGGGCCTCACGCTCCCCCAGCTTCAGCGCATCGCCACGGGTGAGTCGGACGGCCTCGCCGGCATCGTCGGCGTGGAGCTGGCCATCTCCGGCGAACGGACGGACCCGAAGGTCAGCGGCACCGTGACGGCCGCCGACGTCGTGGTGGGCAAAGTCGTCCTCGGAGACGCCCAGCTCGACCTCGAGCGCGAACCCGGTGAACGTCGCGTCTCCGTTCGTAGCCCCCGTTTCTTCCCGACCTTGTCCCTGGAGAAGGGCACTGTGGTCCTGGGCGATTCGGGGCTCCCGACGCTGGCTTCGTTCACGATTGGGCTCGAGGATCTCGACCTCAAAGCGCTCGCCGGGAAGTCGCTGTCCGCCTTGACGTCGGCGCGGCTCGCTCACGGGACGCTCAACGTGTCGCTCTCGACGGGTGGCGGCACGGGGGGAAGCGGCGCCGCCGATGACGCCGCCGAAGACACTCCCGGGACAGCCCGGCGATCGACCGACAAGCCGCCGCTACGGGTGACCATCGACGTGCCGAACGGGGGCCTCATCGTCGGGCTCGACGCCTCCACGCGCGTTGAGAACCGCGGCACGCTTTCGGCACGCTACGATGGGAGCGTCGTGGAGCTCGAACGCGCGGTCCTCGCGATCGGACAGTACGCACTGGCGGCGTGTGGCACGCTCACCCCCAGCTCGGGCGCCGTCTTGCTCGACGTGGCTGGGTCGCTCGATCTGTCCACCCTCCCAGGGCTACGGCGCCGGCTCACGGGGGCGCGCGGGCGCCTCGTGACCCACTCGGTCGATCCGACGGGGCTCAAGGGACCTTTCGACGACTCCTGCCTGCTCCTCCCTCTCCAGCTCGATGGCGCGGCCGCGCTCGGATCGCCGTCCGGCTACGTCCGAATCGGAAGCACGCTCGCGGCACCGACCGTGAACGGTGCCATTCTCCTTGATGGGATCGCGGTCAGGCCCCGTGGTCTCGGCCGCGAGGTCGCGATCGATCACGGGACTGTCCGGATCGACAGCAGCTCGCCCGACGCGATCACCCTGCGCATCGACGAGTCGGCCCCCTTCGAGGGCAACATCGACGAAGGGAGCTTCACGCTCACCGGCCGCGCCACCCTGCCGGTGCTCCCGGAGCGTCGCAAGCTGGCACACTGGCTGCCATCGTCGGGCTCGGTCACGGTGCGCGGGCAGGACATCGGTTACCTGGCGCCGAAGGAGTACCGTCTCGTCCTCGACCCCGACCTGACACTGCGCTTCGACGACCTCTACCAGCCCACCGACAGCGAACGGAAGCGCTGGGGCCTTCTGCGCCCGCCGTCACCCGCGCTCCGGCTCGGCGGACGAATCATCGTCGCAGAAGGTGAGTACTTTCGGACCTTTGCGGTGCTCGCGAAGTCGATCGGCCAGGCCTTCGGCCCCCGCTCCGTGGACGCCGCGTCGAAGGACATCGGCAAGCTCCTCCCGCTCGTCGATGCGATGCGCCTCGACGTCGAAGTACAAGCCAACAACTTCCTCGTCGACGCGGACTTCGGCGTCGGCTCAGCCAGCCTGGATTCGCGCTTCGACCTGCGTCTCGGCGGGACCTTCGAGTCCCCGACGGTGAACGGGAACGTCGAAGTCGTGGACGGTACCATTGTGTACAACGTCTTTCGGCGAGAGTTCGAGGTCACGGAGGGCCGGCTCGAGTTCGATGGCTCGCCGTCGAGGCCCGTTCTCGACATCCGCGCGGAGACGAACATCGAAGTCCGGAAGACCAACCGTTTTCGCGAAGTAGAGGACTTCGAAGACTACGCCATCGCGGTCGAAGTGAAGGGACGAATCCCCGACTACGAGCTTGCCTTCACGAGTAAGCCGAGCCTGCCGGAGATCGACATTCAGTACCTCATCCTACTCGGCCGTACCAAACAGCAGATCGCCGACGAAGGGGCGGCCGGCGGCTCCCTCGACGTCGTGTCGGCCGATCTGACCTCGCTCGTCTCGAGCCTGGTCCAAGCGCCCTTCGTCGATGAGCTGACGGTCGAGCCGACGCTCGGCGGCGGCGGGCGCGTGGAGGCCGTGTTGAAGCTCGGGCGCGGGATCCGCTTCGGGCTCGTCGGTCGGCAGGACACGGCCGGAAACCGCAGCTATGACGCGCGATACCGACATCGCATCTTGGATCGGCTCCTGCTCGAAGCCGCCCGCCGTAGCGCCTCTGAGACGACCGGCGAGCGCGACCGCTACGAAGTGCAGCTCGAGTACACCATTCCGCTCGATCCGTGAGCGGATGGCCCGATCTCAGTTCGCGTATCGCCAGAGCACCAGCAAGACCTGACTCTCACCGATGGGGAGCAGCGCCGTGAGGCGTTCACCGCCACGTTTGCCGACGACCCGGCCGTTCACAGCGAGCGGCAAGCCGAGCCGGAGACCCGGGCTGGCCTCGTTCATGCGTCGCTTGATCCCGCCCCCGACCATGTTGGCGATCTCGCCGAGCGCATCGACCAGGTCCGCGTTCGAGAGGTCGTCGTCGCCCTCTTCCATGAGCAGTGCTTTGGCCAGCGCTTGAGCGTCCGTCGGTTGTGGATAGGTGAGCGCCATCTCGACCGTGTCGGCGTCACCGAGCAGGGAGACGAGCGAGCCCATGAGCTGGGTGGGGTGTTCGGATTGGAGCTCGGGTTTTCCGGACGCGTCCACGAACAGCGCATTTTTGGCCACGTCACGAATGGACTCGATGGCGGCATCGAGCCACATCGGCAAGTCGAGGGCGCTCACGGACGACACCGCGCTTCGAAAACGGGGCTCGGCTTGGGGAACATGGGCACCTCGTGGACGGGACGAATTGGGCCATACGACTGCACGACTCTCGCCGAGGCACGCGCACGTTTGGTCTGCGGAGGGTATCGGTGCCAAGGTCACGTCGCTGAAGTACAAAGCCGCACGAACGCGGCAGCGGCCCTTCGCCCCTTGATCCCGGCGAATCGCCGGCTAAGCTCGCGCGCCATGACCACCGCTTACGCCTCCTCCTCCTTCTCCTACGCCGACGGCTCCACTGAGCTTGAGGCGTTCGTCGCTTACCCCAGCTCCCCGGGTGCGTCGCCCGTGCCCGTCGTCCTCGTGGCCCACGCGTGGGCGGGTCAGGACGCCTTCGCACGGGCCCAGGCCGAACGGCTCGCGAGTCTCGGTTACATCGGCATGGCGCTCGATGTGTACGGCAAGGGCCGGCGCGGCTCCAACAACGACGAGAACTCCGCGCTCATGACGCCGTGGATGAAGGACCGCGCGGCGCTTCGCACGCGCCTCCTCGCCGCGGTGACAGCAGCCCGTGCCCTCAACGGGGCGGACCCGACCCGGGTGGGCGTCATCGGATTCTGTTTCGGAGGCCTGTGCGCCCTCGACCTCGCCCGTGCCAACGCCCCGGGTCTCAAGGCCGCGGTGGCTTTCCACGGGCTCTTCTTTCCACCGCACCTCGGCGAACAGGCGCCCATCGAGGCGCGCATCTTGGCGCTACACGGCTACGACGACCCCTTGGCCAAACCAGAGCTCATGGTGTCCTTCATGAACGAGCTCACGGCCGCCCAAGCAGACTGGCAGGTACACGCGTACGGCGGCACGCGCCACGCCTTCACCAACCCGGAGGCGAACGACGCGGGCAACGGCCTCGTCTTCCGGCAGCAGAGCGCGAGCCGGGCCTTCCAGGCGATGGAGAACTTCCTGCGGGAAGCGCTGTAGGTCCCAGGGCTCAGAGCCCGCCGGCGATGCCCGCGATGCGCCGCAGGACGAAGGGTCGCTCGCTGGCGGCCCCGAAGCCCCAGAGTACGACGTCGCTCCTCGATGCGTAGAGCGCCCCTTCGGCCACCACGATGCCGGAGAAGCCACCGATGAGGTCCTCGCCCTCCTCCCAGATGGGCACGGTCGTCGTGATCGACGCGGCCGTCCAATCGGCGTCGGCGAAGGTGATCTCGACGACTCGGTCCTCGACCACGACGTAGAGCTTCTCGTCATGAAGGACGAGGTCGTCGGCGCCGCCGGCGAGAAAGCTGAAGTCGAGCGACAGCTCCGTCACGACCGGCGCCGCCGGGTTGGTGAGGTCGGAGCGCATCAGGCGCACCGGCAGATACTTCCCGCTGATGAGCACCTTCTGGTTCGGGTTCAGGACGATACCGTTCTGGCCCACCGCGACCGGGTCGAGCGCCGAATCCTCCACGGCCACGGTGGCGGCGGGCGTCGGTCCACCGCTGACTCGGAAGATGCGCCCGTGTTGGCGGTCGGTGACGAAGACGCCACCGTCGTCCGCGAGCGCGAAGTCGGTGCATGCACCCTTGTCGGCCGTGTCCCCGAGGTTCAGTCGCGCGAGGCGGGCGCCCGTATCGAGGTCGAGCTGCCACACCTCACCGTAATCGATGGTCTTTCCCCGAGCCACGCACACCCAGAGGCGGCGACGGGGGGCGTCGACCTGCATCCCAAGGCCGAGCCAGCCCGGTTCGCCGTTACCGGCGAAGAACTCCCCGCTCTCGCCCGTGACGCCGTCGGTCACGACGACGTTGCCGAGCTCGAGACTCGCCGTGAAGAAACGCCGCGTGACGGGGTCGAACTCGACGCTCTCCGGATACGCCTTCTCACCCAGCGTGTAGACCGCCTGCAATGAGGTCGGCGCGCCCGTGTCGGACGACAAGGTCTCTGGGTCGTCGGCGTCTAGCGGCTGGGCGGTCATGTCGTCGTCGGTCGCCACGTCGTCGGTCGCCACCTCGTCGGTCGCCAGGTCGTCGGTCGCCACGTCGGCGTTTTCCACGTCCGCGCCGTCGAGCGGTGCCGCGTCGTCGCTGGCCGTCCCAGCACCGTCGTCGGTCGCACAGGCGGCCATCGAGGACAGCAGTGCGGCAGTGAGAGCTCGACGCCCGAAGGAGCCCAGGTGAGACGCGCGTCGCGAACGAAAGAGGTCGATCATGGGCCGACCATGACACAGGATGGACGCTTGCGGAATGGGCACCTCGAGTGGCTCGTTGTCGAGTTCCGTCCAGTATCGCTCGCTGGCGTCATCAAGAGGTCCGTCGTCCCTCGCGTTCGGCCCTTCGGGAGGTAGCCATGATCGGGATTTCCGCCCCTCGTTTAGACGCGTCGGTGCTCGCGTCGTCGATGCTCGCCGGGGCTCTGTTCGGTCTCGGTTGTTCGAAGGGAGAGGACGCGTCAGCGTCGTCCGCCGCGCCGGGCGGAAGCACAGTGGCGGCCAGCGGTGTGGCGTCCAGCACGTCGCCCGCGACCGCTCGCGAATGGGACGCCAGCGCCATCCTGAAAGAGAGTGTCGCCCCCGCCATGCTCACGGCGGATCGCCTGGACCGGCTGACGAAGGCGCCTCTTTATCGCATCGACGTCGACCTCGACCTCGAGCTCTTCACCTACGACGGGGCGCTTGCCCTCACGGTCACCAACCAGGAGAAGGAGGCGCTCACCGAGCTGAACTTCCTCCTCTATCCGAACTCGGCCGAGCTCTCGCCCGACGGCGTGAAGCACCTCGCCGTCAGCGACGTTCGCGTCGGCTCGACGTCCGTCACCGCCAAGAGCCTCGGCGACCGGCTGAAGATCCCGCTCCCAGCCCCGCTCGCGCCGGGCGCGACGGCCAACGTCACCTTCGACTTCCGCGGCCTCTTGCATCGTCAGGCGCCAGGCGCGGGGGACATGGCCAAACAGGCGATGCAGCAGCTCATGCAGCTCGTCATGGGCGAACAACACGGCGGCTACGGCGTGTTCGGCGTCGGCGACGGGATCGTGAGCCTCGGGCTCTGGTACCCCATCTTGGCGGCTTACGACGAGAACGGCTGGGACGTCGAGCCCGGGGGCGGCGTCGGCGACGTCAGCTACTTCGACGCGTCCAACTACGTCGTGACCCTGACCGTCGCCAAAGACGTCGCCGTCGCGACCACCGGCGTCGAGGTCCCGACGGACGCCGGCACCTCACTCGGGGACGCCCGGCGCCGACGCCAGTTCGTGGCGGGCGCCGCGCGCGAGTTCACCCTCATGGCGTCGCCCGACTTCGTGGAGAAACGCTCTGTCGTCGACGGTGTGACCGTACGCTCGTGGTCGATGAAAGCGCACGAGAAGTCAGGCCAGACGGTGTTGACCCACGCGGAGAACGCGCTCGGCATCTTCGGTCGCGAGTTCGGCCCCTACGCCTACACCGAGCTCGATCTCGTCGAAGCCCCCCTCGTCGGCGGTGCCGGTGGCGTCGAGTTCCCAGGCCTCGTCACCATCGGCAGCATGTTCTACTCGCCGGACCTGCCGAATGGTGGCGATCCCGTCGCGCAGGCCATGGCGACCTCCGGGTACCTCGCGGACACGCTCGAGTTCGTGGTCGCCCACGAGGTCGCCCACGAGTGGTGGAACGCTGCGGTCGGCAGTGACTCGAAGCGCCACCCCTTCATCGACGAAGCGCTCGCGAACCACAGCGCGCTCCTCCACTTCGAGCGCGTTCACGGCAAAGCCGTGGCGGACACCCAACGTTCACTACAGGTCGCGTTGCCCTACCAGCTCGCGCGGCTCACCGGTGCCGACGATCGCCCGGTGGCTCTGGGCACCAGCGAGTTCAATGGGATGATGGAATACGCCGGCATCGTCTACGGCAAGGGCGCCCTCTTCTTCGACGCCATGCGGGAACACCTTGGTGACGACGCGCACTTCGCGTTCCTGAGAGATTACTACCGGCGATTCACCTTTGAGACCGCCCACTTCGACGATCTCGTCGGCGGCCTCATCGCGGCCTCGCGGGAACCCAAGTCCGCCGAGGCGCTCGCGAACCGCTGGCTCACGCAGACCCACGGCGACGAGGACATCGGCGACATCGACGTGGTCGCGATCCTCCCCGCCCTCTTCGGCGGCGCGGACCTGCCGCCCGAGTTCCAGGGCTTTCTGCGCTTCATGCAGTCGCGGGACGCCAAGGAGCTCGGAGGTCTCGTCAAGACGCTGCTCAGCGACGAGGGGCTGGCCGAAGGTGAACTCGATTGGGCGACGCTCATCCGGCTCGGGACGAAGCTCATCGGCCAGCTCGGTGGTCAGGGCGACGAGCCCTCACCGACGGGCGCGGGGAGCAACATCGGCATGGCACCGTCGGGCGATCCCAACCCAAGCGGTGACGACGCGATGCGTCACCTCGTGAAAGGCGTACTGAAGGCCGCTGTAGGCGACGACCCGGAGATCGCGGCGGCGATCGACGCCGCTGACGTCATTTTGAAGTTGGTGATGGATTCACCGGAGCCGTAGATTGCGCCGCATGAAAGCAGCCCCACGAACCTCCCTCCTGCACTCGACCGCCCTCTTCGCCACCATCCTGCTCGCGGCCGCCTGCACGTCCCCGGGCGGACGCCGGTCCAGCTCGAACGACGCGGGCGCGGACGGAAGCGACGGCAGCGACGGCGTCGATGGGACCGCCGACGTCGCGGGCCCCACCAACGACGTCACCGACATCCCGGACCTCGAAGCGTGTTCCAAGGCCGTCCCGGACGGCGCTTGCGAAGGGAGCGCGGTCTGTACCGACGGTGAATGTGCGACGCCGACCGTGTCAGTGTCGCTACTCGAAGTCACCGGCGACCAGTGGTCCGGGACGACGCCCTCGAGCTATGGCGGCGGGAACAACGGCCTCGTCGAAGCGGGCGAAGAGTTCACCTTGAGGCCGACCCTGCTGAACGGGGGCACGCTCAACTACCTGAGCGTCTCGGGCGAGCTGACGTCGAAGACCGGCGGCGTCACCGTGGTGACGACCTCCGCCGTCTACGACGACCTCGTCGCGGGTGGCAGCAAGGCGCCGGAGTCCGGCTTCCGCGTTCAAGTCGCCAAGGACGTCCCCAACGGCACGGTCGCCACTCTGGAGCTCGCGGTCATCGACTCGAAGGAGGGAAACGTCGTCACCCTGCCCGTGCGCGTCGGCGTGCGGAGTGGCGTCGCGCTGGGCATGGCCAACCCCTTCGTCGACGACGACAGTGTCGGCAAGTCCGAAGGCGACAGCGATCGCAAGGTCGATCCCGGTGAGGCGATTGAGCTCGTCCTCGACCTCGAGAACGTCGGTGTGGTGGATGTCCCCGTTACGCCGCTTCCTTTCGATCAAGTCGCGACGGCGCTCGGGGGCCAGGAGGTCGAGGTCCGCATGACCTCGGCGTCGCCTTTCATCTCGGTCCTCGATCTCGACAACCCGCCCACCTTCGCCGCGACGGTTCCGGCCGGGGGCGCGCAGTCCTCTGCCGCCGACTTCGACTTCACCGTGTCGGCGGACGCCAAAGAAGGCGACGACGCCGCGTGTCTCGACTTCACGATCTCACTCAAGGCCGCCGGAAAGTCCCTCTACGCGTTCTCCGAGGTGCGCTGCGTGACGTTCGGTGCGGAGCTCGGGCCGTCGTGTTCCCCGAAGCCGGAGCTCTGCAACAGCATCGACGACGACTGTGACGGAAAGCTCGACGACGACTGCGTGTCGACCTGCGGCGACGGGACGCGCGATCCGTGGGAAGCGTGCGACGACCACGACACGGAGTCCGGCGACGGCTGCAGCGGAGACTGTCTGGTCTCGGAGGGCTGCGGCAACGGGGTCGTCGATCCCGGCGAGGCCTGCGACACCGCCATCGCGGGGTCCTGCCCGGACAAGCTCAGCTGCGAAGCCAAGAGCGACTGCAGCTCGCAATGGACACACAGCGGCGTGGCGTGCCAGCAGACCTGCACCTCCAAGCCCGCGAGCGGCACGACCTGCGACGACAAGGACCCCTGCACGACGGGCGACAAGTGTGTGTCGGGGACGTGTGTCGGGACGCCGAAGGTCTGTAACGATGCGCCAGAGAGCGGCTGCACGGGCAGCACGGCGGTGACTTACACGTCGGAGACCGGCACCTGCAAAGCGGGCGTATGCGAGTATCCGAGCACGAAGAAGACCTGTAAGACCAAGTGTAGTCAGGGCTTTTGCTCGCCCGACGTCAAAGGCGCCGGCGTAGCGCCCGTCGCCGGGACCTTCCGGAGCTTCGCGCTCGCGGAGACCGCGACGGCCAAAGCCCAGCTCGTCTATTCGGGTGACGACGGAATTCGAATGGCCGAGATTGGCGCGGAGGGGCCGACGGGGAACGACGCCCCGATCGCCTACACCCAAGGCGCGGGCGCGTTTGGGCTCGGCGCGGGCGCGGTCGCCGGGAAGGTGAAAGCCGCCTGGCTCGAAGAATCCATCCTCTATGTCGGCACCGAAGCGTCGCCGGACTTCCTCACGTCCTGGCAAACGTCGAGCGCCGACTGGAACTACCGCGACCTGACGGCGGCGTGGACCGACGACGGCCTCGCCCACATCTACTTCCGCAGCGCCAACGACTCGAAGCTCTACTACCACGTCGAAGGGACCACCTGGAGCGGCACGGGGGTGCTCAGTAGCGTCTCGGATCTCGGTCGCGCCGTCGCACACGGCGAGGACGTGTGGGCCCCGACGCTCTCGGGCGGCAAGATCGTGCTCTACGGAAACAACGGCACGGACACGATCCCGGGCTCGTCGGGCGGCGGCGAGCCGGCCATGGCGGTCGGCACCGACGGCACACGGTACGTCGTCTACCGACTGAACAATCAGCTCGTGCTCGCCACCGACACGACGGGCACGGGCGGCGCCGCGTGGTCGGGGACCGCCGTCCTGAACCTCGACGACAACCACACCGGCTTCTCGATCGCGGTCAACGGGAAGGGCACCAAGTGCATTGGATACGGCAACAACACCACGAACGAGATGGCGTTCATGCTGCACAAGGGCAGCGGCGGCGCGGCGTATCTCATCGACGATCAGTTCCAGTCCATCACGAACCAGGAGCGCGTCACCGACTTGGTTGCCGGTGTGGATGGCCGCTTCTACATGACCTACCTGACCGCGGACAGTGACGGTCTCGTCAACGTGGTGATTCGCCCGGACGAGTAACTCGTCGGCGCTCAGTATGACGCGGCGACGACATCGGTTTGGTTGAAGTCCGCCCCGACGAAGAGTAGCGGGAGGCCAGCCGCGCGGGTGGTGCCGTAGACGAGGCAATCACCGAAGTTCAGAGCGGCGGGGTGTCGGCCCTTTCCGAACCGGTTGAACCCGTCCACCGCATGCCCAGACTCGGCGCTTCCAAACGGGATCACCTTCGCCGCCACCTGACCGAGCAGGGTGTCCACGAGCCTTGGACCGACGGCGCCGGCCCATCCGAACGCGACTAGCTTGCACTCGAGCACGGCGGGGGCCGGCACGTTGACGGCGAGGGCGGAGACCATGGCCGTCATGAGGCGCTCGGAGAGTGCTTCGCCCTTCAGGATCGCGGTGAGTGCCGACGTGTCGACGACGATACCGGTCACGATGGCAGCCCCCGCTCGTCATAACCCAGGATCTCGTCATCGGTGCGCCGGTCGCCCGTGGCCGCCGCTGCGAACTCGGCTTGAAGTTCGCGCATGGCCGCGAGGCTCTTCGTGAGGCGCGTCTCCACGTTCTCCTCCAGCGTGGCAGGCAGGACGGCCCGCAGGCCCGCTTCGACGAGCGCCCTGAGGGTGGTGCCGTTCTCGACGGCCACGAGTCGCGCCCGGCGATAAAGCTGATCATCGATCTCGATCGAGGTCTTCATACCGGAATCTATATCACCATCTATATGGGTCCGCGAGTGCTCAGCAGATCGGCCCGGCCCTCTGGCGAGCTCGCCGACGCGCAGCCACCGCCGCGCATGACCACATCTCGCAATGATCACGATTCCTTCCATGGATTTCCGTCTGCGCCGTCCAGCCGAACGAAACGTGTATCAGTTCACGTTGACCGCGCCGAAAGGCCCGCGCTACCGTGCGCCGATGCACCCGCGCTTCCCCTTCCCGTCTTATCCCACCGGCTGGTACGTCGTCGCGTTCTCGCACGAGCTCGCTCGGGGCGAAGTGCGTACGGTCACCTACTTCGGCCAGGACATCGTGCTCTTCCGAACCGAGGCCGGCGTGGCGTCTGCGGTGGACAAGGTCTGTCCCCACCTCGGCGCTCACCTCGGCGGGGGGCGCGTCGCCGGCGAGTGCATCCGATGTCCTTTCCACGACTGGGCTTTCGACGTTCACGGCACCTGTGTCGATGTCCCATACGCGCCGAAGATCCCGGCCAAGGCCCGTGTTCGCGCGTGGACCGTCGACGAGCGCCATGGCCTCGTGTTCGTCTGGTTTAGCCACGACGGCCGTGAGCCCGGGTGGCGCGTCCCGGACCTCGACTTCGAGGGCTGGACCGCGAATCGCACCATCCGCTGGGAGGTCGCGTCCCACCCCCAGGAGGTCGGTGAGAACACCGTCGACTGCTCACACCTGCTGCCGGTCCACCACGTCACGCGCACCGACATCGCCTCGGTCGAACAGACCGGGCACACGATGCGTGTGGTCCTCAACCTGCTCGCGACGGGCGCCGCCATTCAGATGCCGGAGGAGGTGAACGAGGTCGAGCTCGACGTGACCCTCCACGGCCTCGGGCAGATCATCTCGCGCACCCACGTCATCACGGCCGGGTTGCGCACGCGTCAGCGAATCCACCCGACCCCCATCGGACCCGATCGCATCGCGATCTTCGCGGTCGCCAACACGCGCGAGATGCCGGACCCGGACTACACGGCTGAGATCGACCAGATCTTCTGGGACGCCTTCGTGGAGGACTTCGCAAAGGACTTCCCCATCTGGGGCAACAAGGTCTGGCTGGAGAAACCGCTCCTCGCGGGCGGAGACGGGCCCATCGGCCGTTATCGCAAGTGGTGCCGCCAGTTCTACGCGTGGCCCGAAAGCTCGGCCGACAACACCGAACCGGTCGCGGCGACGGAGCCTGCGGCCGCGGGACGCGCCAATCGGGCAGCCGGTCCGCTCCAGTCCTTCGCCACCCGCCTCGCCGGCCTCGCGGACCGCTTCGGCGGCGTCCCAGCGGTCTTCGCGCCCATCACGAGCCGCCTCGGTGGCCTCGCCGGCATCCGGACACCACCGCCGCCCGCCCGGGCGGACGAGGAGCTCGACGCACACCTCGCGGAAGGTCCCGTACGCCCCGCCGCCGCGCCGCTCTCAGTCCCGAAGCCCGCGACGCGCTTCGACTCGGTACAAGCCTACTTCGACGGCCTCGAGAAGCGCTTCGACTCCCGCGCGGGCGCGCAGATCGACGCCGTCTTCCAGTGGGTGCTGCGCGGAAGCCCCGACCAGCTCCACTACGCCGAGGTACGGCGCGGCGTGATCAAACAGGGGACGGGCCGGCACGCGTCGCCGACCATCACCGTCGAGATGAGCGAAGCCGACTATCTGCTCATGATCAATGGCGAATTGAACGGCGCGCGCGCCTTCTCCACCGGGCGCGGGAAGCTCAAGGGACCGGTCACGCTCGCCATGAAGATGCAGCGCCTCTTCCCGATCGACGGCGTGAACGCGGGTGGGTGAGTTCTGGGCTTGGCTCGGTCTCGTCCTGGCGTCCATGGCGGGCGGCGTCGCCATCTTGTGGACGGTGGGAGGGTACTACCACCTCAAGTACTACGTGAGGCGCGCCCATGAGCCGGAGACGTGGAAGTGCCAGCCGAAGCGCTTCTTGCGGCCGGAACAAGCGCGCCACGCGATGAAGCTCAGCACACTGAACCTGATGTTGGGCGGCTTCCTGTCAGGCAACCTCGTCTACGCGCTGACCCGAGGCTGGGACACGCCCATGTACTTCCACGTCGCCGACTACGGCTGGGCCTGGACGGTCGCGAGCGCCGTCCTCTACTTCGTGCTGGTCGACTTCCTCGCCTACTGGACCCACCGCTCGCTCCACTTTCGCCCGATGTTCAAGGCCTTTCACCACTGGCACCACCGCTATGTCGCCACGACGCCTTTCGTCGTGACCGCGATGCACCCGGTCGAGTTCCTCATGTTCCAGGCGGTGAGCTTCCTCCCGCTCTTCCTATTTCCAATTCATTACATCGCCGTCATCGTGACGCTCATCTACGCACTCGTCTGGAACACCATCGACCACTCGGGCGTACGCCTCACGTCGCGGATCCCCTTTCAGGGCCCGTCGATGTTTCACGACGACCACCACGCTCACTTTCACGTGAACTTCGGCCAACATATGGGGATCTGGGATCGACTCTTCGGCACGCTGCGGCGCGAGGGCCGGCGCTACGGCGTCGACGTGTTCGGCGGCAAAGGCGCACCGGACGGGGCCGAGGCGCCGGCGCCTTACGTCAAGTACTGACGGCGAGGTGGGGATTCAGCCCCACTTCACAATCCCGAGCTTCTCGTAGATGTCCGCCATGTCGCGGTGGAGCTTGCGTAGCGCGGGCCGCCAGCCGTCGCGCGTCGTAAGCCCGCGCTGAACCGCGAAGTCGAGCAGCTCTGCCTGACCGAAAGGCCGCATGTGCGCCTGGTCGAGGTCCTGGAAGAGCGCTTCGATCGCGGGCATCGCCGGCGCCACCGGCCGTAGCGCGTCGCGGCGCAGGTCGAGGCTGAGCGCGGTGCCGAGGTCGCCCGCGAGCTCGGCGCGTTTGTTCAAGAAGGGCAGCTCGAAGATGCGGGAGAGGAGGCCCGGGACCGAGCTATGCTCAATGAGGGTGTGGATGGTCTCGCCTCGACGCACGAGCCCGCCCGCGGCGATGCCCGGGATGCGAAAGCCGAGCTGGTCGAAGCCGTCGGCCGCCCGTTCGTCGAACGCTGCCTTGGGCGGTGCGACATGGTCGTAGAGGCCGCCGTGTTCGTCGTAGAAGACCAGGAGGAGCGTGCGGTCCCACTTCGGGCTCTTCCGGAGCGCTTCGTAGACCGACGCGATGAAGAGCTCGCCCTGCCGGATGTCGTTCGGCGGG
>JADMJS010000664.1 GCA_018780435.1 Myxococcales bacterium
TCGATCGCGTGCGCCCCGACCACGTCATCTTCAGCTTCCACGGCCTCCCCGAGCGGCAGATCAAGAAGTCCGACGAGACCGGCAGTCACTGCCTGACGCGCCCGGACTGTTGCGCCTCGATGTGCCCCGAAAACCGTTGGTGTTACCGCGCCCAGTGCTTCGAGACGGCACGTTTGCTCGCGACCTCGCTCGGCCTCGCGGATGGCACCCATCAGGTGACCTTCCAGAGCCGCCTCGGGCGAACGCCGTGGATTCGGCCCTACACCGACGTCGTCGTCGAGGAGCTCGCCGCCAAGGGCAGCAAGCGGGTGGTCGTGTTCTGCCCCGCGTTCGTGGCCGACTGCCTCGAGACGCTGGAGGAGGTTGGCATGCGGCTCAAGGAGGACTTCGTCGCCCGCGGCGGCGAGGTGCTCGAGCTCGTGCCGTCGCTGAACGCGACGCCAGTCTGGGTGAACACGGCCGTGGAGCTCATCCGCGCGGCCTCGTCGAGGGCCATATGACCAGCCACCTGCACCACCGAGACGCTCTCACGGAGCGGGGGCGCGCCATCGCCCGCGCCGGATTGGCGATCTCCGAGGTCGTCCTCGACCTGGACGAGACCGTTTGGGACTGGAGCGCGCCGCTCCTCGAGCAGCGTCGTTTGCTCCTCGACCACGTCGAGCATCTCTTCCTTCGCCGGCCGCTGCTGTGGCTCCTGCTCGGCATGCAGGCGGAGGGCCGCGGCGAACACGCGCGCATCTGGACCGCCGGCTACGGCTATCGCATCGACCGAGTCGTGGAACGTGACCCGGACTTCGCGGCTATCGCGGGACTTCGCCCCGGGGACCTCTCCGAGACGAAGGCCCACGTTGTCACCCGGCTCGACTTCGTGAAGGGCTTCGAGCGGCGCCCGGACCTCATCCCGTACCCACAGGGGCGCTGGATTGGCGAGAAGATCCCGGGACTTCCGACCGCGGCCGGCAAACCCGCCATCGACCAGGGCCGCGTGCTCCTCGACGACCGTGAGACCAACTGCCGCCGCTTCGTGGCCGCTGGGCCCGGCCGCAGCGCCATCTGGCTACGCGGTACGCCCCGCATCATGAAGGACAACCTGCCCCTGCGAGGGCCTGGTCTGCCGGCGCGCCGCGACTGGTCGGACGGTATCGCGGCGGCCTTCGACGCGATCGCCGGCGGTCGCGCGGGGCTCTACCCGGTCGATCCCCTCGAAGGCGGCCCCGAGCGTGAGCCCCTCTCGCTTCGACTGCCCCACCGCGTCGTCGTACGCGACTGGCTCTCGCCCGGCCGCGCTGTCGCGAAGGCCCTTCGACGGACTGCGCGTTCCCCCGACCCCGTGCCCTACGGACCATGAACGACGCCTTATGAAGCCGTGGAACGTCATCGGCAAGACCGGCGCCCCCGGCGGAAACCAGCTCACGCTCTACGAGCACGACGGCGAGTACGTCCTGCGTGTCGGTGGCCGCGAGCTCATGTCCACTCGGCGTACTGCGTCCGAAGTTCGCCTTGCGGGGCTCGGCTGTCAGGGCCTCATGCGCCTCCCGAAGGTGCGCGTCCTCATCGGGGGACTCGGGCTCGGCTTCACGCTCCGCGCGGCGCTCGCCGCCGTCGGCCGAGACGCCGAAGTCGTGGTCGCAGAGCTCTTACCCGCGGTCCTCGAGTGGAACCAGAACCACGCGCTCCCGCTCGCCGCCAAAGAGCTCTCCGACCAACGCACCCGCGTCGTGCTCGGCGACGTGATGGACACCCTGAAGGCCCAAAGCGGCGCCTGGGACGCCATCCTCCTCGACGCCGACAACGGCACCACCGCGATGATGACGCGCGGCAACCGGGCCCTCTACGAGACGCGCGGTCTCGCCACCGTCCACGCGGCGCTCCGTCCCGGTGGTCGCGTCGTCTACTGGTCCGCCGAGCCCGACGACCGCTTCGCCAAACGGATGGCGCAGTCCGGCTTCCAGGTCACCTCCGAGCTCGTGCGCGCCTACGGCACCGGTGGACCGAAGCACCAGCTGCTGCTCGGCCTCAAGGTCTCGAAGGCCTGACAGAGCGCCATTGAGGCTGTTTTGACTAGGTCAGACCAGTCCAATATGATGTCCTCATGATTACCTACTCCGCCTACGACGCAAAAGCCAAGCTCTCGGCACTTCTCGACCAAGTCGAAGAGCATGGAGAGACCATCATCATTACCAGGCACGGGAAGCCCGTCGCCAAGGTCGTGCCGATGAGCGACTCTCCGTGGGCGCCTGTCTGGGGGCCGAATCCGGCATTGGCGGTCGTGGTTCACGAGGAACCGACGGAGCCTACGTTCCCCGACGGCTTTCCAGTCGACTCTCTCGATCCGCTCTGATGGTTCTCCTCGACAGTTGCGTCCTCATCTGGATTGCCAATGGCGAGCACGCGAAGCTCAGTGTGACTGCCAGGGAACACCTCACGACCCACCCGTGGGCCGTGAGCGCGCTCTCGGCCTGGGAGATCGCCATCAAACACGCGGCGGGCAAGCTGTCACTACGTTCGGACCCACAGTCATGGTGGTCGAGCGTCGTCGCTTTTCACCATCTCGTGCTGCTGGACTTCTCCCCCGCTGCTGCCGTTCGGGCCGGCGCTCTTCCCCTCCTTCATGCGGACCCGTTCGACCGAGGGCTCGTCGCGACGGCTCTCACGAGATCGATTCCGCTCGTGACTCCAGACGAGCGAATACACGCCTACCGGGACGTTGGGCTCGCCGTCGTCTGGTAGCGGGCAGAACCGCGGACTGATTCGGAAGCGACGCGAAAGCCCTCGGCTCTCAGAGTCCGAACACGCCCGCCCCGTGGCGAATCAGCGCTACGGCATGGACCAGAAGCGCCTCGAGCTCGACTAGGTTCACGTCGCCGAGCTTCTTCATGTTGATGCAGCTACGGCCCACCTTGACCTTGCCGAGCCTCTCAGCCCGCGCTTCGGCGAGATAGGCCCCATCCTCCACGATGCACACGTAGAGGCTCACGTACTGCTTCTGATTGGCCACACCAATCGGGAACCAGTCGCCCTCCTTGCCGGAGGCGTAGCGGAAGCGCATCTGGCCGTAGCCGACGATCTTTCCCCACAGCTTCACGTCGAGCTCGGGCGCGAGCCGAACAATGGTGTCGTGGCACCACGTCATCAGCGGCAGTCGGTCCGGCGGCAGTGACGCGAAGAACTCGTCGACTGAGCCGCCCGTCGGTGCCGTCTTCAAGCGCGCCTCGTCAGTTGCACTGCGGTTCGAACTGCTCGATGAGGCGCGTGAACTGCACGGCCTGGGCCGAACCCGGCGCGGCCTTCACGTAGCGGCGCATCTGGTCGATGGCCTCGCAGCGTTGGCCCTTCGCCATCAGGATGACCGCGAGGTCGCCACGGCACTGAATCATGCCCGGATGCGTCG
>JADMJS010000298.1 GCA_018780435.1 Myxococcales bacterium
ACGCTCATGGCCTACGCGTTTACGGGCGATTCGAAGTACGTCGACTTCATGAACGAGGAGCTGCTCGGCAACCTCAAGACGGCGGAAGTCGCGGCCACGATGAGCTCCCTCATCCTCCCGAAGTTCTGCCGCCGCTTCTACGGCACGAACATCATCGCGGGCCCGCTCTGGGCGCTGAACAACCTCCTCGGCGAGTCGCCCCTCGGCACGTGGATGCAGGAGGTGATGCGCGACGAGATGTGGGAGAAGGAGTGTTCCTACATCGGCAACATCAACTTCAACCTCATGTTCGCGGGCACGGTGTCAAAGGAGATCGGCGGCGCGGCACGCCAGGAAGCGCTCGACTACGCGCTGGCGAACCTCAGCACCTTCGGCGGCAACGGCGGCATCCTCGAGGACCCGCGCCGCACCTACGCCAAGTCCTTCGACGAGGTCGTCGCCGCGATGCCGGAGGGCACGGTCCCGCAGTGCATGACAGTCGAAGAGCGCGACCTCTGCGAGCGCGAAGTCACGATCTTCGGGGTGACCATCCCGGGCGAGAAGGTCGCCTTCGACTGCACGGGAGACCCGTCCGAGTGCGTGATGGCCGACGGCAAGTGCACGCGCGCCGTCGCCTCGGAGCCACTCCCCGGCCCCCTGCGCCGCTGGGCCGACTACACGTGGCAACGAAGCCCCTTCGACATCGGCGAGACGCGCGCCGACGGCATCACGCAGTCCCCTGGCACCGACTATGCCGAACAATACTGGATGGCCCGCTTCTACGGCTTCATCCCCGGCGCGCCGTCGGTCCTCGCGTGGCGCGAGACCGAAGCGAGCTGCGCGGAGTAGGCGGGGCGCCGCCGAGTCGGGCGTGGCTCGGGGTAAACGGCCGCTTCAGGGCGCGGCGCGCGCCGCCATCAGGGCCCGCAGCTGCTCCAGCTCGCGTTCGACCTCTACCCGGCGTCGGCGCTCCGCGTCGGCCTCAGCCAGCGCGTCGCGTTGAGCGCGATCCGCCTGCAGTACCGCTTCGAACAGGGTCGGAACGATCGAGATCCCGTGAGGATCCCGACTGATCCGGAGCGAGTAGCCGTCGTCGCCTACCGTCGCGACCAGCCAAGCATCGAGGACACTCGAATAGACGACGGGCTCGCCCGTCTCCTGAGCCTCGAAGCGACCGTCCGGTTGCCGCCGATAACGCCGCAGTGGACCGCGCCCTCGCCCACCAAGGCCATGCGGATCGTAGATGACGAGCTCGGTTGCGCCCAGTGCATCGTACTTGTCGGGGTTGACATCGTACTCCTTCCGCCGGTCCTCTGAAGCGACCTCGAGCGCAAAGTCGGGCGGCAGGTGCCCGAGCTCCCAGAGTCGCCAAGACGACGGAGCAGGCTCCACGGGGTTCCAGATCAAGTAGACGTCGGGCGAGACCCGCACGTTGGGCCTCGCCTTCACCCAAGCGAAGAAGGTCTCCTTGCAGATGAACGCCCACCGCGCGACGGGCAGAGAGCCCGCCTCGCGAGTCCAGCCCCGTTCGCGCGAGAGGAGCCGAAGCGCCGACTCGAACTCGGTCGAGATCCGGTCATGCTCCGGTGATGTGGACATATCCTCCTCCTCGTCGATCTCCCAGGCAGACCAATCGAAGGGGGGAGCGGGCGAGATGGGCTGAGTCCGTGGACCACGCATCCCCTCATCGTAGCCCACCGCCCCCCCTGATGCACGTCGGTTCCGCGTCATGCCGCCCTCCCTTTTCAGGCATCGTGCCAGCCCCCCACCTAGCGCTAGGACGCCCGTAACGACACGCCCAGGGCGGAACGATGGCCCCACTTCCGTCCCATCCGGTGACTCGAAATCGAACAGCCCTGTCCGAAAACGGGACTACACCATAAGGCCAATGGCCCCACCCGCGACCCACGGCCTTCGCCGTGTGGCTCGTCGTCGCGTTCAGCTCAGGACAGGGCTGAGGCGCGTTGCCGGCCGGGGCAACGACGACTTCCCGTCCGACCACCTGGGCCGTCTTCAGGACGACGTCGCTTGAACTCCGCGCTCGCCGGTGGGCGGCTGCGCGCCCGTCCTGAGGCGATGACGCTGTCGATGTGCAGGAGTTACGTGGTAAGCTGATTTGGTGGATGACTGGTAAGCGTTCGAGTGGAGGGGCGATGCGAAATCCTTGTTTGCTCATTGTCGTTGCCATGATCGCCTTCAGCTGCCAGGGGCCAGGTGTGGTTGATCGGAACGACGACGGGTCGTTCGAGGTGGCGCCGCCGCCAAGCCCTCCGAGGATCCCGGTCGCTTGCGACCGTCTCCAAACCTGCACAAGTTCGGACGAGTGCGGGGCCGGCAACGGCTGCAACACCACGCTGCCCATCCCCTCGTGCCAAAAGCTGAACTGCTCACGCGAGGGGGAACCCTGTGATCCCACGGGTGACTCAATGTGCGAGCGCGGGCTCGGGTGCACCCCGTCAGGCCGATGTCGGGTGCCCGAGTGCGGGGAACGCGAGTGTGGGGCGGACCCAAACGGAGTGAGCTGCGGGATGTGCCGAACGGGAACTACTTGCAGCTACTGGGGAAAGTGCGAGTGCGAGGATCCATCGAAGACTGGTGACTCGTGCGATGAGTGCAAGAACCCGGCGAAGAAGGGCGACCTCTGTGACCAGTGCGTGAACCCCCTGAAGACGGGCTGGTTCTGCTCCTTGTGCGTGGACCCGCTCAAAACGGGCGAGGACTGCGAACGCTGCCTGGACCCGCAGACGACGGGCGACTCCTGCGACGAGTGCGTCAAGACCTACAAGAAGGGCCCCGGCTGCATCGCCTGTGTGAACCCCGTGATGGCGGGCCTCCTCTGCAACGAGCTGGCGCCCAACGACTGCCATCTCGCCACGAACCAACTGATCCTCGACGCCCCGAAAGGCTTCGAGGCCGTTTACGCCTGCGGGATGCCCTGTTTCGGCCTAGGCCTGCGTTGCATCCAGAGGTGCCTGTACGACGACGTTGGCCTCACGGCAGGGTGCGCATGCTGCGTCAGCAACTGGATCGATTGTTCACTGAAGTACTGCGGGCCAACGTGCTACATAGACGCCGACGGTCCCGACTGTCAGGCGTGCGTCACTCAGAATTGCCCGCCGAGCTACGATGAGTGTGTTGGATGCACGACGAGCCACCAGTCGTTCAAGTGATGAGCTGCCGCCGGGAACGCGACTACAGTGTGCGCCCAGCGCAAGGCGCCGGGGCTCGGGATGTGCAGCCCCTCGAGAAGCTGCCCGTGCACGAGACTCGCCACCAAGGCGGCAACGGAGCCGTTTTCAGGACGACGTCGCCAGAACTCCGCGTCTGGTGATGGGCGCCTACACGGATGGTAACCGTTCAGCCCCCCGGTGGGGGGCGCGAACGGTTACGACCAATCGCGCCTGGG
>JADMJS010000710.1 GCA_018780435.1 Myxococcales bacterium
GTGAGCATGGGCACATCGAGATAGAGCGGATATGCGATTCTCACGGGCGACTCCTCAGGGGCTGACGGTGGCACTGGCACGGTGGTACTGGCACGGTGGCGCTGGCACGGGTGCTCAGGGCGGTGACTCTGCACGGCGGGAGAGTATAACCGTCCCGGCGGTTCGTCACCCCCGCCCCCAGCAGCCCATGCCCTCCGATACCTCGCGCCCCCTGCCCCATCCTTTCGACCGACCGGACGTCGACGCACTTTGGATACGGTGCGCTAAGCGTTGCGGTTTCGAGGTCGTCCGCTCGGGAGATGCCTACGCGTCGAACAACGGGAGAGGCGTCATCACAATCGGGACGCGCGACAGCCTCGATCCGGACGACTGCCTCGCCGTCCTGGTCCTCCATGAGCTCTGCCACGGCTTCGTGCAGGGCACCGCGCGATGGGGCGAACCGGACTTCGGCCTCGACAACACCGATCCCGACGAACAGTCGATCGCCGAGCGCGGCGAGGCCCTGCCGGACAACGTCGGCCTCGAATACGCGGCGCTCCGGATGCAAGCGGCGCTCGCGGACCGCGCGGGGCTGCGGGCGCTCTTCTTTTCGACGACCGTCTGGCGGCCCTACTACGAAGGATTGCCTCCCGACGCGCTGGGCGTGCACCCGCTCGACCGCCCGGAGGAGGCCTGGATCATCGCACGAGCCCGGGAGGGGCTGCGGGAAGCCAGTCGCTCGCCGTTTGCCGGCGCCCTCCGCCATGCGCTGCGAGGCACGGCCGAGATCGCGCGACAAGAGCGGCTTTGGAGCCTGGTTCCGGGTCGCCACCCGGTGTCCGGCCCCATCGGCTCCGGCTCGTGCGGCGACTGTGCGTGGCGCTATCGCGGTCGCGATGGTGACCGCTGCCGAGTTCACCATCGAGCCGGGGCACCCGGGCCCCGCGTGCGACCCGACTTCCCCGGCTGCCTCTCGTTCGAGCGCCAGCTCGACTGCCAGCAGTGTGGTGCGTGCTGCCGCGAGGCCTTCCACGGCGTCGAGATCAGCCGGCTCGACCCTTTCGTGCGGTCCCACCCAGAGCTCGTCGTGCGGGATGGGCGACGCACCCTGGTGAAGCGCCGTGGTGACCGCTGCGCGAACCTCGACGGCGACGGCCCCTACGGCTGTTCGGTCTACGAGGACCGCCCCGGCACGTGCCGCGACTTCACCCGTGGCAGCGACAATTGCCTCATCGCCCGGAGGCGGGTCGGTCTCGCGCGATGATCTAGCCGTCGGTACTGCCGCTCAGGCGATGTCGGTGAAGACGACGAGGTCGGGGTAGCTGACCTTGAGCCGAGCCGCGAGGTCGGTGTCGAGGGTGAACAGAGGCGCCGACTCCATGACCGCGAGCGCCGCGTAGAGCGCGTCGCCAGCATGAACCTTGGCCGTCGTCGCCATCTCGACGGCCGCTTCCACGAGGGCCTCGTCGAGGGGCAGCGCGAGGATGCGGTCGCTCTCGCAGAGCGCCCGCGCGCCCGCGATCAGGTCAGTCGGCGCGCCACGACGCGCGAGCGCCGCGAGGACTTCGACGATGAAGTGGGGTGGGACCAGGAAGGCCCGGTCTGGCGACTGGGCGAGGAGTCGCCGCGCCGCCGCGTGATGCGCTTCACTCGGGACCAGGGCGGCGACGAGCACACACGCGTCCAGAACGGGCGGTGCCGGGAGCACATCGGCAGCCATAGCGGGCCTAGCGACGGCCTTCCGATACCGCGGCGACGGCATCGAAGGGCTCGGCGGGAGTCCAGAGATGGGGGAGCGCGCCGAGCAGCGCGTCGAAGGCGTTCAGATCCTGTCGCCTCAGAGCGCGTTCGGACGAACGGGCCGGGCGGATCTCGACGGCGGGCTCCCCGTCCACGGTCAGGATGACAGGGCGGCCGGTCGCGCGGATGGACCGCACGACCTCCGAGAGGCGAGTCTTGGCGTCGGAGAGAGCAAGCTGCATGGGTGACCTCCGTTGGTCATCATAGTCAGATATGGGCTGCAAGGTCAAGGGGCGTCGCTCAGATTGGCGACGTGCGTCAAGCTGTGCTCTCCGACCATGACGGGGGCTGGGATCGCCGCCACGGCCGTCGGCCGCGATCGGTCCGCCTTGTCGCGACGAGATCCGTCCGGTAGCTTGCCCCGCCATGCATCCACCCGAGATCTACGAGAAGCTGAAGTCCCACGTCATCGGACAGGGTCCCGCCGTGCGGGAAGTCTCCGTGGCGCTCTACAAACACCTGGTCGGTCACTCCGCCGGCAACATCCTCATGATCGGCGGCTCCGGCACGGGCAAGACGACCATCATGCGCGCCGTGGAGAACTTGCTGAAGGCCTCACCGGAGTTCACCGACTTCGGGACGGTCGTGCGCATGAACGCGAACCTCCTGGCGGACCTCGCCTCGCGCGGGATGCAGTCCACGGTGGTGCTCGAAAAGCTGGCGCAAGAAGCCCGAGCCCGAGTGGGCGACCGGGCTCCCATCGAGCGTGTGAAGCGCTGCATCGAACACGGCATCGTCTTCGTGGACGAGGTGGACAAGATTCGATCCCACGTCGGCAAGGAGCCGAACGTCTCCGGCATCATCGCGCAGGAGAGCCTCCTCACGCTGATGGAGTCGGAGAAACAGATGCTCTCCGTCCCGGTGACGCTGCCAAGCGGGGCCGAGGGCAAAGAGTCCGTCGTGGTCGACACCGGCGGTATCCTGTTCATCGCCGGCGGCGCGTTCGAAGAGCTCTACGACCAAGTCTTCGACCGCGTGACCGCTGGGGGCAAGAACCCGCCGTACCGCCTCATCACCAAGGCCGACGGCAGCGTGGAGCGCCGGATCGTATTCCAGATCGCGGACCACCTCGTCCACTCGGACCTCTTCAGCTATGGCATCACGCCCCAGTTCCTGGCCCGCTTCGACTCCATCGTCACGTTGCGTGCACTCCAAGCCCGCGACCTGATTACGATCTTGAAGGACATCCCCGGCGCGATTCTGCCGACGTCTCAGTCCTACTTCAAAGAGTACGGCATGACGCTCACAGTCACAGCCGAGGCGATCAACTTCATCGCGGACAAGGCCACCGAGAACTCGCGACTCGGGGCGCGCGCACTGAAAGAGGTCTTCGGAAAGCTCGTCAAGGAGCTCGAATACGACCCCTACGGCTCCGGCCGCGTCAAGAAGACGGCGAGTGGCGACGAGCTCGTCATCGACCTTGAGGCGGCCCGGGCGGCCTTCGGCATCAGTTGATCGACTGATCGACGGCCAGCGTTAGCCCAGCTCGTGAAGCAGAGACTGCCATTCTTGATTGAATATCCCGGAGTTCGGGCGTATACGGCGGCCCTCGCAGCGCATTGATGAACCGGTGCAGCTCGCACGCAACGCGGCCCGGCCGCACT
>JADMJS010000511.1 GCA_018780435.1 Myxococcales bacterium
CAGAGGTTGCCGCTATCTCTTCGCCTGTCCACGCTCAGCTCCTCAGTCATGCGTACGGCCCGCCCCTGGGGACGCGGCCGCAGACGCTCGTATCATACCCGTTCGGCCCGTCGCGAAGAAAACCTGAGTTCGAAGTCGGCTCGCCTCGCAGGCCGATCCTCTCTGGTCTTCCCCCACTCAGCGGGGCTTCTCGCCCGCGACGTCTTTGCGCGCGATGACCTGGTCGACGATGCCGTAGTCGACCGCCTCTTTTCCCCGCAGGAACTTGTCGCGATCGGTGTCCTCGCGGACCTGTTCGATCGTGCGGCCCGTGTGTCGTGCCAGCGCCTCGGTCAGCGTGTTCTTGATGGTGGTCAGCTCCTTCGCCTGGATGTCGACGTCGGTCGCTTGGCCCTGGAACCAGCCGACCGGCTGATGGAGGTGAATACGCGCGTTCGGCAGGGTGAAGCGCTTGCCCTTGGCTCCCGACGCGAGGAGCAGCGCCGCGACATTGGCGGCCTGACCGACGCAGATGGTCGACACGGGGCTGCGGATGTACTGCAGCGTGTCGTAGACCGCGAGCGCCGGATCGATGGGCCGGCCCGGGGAGATTCCCGACGAGTTGATGTAGAGGTGGATCTCCTTCTCGGGATCCATCGACTCGAGGAACAGGAACTGGGCGATCAGCACGTCGGCGCCAGTATTCGTGATCTCGCCGCCGATGAAGACGATGCGGTCGAGGAGCAGACGGCTGAAGAGGTCGAACTGGCGCTCACCGCGATGGGTGTTTTCGATGACGCTGGGAACATAGATGGACTGGAGATCGGTGAGCGACATGAGTACCCCGTGGGTCACTTGAACGCCCGGTATCCTGCCGCCCGCCCCCCACGTTGTCCACTTACGCCCCGCCGAAAGATGAGCGACCTGCCCGTTCGGGCGGGTCCTGACGAGGACGCCGGCCGATGGTGCCGGGTGCCGGCAGGAGCGACGATGGAGGGTAGAGAGGGGGCCCGGGACGTTCGACGTCGTGAGCGCTGGTGAGCAAACGCGCTCGGGCGAGCGCGGCGTATTACTCGGCGGCGGGTGCGTCGCTCACGGCGGCGACAGGCGGCGTCGCCTGAGCGCGCGCGATGAGGGCCGACAGCGTCTTCTGGCGTAGCAGGCCGGCTCGCGTGTCTTCGAGCTGGCCCGCCTTCTCGAGGCGTCCACGGAGCTTGGCGACGGGCATGTCGTTCTGTCGGCCGAGCTCGGCGAGGTGCTCGTCGAGATCCTCTTCGGACAGCGTGATCGCCAGCTTCTCGGCGAGCTTGTCCAGAATCATCTCCTCGCGAACGGTACGCTCGGCCATCTCGATGACCTGCGGGGCGTCCGGTCCGAAGACCTGGTTGAAGATGTCGTCCGGGAACGCCGCCCCATCGTTGCGACGGAACTGCATGTAGAGGAGACGCGAGGTCTGCTCCGCGCGCTGGCGGATGAGGACCTTCGGGACTTCGATCTCGTTGCGAGCGTGGAGCGCGTCGCGGACGGCGCGCGTGGTGCGCTCGCGCTCTCGGGTGGTGAGCTCGCGTGCGAGCTTGTCGTAGACGGCCGCGCGAAGCGCCCCCAGATCCTCGTGACCGATATCCTTGGCGAACTCGTCATCGAGCGTGGGGAGGATCTTCTTCTGGACCGATTCGACATGGACCTCGACGAGGGCCGACTTGCCGGCGTGCTCTTCCGGCCCGAAGTCCTCGCCGACCGGGAGCTCGAAGCTCCGCGTCTCATTCGCCTTCACGCCGCTCAGGTGGTCCGTGAGGCCCGCGGGGTGGAAGGGCTGGCCGAGCGTGGCGGCGACGGCGACGGGCTCCTCGCCGGTGAACGCGGTCTCTTCGCCCATGACGCGGGCGGTATAGGTCAGGGTGACGAGGTCGCCTGTATCGGCGCCGCGGTCTTCCACCGTCTCGAGCTCGGCGTGTTCGGTGCGGAGCTCATCGAGCGCCGCCTCAAGGTCGGCTTCAGGCGGCTCCGTCGGCCCGGCCTCGAGCGACAGGTCCTCGACGTCGGCGACGTCGAAGTCCGGCAGGACCTGGCAGACGACGGTGAAGACGAAGGGCTGGCCGGCGACATAAGGACCACGCTCGAGATCGGGCATCGAGATGGGGCGCACGCCGTTCCCGCTGATCGCGGCTTCGATGTGTTTGCTGACGAGGCCCTTGACGGCCTCGGACTCGGCTTCGACGCCATAGAGCTTGCGAATGAGCTCCCGCGGGACCTTGCCGGGCCTAAAGCCGCGTACCGACGCGACCTTGCCGATCCGCTTCAGCTGCTCTTCGAGCGCCGCAGCCGCTTCGGCCGCCGGCACTTCGACCCGGATTCGCTTCTCGACCGTGGAGACGTCTTCGACAGTAGCTTGCATGGCTTCTCCGGTGGCGTGCATGGCTTCTCCGGCAGCGAGCAAGGCGTAGCCGGCCTCGGGAGGAGGGCGCGCTTGCGGGCGGGGGACACGTCCCGCCGTTCCGCGCTTGCGGGCGGGGGACTACCCCCGCGCCCCCGAAGAAGCGCTATGAAGGGGATGCGAGAGGGGGGACTTGAACCCCCACGGGGGTGCCCACGGGCTTCTAAGACCCGCGCGTCTACCATTCCGCCACTCTCGCAGAAACGACAACGCCGCGTGTTCGGGGAACACGCGGCGCGACGAATTTTCATGGATGGTGGGCCCAGAAGGAATCGAACCTTCAACCTCCGGATTAAGAGTCCGCTGCTCTACCAATTGAGCTATGAGCCCTGATTTTCATGCCTTGACCCGTCTCGTCGCCCGAAGTCCCGCGGACTCAGGGCTGCCTCGACGGAGGCTGCGTGCTTCGTTCCCCGAAGCGCGCGGTGTTGAACCATACTTGCTCCGCTCCTGCAACCAGAAAATCGCTCGATTCGAAAATCGCTCGACTGAAGGTCCTTGGGGCGGGGAACGGTGCGTGTGGGGCGCCTTCGCCTCCCTGTGAGGGAGAGTGCGCTCGACAGGATTCGAACCTGTGACCCTCGGCTTCGAAGGCCGATGCTCTATCCAGCTGAGCTACGAGCGCATGGCTGACGTGACGACCGAGCGACGAATGCTCGGGTCTTCGTGACCGCAACGCAGGGGTGAGTGACGGGGCTTGAACCCGCGACACCCGGAATCACAATCCAGTGCTCTACCAACTGAGCTACACCCACCGTGAACGTTCCGTGCGGAGCGCGCCTAGCACGCACCGCGATGGCTTCGATTTCAAAAGAACCCACCGGCAATGGCCTTGCCGGCGCGAGCTGCGAGCTCTTCCGGGCCAGAGGCCGGGTTCGAGGCGCGCCTGACAGGTCTCGAACCTGTGACCCTCGGCTTAGAAGGCCGATGCTCTATCCGCTGAGCTACAGGCGCTCAAGGGAGC